>MZGN01000100.1 GCA_002085085.1 Helicobacteraceae bacterium 4484_230
CTTACATGACATTTGACCAGGCTAAAGCCGCACTGATGCAGTATGAGGCGATAATGTCATCTTCATATGCCTTTCATGATATTTTTTTAAATGCAGGCTACTGGGCACTGTTCGGTTCGATTTTTATCGTTTTACTGTTTGTTCCGCTTCCATTTTTTACCAAACAAACCAAGGGAGGTCAGTCGTGAAATACCTGTTGGCAATTTCTCTGCTTTTCGTACTTGATGTACAGGCTCAAAGCTATAAAGAGGTGATGCTGGCCGTCTCGAACTCTTTAACGCTTAAAAGTGCCAGACAGCTTGAAAAAGCAGCATATAAAAATTATGACAGTGTCTGGGATACCCAGCTGCCGACACTGGATGCTTCGCTCTCATATGTGCGGCTGAATGAAACACCTACAATAACCTTTTATCTGCCCGGTGTACCGCCGCAGCTTGCACCGATGGGGACAAAAGACAGGTATGTCGGTGAGCTTGTATTGCGGTATCCTCTTTTTACCGGTTTTTCCCAAAGCGCACAGGTGGAGAGCGCAAAACTCGAAGCCAGGAAGGCATCCCTGCAGGTGGCTGATCTCAAACGCAACCTCTACCTGAAAGCCAGCGAGCTGTATGGTGCCGTTTTGGCACTCGATAATGCGATCAAGGCACAGAAGGATGCCAAAGAGGCACTCCACTCCTCTTATAAAAAAGCCAAAGGGCTTAATGAGGCAGGAATGCTGGACGATGCGGATCTGTATAATATAGAAGCAAAATTTTATGAGATAGAATCGTCGATTACCGAATTGCGCTCGCAGCGTACAAAAGCGCTGGCAAACATAAGCTATCTTGTCAATGAGCCGGTAGAGAGCTGTGAACCGTTGGGCCAATACGACCTTCTTCTTGACAAGAACATACTTGTCGAGTCTGCAAAACAGCGCGAGGATATACGTGCTCTCAGGAGTGCCATGGGCATAGCGCAATCACAGGTAACGCTGGCGCAGAGCCGTTATTATCCGGGCATAGGCATTGCTGCCGCGCTCAAACATCAAGGCGATACTATTGAACTTGACGGTGACGGATATATGAATGCCGACCAGAGCTATATCGGTGCCGAAGCCAAATGGAATCTTTTTAGCGGTTTGAGTGACAAAAGGCGTATCGAGGCGGCGAAATTGCAGGTGCTTTCGGCAAAGACAAAGCTGACTGATTATACCAACAGGGTGCTTACCGATCTAAATACATCTTTTCAACAGTTGAAAGCACTCAACATCAAACGCAAAAGTGCCGTTGCCCAGCAGAAGGCACAGCAGGCTTATTATGATCTGACCAAAGGGCGTTTTGACAATCAGCTGGCCGGTGCCGATGAGCTTAGCCGGGCAACTGCGGATCTTGCCGGCGCCAATGCGCAGATCAGTACCATAGACGTACACATATTTATTATGAAGGTAAAAATATTGCTGCAAAGCGGTTTGGAGAGTTTTTCAAAAGCGATTGTTGTAAATTGAACCCGGCGGAAGCTGTATTGAAAAGCCGGATATCGAAGTGCCTTATGGCACTTCAGAGCTAACTGTAAATATTTTTTAGAGTTCGCTCTCGTGTTTTGCAAGATACTCGGCAACACCATCAGTGTCCGCTTTCATCCCTTCTTCACCTTTGTGCCATCCGGCAGGACATACTTCACCATGCTCGTTGGTAAAAAGCATAGCATCGACCATACGGATCATTTCGTCGATATTACGGCCAAGAGGAAGATCGTTAATGACAGCATGGCGGACTGTACCGTCTTTGTCGATCAGGAATGATCCGCGAAGCGCAACGCCGCCATCAAGAAGAACATCATAAGACTTAGAGATCTCTTTTGTAAGGTCAGCTACAAGCGGGTAACGAACTTGGCCGATACCGCCTTCATTTACAGGTGTGTTTTTCCATGCGAAGTGGCTGAACTGCGAGTCTATAGAGACGCCGATCACTTCAATACCGCGTGATTTGAACTCTTCAAGACGGTGATCAAACGCAATGATCTCTGATGGACATACGAACGTAAAGTCAAGTGGATAGAAAAACAGTACAGTACCGTTTTCGCCAAAATTCTCATACAGGTTGAAATCATCCTTGATCTCGTTGTTGCCCATTACCGTTGTTGCTGTAAAGTCAGGTGCTTTGTTTGTTACTAACATTAAAATCTCCGTATATTAAATTTGGGTGCAATTTTATCATAAAGGAAAAAAATTATCCTTAACAAAAATATTAGATAAAAAACTTAATTAGTATTCAGGTATAATTTCAAACTTTTTATTTATGAAGGAAATCGATGACAAAAGAGTATATTTTTACTTCTGAGTCTGTAACAGAAGGGCACCCTGACAAGATGGCCGATCAGATCAGCGATGCTATTTTGGATGACATTATTTCAAAAGACAGAAATGCCCATGTGGCATGTGAAACACTGGTCTCCAACGGCTTTTGCGTTATAGCCGGGGAGCTGAAGACAACAGCATACACTCCGATGCAGGAGATCGTAAGAAAAGTTGTCAAAGAGATTGGATATACAGATGCAACATACGGGTTCGATTACCGTTCAGCCGCAGTGTTAAATGCTATTGGTGAGCAGTCTCCCGATATTGACCAGGGTGTCGATCAGGCAAACGGAGAGCTGGGTGCAGGTGATCAGGGGCTGATGTTCGGTTATGCCTGTAAGGAGACGGAAGTTTTAATGCCCCTTCCTATCTATCTTTCGCACCGTCTTACAGAGCGGCTTGCCAAAGTCCGCAAGGAAGGGATTATTCCCTATTTGCGCCCTGACGGCAAGGCACAGATCAGTATCAGATATGTTGACGACAAACCCGTGTCTGTGGAGACGGTTGTTGTCTCTACTCAGCACCACGACAATATCTCACAGGAGAGAATCCATAGAGATATAATAGAAGAGGTGATAAAAAAAGTCATTCCTGCCGACATGCTGAGCAGTGACTACCAAAGTAGACCGTTCAGCTGCATATGCTGCGCGATACGTTGCAAAGAACCTGGTTGCATCAGGTGCATGTGAAAGGGCTACCATCCAGGTGTCATATGCAATAGGGGTAGTGAAGCCGACCTCCATTATGGTAAATACGCATGGCACAGGTGTTGTTGAGGAGGCTAAAATAGAGGCTTGCGTCAAAGAGGTTTTTGATTTGACGCCCAGAGGTATTATCGACACTTTGGACCTTTTGAGACCTATCTATCAAAAAACTGCGGCATACGGCCATTTTGGCCGTGAACTGCCGGAATTTACATGGGAAAAAACTGACAAGGCAGAAGAGATCCGGAAAAATCTTGGCATATAAGTATATGCAGGATTTTTGTCTGATCCGGTTTTTAAGATGATTGCGTAACAAATGAGACGATAGCCGTGACTTGCTTTGACTTTTTATGTACGTTTAAAAATCTTGTTGGTATAGTTAATCTCGAAATTACATACAGGAGTTTAAATTATGGCAGTATTTATTAATGATACATGTATTAACTGCGGTGCTTGTATTGACGAGTGTCCGGTAGAGGCGATCGTAGATGAAGATGATAACCCGACGGGTGAGGAGACTTACTATGTTTATGCTGACAAGTGTGTAGAGTGTGTAGGTCACCACGATGAGCCTGCATGTGCTACTGCATGTCCTACAGAAGGGTGTATTACATGGGACGCTATAGGCGAAAGTCCTGAGCACCGCGAAGATATTACAGAAGAGCAGCGCGCTAACAAAGAGCCTGTTGTCGAGTAGTATTATACCGACCGCCGCATTTTGCGTTGCGGTCAACTTTCTTTCCAGCAATTTCCTTTCAACTTAAATAAAATTTATTTAGATATAATCACATCCTGAAAATTTTGACTGAAACAAATGGAGCAGTATATGGAACAAACATTGTCTATTATCAAGCCTGATGCAGTAGCAAAAGGTGTTATCGGTAAGATCCTGGATCGTTTTGAAAGCAATGGCCTGAAAATCGCAGCAACCAAAAAGATGCAACTTTCCCGCAAGGATGCTGAAACTTTTTACGCGATCCACGCAGAACGCCCTTTCTTTAATGATCTGGTAGATTTTATGATCAGCGGACCTGTAGTCGTATCTGTACTCGAGGGTGAAAATGCGATTGCAAAAAATCGTGAACTTATGGGTGCAACAAATCCGAAAGAGGCAGCAGCCGGTACGATTCGTGCAGATTTTGCCGAAAATATAGATGCCAATGCCGTTCATGGAAGTGATTCTGCTGAAAACGCAGCGATCGAGATCAGTTTTTTCTTTGCGGACAGAGAGATCTCATAACTTTCAATGAACATTGCGTTTAGGCGAAATCTTGATCAGGAGTTTGAAGTAACTTCTGACAAGGCAGCGTTAAAGGGAAGAGTGTCGGCTTATAAGCAGGGTTTTATCCTGATGAAGGCACAATTAAGCGGGTCTTTTAAAGTTCCGTGCGATCTGTGTGCCGAACCATTTGATATAATACTGGATGAAAAAGTGGAACTTCTGCTCCATGAAGGCGCTTACAGCGGTGCGGATGACAAATACGATATCGTCGAAATAGATTCGTCTATCATAGATATGGATGAGATTTTGCACTCGGAGATCGAATTGATCAAAAATGATTATCACAGATGTGATAACTGCAAAAAATAGAGAAAGGAATTAATTATGGCAGTACCTAAAAGACGTGTATCGCATGCACGTTCCGCAAAACGAAGAACACATTACAAGATTAAACTGGCTCGTCCGGTTAAAGATGCAGACGGCACATATAAAATGCCTCACCACGTTAACCCTACTACCGGCGAGTATAAGTAATTGGCTGCCAGAATCGCAATAGACGCAATGGGCGGGGATTTCGGTCCCGAGCCAATCGTAAAAGGATGCATTGAAGCACTGAAAGCACGTAAATTCAACGCGATTCTGGTAGGACGAAGCAGAGAAATTTTGCCTTTGATACCAAGTGGTTTTAAAGACAAGATTTCAATTGTCGAAGCTGAAGACATTATAGATATGTCTGACGCTGCAACAGATGCATTAAAGCGTAAAGACAGCAGTATATATAAAGCTGTTGAACTTGTAAGAAACTCTGATGCCGATGCAGTTGTTTCCGCCGGCCATAGCGGCGCAACGATGTCGGTAGCCCTGCTTAGACTCGGACGTCTTAAGAATGTTCTTCGTCCTGCTCTGGTCACTCTTATGCCAAATAAGAAAAAAAAACGAACTGTCCTGCTTGATGTTGGAGCCAATGTGGACTGTAAAGCCGAACATCTGGAACAGTTTGCAATCATGGGCAAATACTATGCGCACGATATCCTGAAGATCAATATTCCGAGTATCGGTCTTCTGGCAAACGGTGAAGAAGAGAGCAAGGGTAATGAGGTAACCAAAGAGACTTTCAGGTTTCTGCAGGGGATGGAAGGCTTCAAGGGGAATGTTGAGGGAAGGGACATATTTAATGGCTCATGTGATGTCGTCGTGTGTGACGGTTTTATAGGTAATCTCGTTCTGAAATCATCAGAAGGCGTTGCCAGCACGATTACGCACCTTATTAAAGACTATATCCGTAAATCCCCGGTAGCGATTACCGGCGCCCTTTTAATGAGAAAAGTATTTAAACTGCTTAAAAAAGAGATGGACTATGCAGCGATAAAAAATGCAATTTTTCAGGCTATTAATTTTGTTGATAGCGGTGTAAACAGACATATAGAGCAGAGTTTAAAACAACGCTCAAAATAAGGAGTGGCCATGTATGCAGCTTTTCGGTCGATCGGCGCCTATGTCCCTGAGAAGATACTAAATAACGATGATCTTGCGGGTATGGTTGATACATCAGATGAGTGGATACTGAAGCGTACAGGTATTAAAGAGCGCCGTATTGCAGCTGAAGACGAATTTACCAGCGATATGGGTGTCGAAGCGGCTGAGATTGCGATAGCCCGCTCCGGCCTTGACAGAGAAGAGATCGATATGCTTATCTGCGCTACGATCTCACCGGACTATTTCAATATGCCGTCGACTGCAGCTGTTATAGGCTCCAAACTTGGGCTCAAGGGTGTAAGCGCTTTTGATGTCTCTGCCGCATGTACCGGTTTTGTCTATATTTTAAATATTGCAAAAGCGTTTATAGAATCAGGTATGAAAAAGAATGTTCTGATTATCGGTTCGGAAAAATTGAGTGCGATCACCGACTATACGGACAGAACGACCTGCATTCTCTTCGGAGATGGCGCAGGTGCCGCGATCATCAGCGCGACTGAAAACAAAGAAGAGGCTATCATAGATGTTCATACCGGTGCCGATGGAGCATTTGCAGATCTTCTTATGACTCCCAACGGCGGAAGCGGTTCTGCACACGATGATCCTGACAGAGAAAAAGCCGGTTGCTATATGAAGATGCGAGGCAATGAGACATTCAAGGTTGCAGTGCGTACCTTGACAAACGATGTTAAGGCGATCCTGCAGGAGAACGGCATGTTGTCCGAGCAGATAGACCATTTTATTCCCCATCAGGCAAACTACCGCATTATAAAAGCGGTAGGAGATGCCTTGAAACTCAAAGACAGTCAGATTGTGTTGACTGTACATAAATATGGAAATACTTCAGGTTCTACCATTAACGGATAACGGAATGGATTTGATGACCATAGGCCTTCTTGTTTTGCTGGCGGTTATTCTGTTTGTAGGTCTGAATACCAGAAATGACAAGTTTCGCAACCGTCGTAAAAAACAGCGGCGTATATATGGAGACCGTCGTCATAATATAGTCGGGCGTCGTAAGAAAATGGAATTTCAGCATGAAAATCAGCTTAGAGAGCGCCGCTACCACGATAGTGACCGGAGGGTAGGCCCGGATGAACGCAGACATAGAAAAAGACGGGCAGAAGACAGAGTTGAAGCCGCTAATTGAAAATGAGTACATTTTCATTGAAATTCATGAAAGTGAAATACCATGGCTGAAAGTATTCAGCAAAAAGCCTTATAAAGAGTTCAGCCAGTGTAGTCCTGAAGAGAAGAGGGCAATTCTTGAAGCGCTGGATGTGATAGAAAAGGCGATGCTTGAATATTACCGCCCGGAAAAGATAAATATAGCTTCATTTGGCAATATGCTTCCCCGTGTACACTGGCATATAATGGCACGCTTTAAGGAAGACAGCTATTTTCCTGAGCCGATGTGGGGCAAGAAGCAGAGAGAGACCCAGCTTTCTCTTCCTTTGCTTGATGGTTTTCTTGAGTTGGTTGAAAAGCGGCTCAAAAAGCCTGTCGGATAAGTTTTCAATAAATAATCTTAGAATTTTTCTTTGTAGATGATTTGATTATTGTCTTTATGAGGATCTGTCTTTCGTTACTCCTGCAAAAGCAGGAGAAAGTAATTTTATTTTAATTATCAGCTTCTGTGCGAACGTGAACGACTGCTGCCGCTACGGTTTCTACCGCTGTATCTGCGGCTGCCGCCTCCACTGCTTCTTCTGTTGCGTCCGCCGCCTCCACGATTGTTTCGCTCCATGCTTTTAAGGATCTTTTCAAGGCGCTGAGGTGCTATTCCAATCGTATTTGGCCCTTTGACTGACGTGCGCTCCATAAGGAGAGATATAAGTTTGTAGGCAATTTGTGTCTGATCGTAATCTTCTTTCAGCGCGTCGAGAACGGTATGTGCTTCATTATAGACAGACTGTCCTTCGATGTCGGCAATCAGTTTGTTCAGTTGGGAAGCTTTGACATCTCCCTTGCTCGGGATATAGGCGTGCTCCATTGTTGTACCAACTTTGGCCTTGATACGCTGCAACTCTTTGAACTCAAGCGGTGTTACGAGAGTGATAGCCATACCTTTTTGTCCTGCGCGCCCTGTACGACCGATACGGTGTACGTATGATTCAGGATCAAAAGGGATATGGTAATTAAAGACATGGCTGATATCATTGATATGGATACCGCGTGCGGCCACGTCTGTTGCGACAAGTACGTCAATAGCATTGTCTTTTACACCCTTGATGACTGATTCGCGCTGTCGCTGCTCCATATCTCCGTGAAGCCCTTTGGCATTGTAGCCGACGGCGGAAAGGACGTTTGAGAGTCGGTCCACTTCTCTTTTTGTACGGCAAAAAACGATTACCTTGTCCGTCTCTTCGGCATCCAGCAGACGGATGATTGCATCATCACGTTCATTTTCATCTATGACATAATACTGCTGGGCAATATCCTTATTTGTTGTTTCCCCTTTTGTAATAGAGATGAACTCAGGATCTATCAGTATACGTTTTGCAAGCTGCTTGATCGGCTCAGGCATGGTTGCGGAGAAGAGGAGTGTCTGGCGATCCTGCGGCAGATACGTGAATATTTCGTTGATATCATCGAGAAAGCCCATGTCCAGCATCTCGTCCGCTTCGTCCAGGATAACTGTCGATGGTGTAAAATTGGGCAGCATATCACGGCTGAGCATATCCATAAGGCGGCCGGGAGTTGCGATAACGATCTGTGCGCCGCGCTCTATCAGTCCGATCTGACGGCCGTAAGAGCTGCCGCCGTAAACGGTAACAGTGCGGATCCCAAGTTTTTTTCCGTACTTATAAAGTTCATCACTTACCTGGTTGGCAAGTTCCCTGGTAGGAGTGATTATCAGTGCTTCTACACCGCCTTTAAGGTGCATATTGTTGATTACCGGGAGGCCGAAAGCGGCAGTTTTTCCTGTACCTGTATGTGCCTGGCCGACAACATCGCGACCTTCCATTACGACCGGTATTGCTTTTGCCTGAATAGGGCTGGCCACTCTGAACCCTGCATAGCGGATACTCTGCATTATCTCTCTTTTAAAACCGAAGTCTTCAAAAGAAGGCAGCTGCTGATCCGTTGTTTCGTTTATGTTTTCTTGTTGCATATTCTCACTTGTGTAAAGGGACACCTGTGAAAACTATAAGATATCGGCACATTGGGTTAAAATACAACGCAGTGATTTTTTTGAAATAGCTTTAAGAGGTGTCCGGATTAAATTTGCGCAATTATACCGTATCAGACTGAATGTAAAGTCATCTCTTTCAAGTAACTTTAAAGTACTATCTTGATTATGAATTTCTTTTTATCCGTCAAGACCAATCATATTTTTAGAGGTGCCGTTTAATCTCTTTTGGTTAAAATTACTTTTAAATTTTTAATGAAGAGATGTCCAAAGACAATGATAAAAATTATAATGGCGACAGCAGTATTGATTATGGTGTTTGGAGGATGCTCCAAAGATCTCGATGAGTATAACCAGCCGGCAGCCTACTGGTATAAAAAGATGATAAAGTATGTCTCCGACGGGAATCTGGAAAAAGCGGACAACTACTACAGTTCACTGCAGAGTGAACACATAGGTTCACCGCTTCTGCCTGAAGCGACGATTATTATGGCGATAGCCCATCTGCAGCACGAGGAGTATCTTCTCGCAGAACATTTTATAAATGAGTATATAAAGCGTTATGCAACGGTAAATGAGCGTGAATATGCAGAGTTTTTGAAGGTCAAGGCCAAATATATGGCCCTGCCGAATCCAAGGCGTGACCAGGGGCTGATAAAAGAGGCCATAAAAGAGGGGGACGCATTTAAGCGGAACTATCCGAAATCAAGCTATTACCCCATCGTAGACACGATGCTGACCTCTTTGTATCTGGCGCAGGCATCGCTGAATGAATCTATCGCAGATCTGTATGAACGTCTGGATAAGCCAAAATCCGCATCATACTACAGGACCATCAAGCCTGAACCGTGGATCGAGTGGGACAAGGTCGAACCGGCCGATGTCACATGGTACCGCCGCATGTTTGAGGGGGATGGAACTGCAAGTTGGTACGGGTTTATCATTCCAGATACAAAAAGTGTCGTATCGCGCCATTCAAATATAGATTCGGGGTCATTGGAAAACAGTGATGCTAAAATGGAAACACTGGAGCAGAGAGAACAGCGGGGGCAGGAGGAGCTGAATCCACAGCATCAGGGGCCGCAATAACCGGTTTACTTTAAATTGAATTACAATATTTTCAGGAATTATATATAATGCAACAAGATAATTACACGGATTTTCCGGCAAATCTGCCGATAATATTTGAAGATCAGATTTTTTTATATCCATTTATGATTACGCCTCTTTTTTTGGGTGATGAGAGTAATATTAACGCAGCGGCATATGCGATAGAAAACGATCTTCCGATCATTGTCTGTCCTACTAAACCGGAATTTGAGGGTCAGCGCAGTTTTGAAGCGATGTACGATATAGGTGTTGTGGGATCCATCATGCGTAAAGTCGCACTCCCTGACGGAAGAGTGAAGATACTTTTTCAGGGCCTTTCACGTGCACGTATTTTAGAACATACTTCCCAAAGCCCGTTTCAGGCAGTTGTCGATACTATCGAGACTGAGCCTGTAAATGCATTGAAAATGGATGCGTTGTTAAAGGTAATACGGGAGAAGGTGCGTGTTCTTTCCCAGGTAAGCAACTATTTTCCGCCTGATCTGCTTCATACTATTGAAGAGAACCATGAGTACAACCGGATCATTGACCTGATCTGCAGTGCGATCAGTATGAAAAAAGAGCAGGCATACAGCCTGTTTATTGAACAGGACATGGAGAAGCGCTCTCTGCTGCTTATTGATTATCTTATAGAAGAGATCGAGGCAAACAAGCTGCAAAAAGAGATCCGTCTGAAAGTAAACTCCAAGATGGAGCAGACAAACAAAGAGTATTTTCTAAAAGAACAGCTAAAAGAGATTCAGCATGAGCTTGGTCTTGATACACAGCGTGAAGAAGAGATAGAGGAGTACCGTAAAAAGCTCAGTGAGATCAAAGAGAGTGTCAGCAAAGATGCTTACAAAGAGATACATAAACAGATAGAGCGCTTTGCCCGTATGCATCCTGATTCTGCAGATGCCGGTATGATACAGAACTATCTCGAATGGGCGCTGGAGATCCCTTTTGCCGATATGGCCAGGAAAACACTCAACATTCAGGATGTCGAACGCCAGCTCGAGAGTGACCACTTTTCATTGACAAAACCGAAAGAGCGTATAGCTGAGTTCTTTTCAGTCAGGGAGCTGATGGAGCTCAGGGGTATAAAGGCAAAAGAGGGAAGCGGGGCCATACTCTGTTTTGCAGGCCCTCCTGGAGTCGGAAAAACATCTCTTGCCAATTCGATAGCTACTGCCCTGAAACGTCCGCTTGTGCGTATAGCACTTGGCGGCCTTGAAGATGTAAATGAACTCAGGGGCCATCGCAGAACATATATCGGTGCTATGCCGGGAAGAATAGTCCAGGGTATCATAGATGCAAAAAAGATGAATCCGGTCATCGTGCTTGATGAGATCGACAAAGTGGCACAGTCACACAGAGGAGATCCGACTGCAGCGCTGCTGGAGATCCTGGATCCGGAACAAAACAGCAGTTTCAGGGACTACTATCTCAATTTTGATATCGATTTGAGCAATGTCATATTTATTGCCACTGCCAATGATGTAGGCCGTATTCCCGCGCCGTTGCGGGACCGTATGGAGTTTATCGGGCTCAGCGAAGATCCAAAACTGTCCAAAGTATCCGTATCGATCAAAAATATCGATGACTTTATGGATAAGAAGGTATTTGAAATCAATAAAGCCGATGCGGTTGATAAAATTGGTGTAGTGAACGGTCTGGCATGGACGGCTGTCGGCGGTGACGTACTTAAAATCGAGACAATCAGGATCAAGGGCAAAGGACTGATGCAGGTTACAGGAAGTCTGGGCGAAGTGATGAAAGAGTCTGCCAGAATAGCTATGAGCGTAGTTAAAACCATGATTGACAACAGGACGGTCAAGGTCGATCATGCAATTATTCCGACGACTCTGAAGGAGAGGGAAGAGCAGTTGACAATCGATGCAAGTGAGGTTTACAAGCGATACGATCTTCATATACATATTCCCGACGGAGCAACTCCGAAAGACGGGCCGAGCGCAGGTATCGCAATGGCGGCCGCAATCGCATCGATACTGAGCAACCAGAAGGTGCGTGCCGGGTTCGCAATGACGGGAGAGCTTTCATTAAGCGGAGTCGTCCTGCCGATCGGAGGACTAAGAGAGAAGTTGATCGCTGCACACAGGGCAGGTGTGCATACCGTATTGATACCCAAAAAGAATTTTGAACGTGATCTGGAGGATATACCGGATGAGGTTAAGGAGAGCCTTGCCATCACTGCCGTCGAACGGATTGAAGAGGTTATGAAGATACTTCTTATTGAAAAGTGACAATGAAGCTTTTTAGTGAAAAAAGCATCCCACGCCTGGTGCTTATTGCACCGCTGCTGACCCTCGCAGCAGTAACTGCAGCGATCGTCTACTTCTACGCAAACAGATTCAACTACTATTTTGAAGCAGAGAGCAGGCGCTATCTGAAAGAGTTTATCAATGTCGAAAAGAAGCAGGGTGAAGAGTTTATAAAAGATCTCGGGCTTCTTCTGGATTACAAAGAGAACCATATAGAAGATGATATCCGCAAATCTCTTGTGGAGAGGGTGGATATCGCGTATGAGACGGCTGCATATATTTACGATAAATATCACGGCAAACTTTCAGCGGAGCAGATCAAGCAGCAGATAAACGATGCGCTGCACCAGATGGTGTGGCACGGAAAACGCAATTTTATCTGGATTACAGATATTGAAGGAAACAATCTTCTTTCGGCAAATGAGCAGATAGACGGTGTAAATATCTTTGACTATAGAGACGCTGATGGAAAGCTGGTCATACAAGAAGAGATTAAAATAGTCAAAAGCAGAGGCAGTGGTTTTTTGATGACACGTTTTGCCAAAAACCAGGCCAGGCAGATCATGTATGTCAAAGATTTTGGACATTACGGATGGTTTTTTGGTACAGGAAGGCATATAGACTATACAAGGGAAGAGCTGAAGACTTCAATGCTTCTTATGTTAAACGAGATGCCGACCGACAAGACCGCTTTTATCGCGGTTTTTGACGAGAGAGGTCCGCTGCTTGTTTCAAAAGGTGCCAGTGATTATATTCATGATGAAAATACAAGACTGATACAGGGCAGATTGAGCAGAAAATCCGGCTGGTATGAACTTCCTTCATACAAGGCGCTTATCTATTCAGAGTATTTTAAACCATTTGGATGGCATCTTGTCTATGGATTCGACATAACCCACTTTTCAGAAGAATTGAATAAAGCTATAGGCGAACTCTCCGGAAAGATCGATGAAGAGCGGTTGAGAATTATTTTTGTTTCAATCGTAATAATGTTTTTTGTCGGTATATTCTCTCTCCTTCTGTCAAGACGGTTGATCCAGCAGTCCAAGATGGCGGCCATGGGAGACATGATATCCATGATTGCACACCAATGGCGCCAGCCGCTTAA
>MZGN01000101.1 GCA_002085085.1 Helicobacteraceae bacterium 4484_230
CTCCAAGTATTGACGCTCACATTCCCTGGAGCAGGGACTTTAGTCCCGTTAAAAGGTCCTTCTTTGCTGTCAAACGGGGTTAAAACCCCTCCTCCAGGTCTCTTTCGGAGCAGGGACTTTAGTCCCGTTATTCTCATCATCATTCTTTTTTGACGGGGTTAAAACCCCTACTCCTGTTGTCTTGGAGCAGGGACTTTAGTCCCGTTACGGGTGTTTCTGTTTTTGTCACTCCTGTGAAGGCAGAGGTCTGCATGCCGTAACCGTTTAAAATAAATGCAGCGGATCAGATTGGAAACAACAGAAGAATACAGAAGCTGTAAAATAGTTACAGGCAGATAATACAAAAGTAGGCAAACTGGATTTCAGATATACAGCGGTAAATTAAAGAGAGGTGGACAAGCTGCGGGAGAACCGCAGTTTGTCGAAGTAGTTAGTGAAGTTCTTTCCAGACCTGTTTCTTCCACAGATATGCAAAGACTGCAAAAATAAGCAGATAGATCATCACTTTGATACCGACAGAAGTTCTTTCTGCACGTGACGGATCACCTACGTGGTCAAGATACTCGAGTACCTTCTCAGCAGACTCTGCAGTTACACCTGTACGAGGCATAGCAGTTCCTTCAAGATGGCTCTGAGGATTCTCTATGAACGTCTCAAGGAAGTGGAAACTTCTTGATCTGATGTACATAGAAAGATCCGGCGGCAGTTTACCCATATATTTTGTAAGGTAATCCTGATAGTCAAGTACGGTAGCGTCAAATCTCAGCTCATCTTTCTTGTACTTGAACTTAGGACGCTCACCGATCTGTGTCCATTTTGCATATCTCATAGCGTGACATCGGCCACATGCGTTCTCAAACGCAACTTTCGGAGTCACCTCTTCTGTTGCGATAGACTTCAGGTATGCAACGATATCTGCTACTTCCTGATCCAGGTCTCCGCCTGCACCGTAAAACTGCGTATCAGATCCGCCAGGAATTTTTCATCATACAGTGCACCTGCATTGCTCAGATCCGGTGGATTAACACCGAAACTTGCTGCTGCAGAGACAGGATCCATTCCTGTCTCCATACCCTGAGATTTTACACTATGGCAGCCAATACAGCCACCGGCCATAAAGGTTTCTGCACCTTTGGCCGCATCTCCTGTCTTGGTAAGCGCAGGCAGATCATTGTAGGCAAAGTGTTCACTTTCTACATGCTTATGCATCTGTCCATGTGCAAAAGGCTCAACCAGCCAGTACGTCAATAACGAGAAGAAAACAACTACTGCTAATACTGTTAATTCTTTTTTCATTACTTCCTCCTCTCTATAATTTTTTTTCTATTTTGGTGATAAACGGTAATACCACCCAAAGACCGATAAATACCAGTGCCGCAACAAGACCGATCGTACTGAATATACCCTCTGGCGGCAATTTACCCATTGCTGTCAGAACGATCATATCAACCAGCATCACCCAGAACCAGATCTTAAACGGCCCGCGACGACTTGCCGGTGCAACATTATCACTTTTATCCAGGAACGGCAGCAGGAAGAAGATGACCTGGGCGAAACCGAATGCTATCAAGCCAATATCTTTCGAGAACGGACGCAGGATCTCATAAGACCACAAAAAGTACCACTCAGGATAAATGTGCGCCGGTGTCTTCAAACCGTCTGCCGGGTCAAAGTTGACCGGATCCATGGCAAAAGCATACTGCCAGAACACCAGATAGAAGAAGAAGATCAAAAAGATACTCATAACGAACATATCTTTACTCAGGAAGTCATTCGCGAAACGGATAACTTTAGACGCTCTTGTGTTTCCTGATTTATACAGCTCTGCCTGCTCGTCATAGTCGAAGAACTCACCGTCAAGGTTGTTGACGTGCGGAAAGCGAAGTGCATAAAAGTGTACAGCGATAAGTGCCAGAATAGCGACAGGGATCAACAGTACGTGCAGCATAAAGAAGCGTGTCAAAAATGCCTGTGCAGGAACATAGTCACCACGGATCCACTCGACGATGCCGTTAAGCTCCAGAGAACCGAGACTGAACAGGTTCGTAATAACCATTCCGGCCCAGTATGACATCTGCCCCCATGGAAGCATATAGCCTGAGAACGCCTCTGCAGAGAAAGCTACGAAAAGGAGCATTCCCGAGATCCAGATCATCTCACGGCCTTTTTTGTAAGAACCGTAATAGATACCCGTGAACATATGGATATATATAATAAGAAATACTACCGAAGCCGCAACGGCATGTACATGCCTCCACAGCCATCCAAAGCCTACTTCCTGCATAATAGTATAGTTTACACTGTCAAAGGCCAGGTCTACGTTCGGCTGATAGTACATCAACAGGAAAATTCCCGAGACAAGAAGGATGGCAAACGTCATTGCCAGAACCATTCCCATAGCCCAGAGGAAGTTGATGTTTTTCGGAATCCAATACTCCGACATCATCACCTTTTCAAATTTTTCGATCGCCAAGCGCTGATTTAACCAGTCATGCACGCTTGTCGCTTTTTCAAAATGTGCCATATCTCAATCCCCCTTAAACCGTAATGCCGGATGATTTCATTTTCTCATACTCCGGACCTGCTTCACCCAGTACGAGAGTCGTACCGTCTACTTTAAAAGGAGGAATCTCCATGGGACTCGGCGGCGGTAGAAGCGTATCGATACCGCTGGCATCAAACTCACCACCATGACATGCACATTTAAAGTCATGCTTATCCGGACGATATGCCGGGATACAACCCAGGTGCGTACACAACCCGATACAGACCAGGAAATGATCATTACCGACCACTATGTCACGTGCGGTCTGCTCTTCATTTTGAGCTGCTACCATCTCGGGAGTTTTCTTAAGAATAAAGACGGGTTTACCTCTCCATTTCTCAACTACCAAAACATTTGGCTCTGCCGCAGTAAGATCCACCATTGTAAATCCGGCTGCTTTAACACTTGGGAGCGGATCCCAAGATCTTTTCATGGCATACAGTGAAGCAACAGCGCCGACACCTGCGACGGCACCAAATGCTTTACCCATAAAGCCTCTTCTGCCTTTTGTCATATTTTCTCACTTGTGTAGAATTTTCATCTTTTATACTATATAAGAATGTATTAATATACGATTAAATTAAGATTGTTTTTATAAAACCGGCGATTTTTTGTGTAGTCTTTGGACTGGCAGC
Source organism: Helicobacteraceae bacterium 4484_230 (assembly GCA_002085085.1). Lineage (GTDB taxonomy): Bacteria > Campylobacterota > Campylobacteria > Campylobacterales > Sulfurimonadaceae > 4484-230. The sequence goes on from MZGN01000101.1 coordinate 3,181, forward strand.
ATAGCTTTGCAGATCTATCTTCTTTAAAATATCTGCCAAATGCTCTCTGTCAAAACCCTCGACAACCGGAGATCCTCTTCATAGTCATCGTCACCGAAAAAGAAGGCACGCTCTATGGTCTTTTCAAACTCTCCGAAGTAGCTGTCATCTACAACGATACCGTTGCCGATACCCTCGCCCTCAAGATAGGGGTTTATCAGAAATTCTCCGGGATGTTTTGTATCATCCGGGTCATCACTGATCCGGATGAAGCTGGAGAAGTACTTTGTCATATCATCAAGCAGCAGGGGATTATGCTCTGCAGAATCAAAAATAAGTTTATCACCCCTCTCTGCGACCAGCGGTATGCCGCGCACCACATCTACCCCTATTGAACGCTTTATGCCAAAGTTTTTGCACTCCGAAGCGATACGATAGTCTGACGTCAGCAGCGTGATATCGATATCACCCAAAGCACGGATAATGGCAGCAGCGCGCCTGAAGCGGTCCAGGCCTATGCGGTGGCCGGTATGTACGTAGTAATATAATTTCAAGAATATCCTTTGTTGTTGTTAAAATAGCCGGTTTTGGTATGGCGGAGATACCGTGATCTCCGGATTACCATCGGTAGGTAAGCACCAGTGAGACATTTTGAAAATCTTTGCCGTATGCCGCCAGAAGGTTTCCTTCCCAGTGCCTGTTGAATGCATACTGCGCTCCCAGTGTTCCTGCCCACTTCTCCGCTTTGAGATTGATAGTCCCGCTGATGGTTTTTGAGGAGTTTGGAACCGTTACCCTGAAAGGCATCTCCTCTTTCAGGTCCTCATACATCGCACCGCCGTACGCCCTGAGCCCCAGGGACTGGAAATAGTATCCAAATATCGGTGTAATGATATTTATCTGCGTTTCAACTTCTGCGGTATCCGTATAGGAGATCATGTATTGAAAATCCACCGAGGCGAAAAAATTGTCCACACCGCCGCCCAGTGTCGCCCCTGCGCCGTAAAGAATGGAGTTGGTATTGACGTGGCCCGGAACAACTATGCCGCCGGCAGGGCAGCCCATACCGGGAGCCAGACATAAATCCAGATTGACATCCGTAGAGGTTGATGTCCCTCCGGCAAGAAGACTGAAGTTCAAAAACGGCAGCACCCACATATCTGCCCTTATCAGCATTGCATAGGTGGAGTTCTCATACTTTGAATTGTCTCTGAAATAATCACTGAGATCTCCGACACCGTCCACATATACACCGCTCATATAAAACCGTGTCTCCTGGTACATATTTACCAAAGAGATACCAAACGGCTTGGGTAGGTCATACCCCATCTTTCTTACTTCCTGGCCATAGATGGGAAAAGTGCGGTCAAGGTTGACGCTGATCGTCTCGTATGGACCGGAGTCTTCATATTTTTCTTCCTCGGCACCGGCAAGCAGAACAGGTTTTTTATCCTTGTCCCAATAGCGGACAAACTCTCCGTTGAGCACAGAAGAGTATGGTTTTTCATCCAGTGTTCCTTTAAAGTAGATATTGAAAGAACTCGGAAGATAGCCTGATCCTTGAACTGGCTTTGAAAATTGAAGCGTTTTTTTATACTCTGCAACATCAACACCCCTGTAGCCAAAAGGCTCCCTGTTTGTTAAAACAATTTTTTCAAGCCGGCCCGATACCACATACACACTGCCCTTCAGATGCCTGTACTCTTTAAGCTCCCTGGGAATGGCCCCTTCATCAAACTCAAACTCTATGACCTCGGCACCCTCTTTTTTGCCGATATATTTTATGCTCTCGGGAATATAGAGCTTCTCCGACTGAAGATAGCTCTGAAGCCCCATTATGAGGTCGAGCTCCTTTTTGATATCACTTTCATCATATTTCTGTGCCTCTTTTGAAGGTACTTTGATACTGATATCTATGCCGTATTTTTTATAAGGATCGTACAAAACCTTAAAAGCCTGCACATCCGTATCGTTCCCGACCGTTTCCGTCTGTTTTATATCGATCTCGAAAGATACATCCTGTTTATAGATAGATACGGCAAGGTTCAGGACCTGCGGATCTATCCCTCTCTCTATCAGAGGGTTTGTGTTGAAGTATTTTGCCTGCAGAAGTGAAAGCAGCAGTGATGCGGCTATTATATATTTAAACACGGTCCAACCCTTTCGGTACTTTATTGGTCTCTCTTTTGCGGCCTGCTTTTTAAAGACATTTTTATGTATATATGCAAAATCTCGATCGCCGCCGGCGTCACTCCGCTGATCTGTGATGCAGCCTGGAGCGTCGGCGGGTTGAAGGTCTCGAACTTCTCTATGATCTCTTTTGAGAGCCCTTTGACGCCTGCGAAGTCGAATCCTTCCGGGATTTTTATATGGATATTCTTCTTCATCTTCTCTATCTCTTCAAGCTGCTTCTCGACATAGCGGGCATATTTGGCCTCTACAAGGATCTGCTCCTGAATGTACGGATCATACTTTTTCAGCTCCGGAAACAGCAGCAGAAGTTTTTCAAGCGTAAAACTTTTGCGCGCTATAAGCTGCTGCGCACCGATCTTGTCGTTAATGCGCTCCTCCCTCATCTCTTCCAGAAAAGCGACAAACTCCTTGTTCGGAGTATAGACCGTCTTGTTGATCAGCTCCATCCCCTCTTCGATCTCCCGGCGCTTCTTTTCGACCTTTTTATAGGTATCTTCATCGATCAGCCCGAGTTCATGCCCGTAGTGCCCGAGCCTGATATCCGCCGTCTCTTCACGCAGCAGCAGACGGTATTCGGCGCGTGAGGTAAACATACGGTAGGGTTCTTTCGTCCCTTTGGTCACAAGGTCATCGATCAGTACACCTATATACGCCTCGTCACGCCGGAGTATAAGCGGCTCCCTGCCCTGAAGCGAAAGTGCCGCGTTTATGCCGGCCATCAAACCCTGTGCGGCCGCTTCTTCATAGCCGGTAGTGCCGTTTATCTGGCCTGCCAGATAGAGGTTTTTTACCTTTTTTGTCTCCAGCGTATGTTTGAGTTCCGTAGGATCGACATAGTCGTACTCTATAGCATAACCGTAACGTACGATCTTTGCATTTTCCATCCCCTCGACGGAGCGGATCATCTTCAGCTGCACATCCGGTGGAAGCGAAGTGCTCATACCGTTTATATAGCATTCGGTATTTGCCATTGTCTGCGGCTCTATAAAGAGATGGTGGCGCTCTTTGTCACGAAACCTGTTGATCTTGTCCTCTATGCTGGGACAGTACCTGGGACCCACCCCCTCAATCTGCCCGGTAAAGAGGGGTGCACGGTGAAAGTTGCCCTCTATAATGGCATGCGTCTCTTCATTGGTATATGTTATGTAGCACGGAAGCTGCTCTTTCTCCTCTGCAAAACGTTTGCGGTCCGTACGAAAGCTAAACGGTGTCGGCAGCTCGTCGCCGGGCTGCTCCTGCATTACCGAAAAATCGATACTAGAGCTGTCCACGCGGGCGCAGGTTCCCGTTTTGAGTCTTCCTGTCTTCAGTCCGCACTCTTTGAGCGAGTCGGAAAGCTTCTTTGCCGGAAACTCTCCGTAGCGTCCCGCCTCTTCGGTCATCTCGCCTATATGGATAACCCCTTTCAGAAACGTCCCTGTCGTCAGGATGACTTTTTCCGCTCCGTACTCATTCAGAAGGTGTGTACGCACACCAACGACCGTCGATCCGTCCATCAAAAGATCGTCCACCGTCTCCTGGATCAGATCCAGACCCGGAGTTTTGAGTATGAGATCGCGGGCGATAATACGGTATCTGTCCATATCTATCTGGGCACGCGTACCGCGTACCGCCGGCCCCTTGGCTGCATTGAGGATACGAAACTGTATCCCCGCCTCATCGGTTATCAGACCCATTTCGCCGCCAAGTGCATCGAGTTCGCGCACCAAGTGCCCTTTTGCCAGTCCGCCGATCGCAGGGTTGCAGCTTGTCGCACCCACCTGCTCCGCCAAAATGGAGATCAGCACGGTCTTCAGCCCCATTCTGGCCGAAGCCAGCGCCGCCTCGATCCCGGCATGCCCGCCGCCGACGACGATCACATCATATTTCATCTTTTATCCATCATATTCATAATTATGCAATTATACCTTGAAACACGGCCGTTTCAGAGGCGCCTTTAATAAATATTTGAGAATTAAAAGCCTATACTTGCATTCTTCAAAAAGATAGAGAGGTGGCCGAGTGGTCGAAGGCGCACGCCTGGAACGCGTGTGTAGGGCAACCTACCGAGGGTTCGAATCCCTTCCTCTCTGCCAGAAACCCCCTATTTTACGGACTTTAAAGCACTTTTTTAAAGATTCAAAAATCCCTTATCCTACATAAAAATTAAAAATATAAGCTTATTGATCTATTAATCCGAAAACCACCGCGATCTCCGCCTCCTCTTTTGGAGCAGGGACTTTAGTCCCGTTAAAGAGTTCTGTTTCGTCATGGTTGTGCAACGGGGTTAAAACCCCTCCTCCTATTATATTCATCCTCGGAGTAGGGACTTTAGTCCCGTTTAAAAATTCTTCTTTGCTGTTGACGGGGTTAAAACCCCTCCTCCTGTTGTCTTGGAGCAGGGACTTTAGTCCCGTTAAAGAGTTGTGCCTTGCTGTTGAACGGGGTTAAAACCCCTCCTCCGGGTGTTGGCGTTGACATTTCCTCTGGAGCAGGGACTTTAGTCCCGTTTAAAGGGTTCCGTTTCGTCATGGTTGTTCGACGGGGTTAAAACCCCTCCTCCTATTATATTCATCCTCGGAGCAGGGACTTTAGTCCCGTTTGAAGATTTTTCCTTGATGCTGAACGGGGTTAAAACCCCTGCTCTGGGTGTTGATGCCAACATTTTTTGGAGCAGGGACTTTAGTCCCGTTAAAAAGTTTTTCCATGATGTTCGACGGGGTTAAAACCCCTGCTCCAGCGGATTTATGCCTTTTTATTCATATATACTATAAAATCTATCTCTCGCATCATTCAGACCTGCCTTGAGTGCATTGTTGCGAATATAATCATAAACAATAAAATGCTGTCAACTCATACAGATCTTTATCTTTTGCGACAAGGTGGTTTTTGAGAAATTCCAGCACCTGCCCGTGCAGATAACATCCCTTGGAAGACCGATCCATGTATTGATCTATTTTGTACTCTTTTTGGCTGTTGCCGATCTCCTCGTCTCTTACTTTTTTAACATATGCATCGATGCTGTCATGGGTTCTAAAAGTTACAAACTGGTAGTGTCCAATGAGGTCAATATGGGGCAGGAAGTTTCGTTCGGACTTTTCGGGAGCACTGTGTTTTTTCAGTGTTTGACGGGGTTAAAACCCCTCCTCCAGGTATTTCTTTTGGAGTAGGGACTTTAGTCCCGTTATTGCCACCATTCCTGTTTGACGGGGTTAAAACCCCTGCTCCTGGTGTTGACGTTGACGTTTCCTCTGGAGCAGGGACTTTAGTCCCGTTTAAAAGTTTTGTTTTATTGCTGAACGGGGTTAAAACCCCTCCTCCTGGTGTCTCTTTTGGAGTAGGGACTTTAGTCCCGTTAAAGAGTTCTGTTTTGTCGTGGTTGTTTGACGGGGTTAAAACCCCTGCTCCGGGTGTCTCTTTTGGAGTAGGGACTTTAGTCCCGTTATTCTTATCATTGCTGTTCAACAGGGTTGAAACCTCTAGAACTTGAACCCGAAGATAAAGCGGTAGAGATTGAAGTCTGAGCTGTTACTGGTGTC
>MZGN01000102.1 GCA_002085085.1 Helicobacteraceae bacterium 4484_230
TGCTGCCTTGGAAATCAAAAAGGGGTGGCAATTGACAAGCTTGCCTCAACAGATTGACGATATGTCACTTTTTGACAACAACAGCACCCTGATCGTCTGGAGTTTTGACGCATCCACACAGAGCTGGCAGGGATACTCTCACGACGCAGCCGTACAGTCAAAAATAACGGATGCCGGGTATACACTTTTAAAATCACTTAAACCGTGGCAGGCTTTTTGGATACACAGCACTTCTGCATGGACCGCCAGCTTCGATACTGCCGCAACAGTACCGCAAAACCCCCTCAATACACACCTTGAACTGAAAACAGGCTGGAACCTGGTTGCCCTGCCTTCAAAAACAGTAGTTGCGGCAGACTTGTTCGATGATATGACTGTCTGGAAATACAGTGACAAATGGCAAGTACACTCAAACAGCTCTATGCCTTTTCCTCCCATTGACGAAATCAGCACCGGTGAAGGGCTTTGGGTAAAAAGTGACAAAGACCGGAATATCGACCTTAATGAAAAATCCTCAAAACTGCATACATTTGCCTCTGAAGAAGAGATGCTCAAATATATCCGTTCCATGCTCAAGAATTACCGTCACCCCTATTACGGCTACATTGACTTTGATATGACGGGGGGATCTGATTTTTCTGCCAACAATGAAGATAACGGCGCAATACCATCTTCCAATGGAGACGCACCAAAAGAACAGGCCTCGGATGCTACCTCGACAAATCTTCAGGAAGAGGGAGTAGATGAATCCGATATCCTTAAACATGATGGAGAACATATCTTTTTTGTCGATCAGGAGAACGGCCACATTCACATCACCTCTTTCGCAGATATAGCTGCAGGAAACTATACACCCCTGCAGGAGATACCGCTTGAAAAGGAGCAGTATATCCAGGCAATGTATCTGCAGAATAACCGACTCAGCGTTATATCCCACAAGAATATTTACTATATTATGCAAGATGGATCGAAATCGGCATCAGCCGTCTATCCACCCCAACAGATTCAAAAATTCCAGCTCGATATATATGATGTCTCGGATATCTCCTCGATCAAACTGCTCTCCAGTATGGAAATTGAAGGTGATTATAGAGAAAGCCGTATGATAGAAGGCAGGCTTGTTCTTATATTACACTTTTACCCTCAGATACGATACGAATATCCGATCATTTATCCAAAAGCACCGGGATGCGTAGAGCTTAAAAAAAAGATAATAGAAATTGAACATAACGGCTCTATAAACAATGGTGTGGCTTGCGGCTCCAATATGCAATGCCCTTTGCCAAAACCGGGTTCCACTGAACTTCAGGATTTATATCGTGATTTTTCCAAACTTGGATGCTACAGATACAACTACGATGAAAACGCTACGGCATGGTATTACGATTATGACAACCCCACAGTGCTCTCTGAATATCTTGTGCCTACTCTTACAACCGAAGGCAAAACAGTAAAACTTTTAAAGCCGGAGACATTTTATGCGCCCTATAAAATGGATCAAAGTGCCGATATTACCATTATCAGCACCATTGATACGGCAGAAGGAAACTATACTGAAAGCATCTCATTTCTAGGGAGTACCCATACTTATTACGCCTCTTCAAAATCACTGTATCTGGTCTCAAGCCAGTACCCTCTCTACTATGATTTTGAATACTTCCGCGAACAGCAGGCTGTCTATCAGTTCAATATCTCGGAAAAGCTCTCCTATGTCGGACGCGGATTTGTTGACGGCAGGATGCTGAACCAATACAGCATGAGCGAATACAATGATACACTGCGAGTTGCTACTACATCCGGCAACAGCTGGTCAACCACGGGTACCGACAATGCTCTTTTTGTGCTAAAAGGCGGCAATAATAAAGAGCTTGAGATAATTGGATCCCTGCACGGCCTGGGCAAAAACGGAGAGACAATACATGCTGTACGATTTATCGGAGACAGAGGGTTTGTTGTCACTTTCAGACGGACCGACCCCTTTTACACACTGGATCTAAAGGATCCAAAAGCACCTGCAATAGCCGGATCACTTGAAATCCCAGGATTTTCTGAATACTTTCATCCAGTCGACGAGAACCGTATCCTCTCTATAGGACGTGATGCAGATAGCGCAGGAGTAGCACAGGGTCTTCAGATACAACTGTTTGATATCTCAGACTTTTCCAACCCTGCACTTGCCGACAAAATTACGATCGGCAACAGCAGAACTTATAGCGAAGCAGAACACAACCCGAGAGTCTTTGCATACCGAAACAGTGATAAAATGTTTGGCCTGCCTTATAGAAAAGGATATCAGGACGTATATTTCGGACTCTACCAAGTAAACGGACTTCAGATCGACTCTATTGCAGATCTATATGAAAACACTCAGGACAAATGGAGCTATTCACCGGCACGAGGAGTTATTTTCGACTATAACGGCTCAACCTATGGAGCACTGTTCCAAGGAGACCATATTATCTGTAAAACAATCCCGCAAAAGGCAAAAAAATGAAAATAACTACATTAATTATAACTTTATCGCTTTTTCTCTTCACTGGGTGCGGCAGCGATGACAGTATAACGACAAAAGAGACATCGACATACTCACCACCCCAACCGGTAGTGAACAATACGCAGGAGCAGCCTCCATCCGCACCGTCTATCTAAGAAGCATTCATAAAATTGGTATTTGCAGATAGATTCGATACAATTATCAAATGAATCCATTTCCACTTAAGCGGCAGCTGACAAGGCGCCGCGCATATCGTCATTTCCGCCTTTTTATCAAAGCACTGTTTGATCAGGAGTTGACATATCATGCGGCAAGCCTGAGTTTTTATACAATTTTTTCGGTTATACCGATTTTTCTTATCGTATTGACCATGATTACAAATCTTCCCAGTTTTGAAGAACATTATCTTCATATGAAGACGTTTCTTATAGAAAACCTTATGCCGGTACATTCCGAAACCATCACGCAGTATATAGACTCATTTTTGGCAAACTCCATCAAACTCAGTCTTATAGGGTTTATCATGATGATAGTGGCCTCCCTGCTCTTTTTTCAAAACTTCGAACATATAGTCAACAAAATATTTCACACCAAAAGCCGTACCTTCTGGCAGTCAGTTACAACCTACTGGACAATGCTTACCCTCACACCATTGGCACTGCTGCTCTCTTTTTATATCTCTGCACAGATGGCTATTGTTCTGCAGGACTATACTATTATCTCCAAATGGGTCAATATTATGGTTATATTTCCCTATATGATCATATGGGCGCTGTTTTTCTTTATTTACAAGATCTCCGCCAACACTTACGTAAGAACCAAGGCTGCGCTTATCAGCTCATTTGTAATAGCCATTGTATGGAGCGTGGCCAAAAATACCTTTGTCTATTATGTTTTTTACAACAAAAGCTATACTACCATCTACGGCTCATTCTCCATACTGCTTTTTTTCTTTTTATGGATCTATGTATCCTGGATCATTTTTACCTATGGCCTAAAACTATGCTATCTGATAAACCGCGCCTACCAACACAGCGACCGAAGAGCCAAAAAGCACTCGAAGCACAATAGAGTAACGCACAGACAAAATGGAGAGCAGCAGGTGCAAAGGTATGATGCCTTCGAATAGTGTGATATTTTTTATCTGCATTGGACTCTCAAGCAGACTGATCAGCAGCGGATCCAACAGTGAGGCAAAACCAAAAATATGAAAAAAGAGCGCTAACGGATAAAAGATCATAAAACACATGGTAGCGGCTATAGAGAGCGGATGCACTATACTGAATATACCAAAAATGTATATAGCAACAGGCAGCAGCATCATGTAAACCCAAAAATGCAGAGCTATAAATTTCAGCCATCTGCCCCAATGGGCAAAGTGTGTCAAAAAAAGAAAGATATAAAAAACACCGGCAACCGACAGCCAAAAACCAATACTAAAAAAGAGTTTTGGCCACAATGCCAATAGAAGCAGTACAGTAATCAGCAGAGTCTGCATGGAGACCACCTTCACTCCCCTGTCATGCATCGCATAACCGACCACAAGCATAACATACGCCCTCAACAGTGACGGCGGGGCATCAAGGAATAGCACATAACCAATCAAAACAGCCGCTATAGCAACAAAAAGATCTCTTTTCCCATGCCGGTAAGGAAAAAAGCGGTGCTGCAAAGCGGCATACGGCCATCTCAACAGCCAAAACAGCAGCAGGCTCAGCACCCCAAGATGAAAACCGCTTATTGCAAGCAGGTGGCTGGTGCCAAAGCCGGAAAGCCGCATCTGCAGCTGCCGGCTCATCGGCACTGCCGCAAACAACGCTCCAAACACCTCCTGCATCATCACATTTTCATGCTTTGAGGCAATATAGTCGTAAAATTTATAACGAAGCTCTTTTTGTCTCTGAACGCTATCTATATAAACAGTAGAGACAAAGCCCTTGAGATAATCTATAAACCTTATCTGATCCGTTTTGAGCCAGATTTTTACATTATAGCCTTTAAGATTCCTTATTTCTGTACCTACGGCCACATAAAGCACAGAACCACTCTCGAGCCTCAATTTTAATACCTGATACTCACGGCCATCTTTTTGTCTGTCATACTGATTGAGCACAACTGCATCGACCACCGCATCATCGAACCGGACAAGTTTGCTGTATCTACTGTATTCCATCGACAATGAAAAGAGTGCAATCACAATTATTATCGTACCAAATACGATAACTTCTTTAAAATCGGAAAACAGTTCGACAGACTCTAGTTTCATAATTTATCACATATTATGTTTTTTGTAATTATAACATAATGTGTGAGGGAAATGGGAAATGGGGAATAGGAATAGGAGGGTGATTAATTAAATCACCGGCATCGAGATATCTTCTCCTACATCCATATCTGCGCTTTTAGTATCGATATTTTCATAAGTGATCTCTGTGGCGCTGTAAGGCTGGACATCTACGAAACGGGTCAGTTTTTTCTGAAAAAGCAGCTTAATATGGCCTGTCGGGCCGTTTCGCTGCTTACCGATAATAATTTCCGCCTCTTCTTCCTCTTTCTCCACATATGTAGCGAAAGTGCAACTATCGGCATATTCAGCTCACGTGCGAGCATCTTAAGCCCTCTTGATATCTCGCTTACCTCAAGATGGCGGTCCCTTGTCCCGGTGCCGCTCATGATCTGAAGATAATCGATTACGGCTATCTCGATTTCCGGGTGCTGGCTTTTCAGTTTTCGCAACCGTGAACGGAGCTGGTTTATGTTAAGAGAGCCTTGGTCATCTACAAAAAGCTTGCTGCCTTGCATCTGCTCTACGGCATCATTAAGACGGCTCCACTCATCATCATTAAGATCCCCTATCCGCAACTTCTGCAGGTTGATGGAGGTTCTGATACTCAGCAGTCTCAGCATCAGCTGCTCGGCAGGCATCTCAAGCGAGAAAAACGCCACACCCTTGTTTTTGGAGATAAGATTTTCTACCATATTTAGCGCCAGAGAGGTTTTCCCCATAGCCGGCCTGGCGGCAATAATGACAAGGTCACCTTTACCAAAGCCTGTTGTCATCTTGTTCAAATCTGCAAAACCCGTATCTACCCCCACAAGAATGGAGTTGCCTCTTTTTTTCATCTCCTGGATATACTCCATAGTCTCTATGGCAACAGTATTGGCATCTTTAAAGTCGCTTGTCTGGGCATCCTGGGTTATTTCATAGAGCTTTCTCTCGACCAGATCAACGACTTGTGAACCCGGAAGCTCTTCCTCCATCGTAACACGTTTGATCTCTGTAGTCAGTGTCAGCAGATGACGCTTGAGCGCTTTCTCTTTGATCTCCCTGACATATGCGGAAGTGTTGGATATCGGATTGCAAGCCAGTATCTCCAGCATAACTCCTTCATCAAACCTCTTTTTTCCACTTAACTCTTTTTTGATGAACTCTTCATCGATCGGCTCGTCCTTCTGCACAAGCATTTTCATCGCTGCAAAGATATCCTGATGGGCAGGAAGATAAAAATCCTGCTCATTTAAAATACCCTCAAGATCGTCAAACTGTGATGGCTCAAAAATAATGGAGCTTAGAACTGAACGTTCAAATGCCAGGTTGTAAAGATTCTCCTCCATTATAATTCCTTCTGGCTCTCAGCCATTTTTTCCACTTCTGCTACAAACCGGTCTACCAGATCTTTCTCATCCAAATTTGCCACCACCTCGCCTTTAACCATAACCAGGCCTTTGCCTTTGCCGTAAGCTATCGCCACATCGGCATGTGCCGCCTCTCCTATAGCATTGACCACACAGCCCATTACCGAGACATTCAGAGGCGCCTTGATATGCTTTGTCCGCTCTTCTACCTCGGCAACCGCACTTACCAGATCGGCCTCTATACGCCCGCAGGTCGGGCATGAGATAATGTTTAGCCCCTCACCGGCTACTCCACTGTCTTTTATAATAGCCCGGGCGACATTTATCTCCTCTTCGAGCTCTCCCGTTATCGACACGCGCATCGTATCACCTATACCGTCAAGAAGAAGTGTACCAAGGCCGATAGCACTTTTTACGGTTGCATGAAACTTTGTGCCTGCCTCCGTAACCCCCAGATGAAACGGGTAATTATTTTTTGGCCGGAGGCCGCGATAAGCCTCGACCGTACGCTGAACGTCACTGGCCTTAAGAGAAACCTTGATGTCCGTAAAACCTAAATCCTCCAGGTACTTGATGTTGTACTCGGCTGAAGCTATCATGCCTTCAGCTGTCGGTCCGTATTTTAGGTCAAACTGCTTCTCCAGAGAGCCTGAATTGACACCTATGCGAATAGGTATATTGCGCTGCTGGCATGCTTTAACCACCTCTTTCACGCGGGACTTTTCACCTATATTTCCGGGGTTTATACGTATGCAGTCCACCACTTCGGCAGCCACTAATGCAAGCTTGTGGTTAAAGTGGATGTCAGCCACTAGCGGCAGGGAGATCTGCTCTTTTATGCTCTTGAGCGCCAAGGCATCCTCCATCCCCGGCACGGCAACACGTGCGATATCACAGCCGGCAAAATGGAGCCGTTTTATCTGTTCGACCGTCGCCTCAACATCACGGGTGCGGCTGAAAGTCATGGACTGTACGGAGATGGGTGCATCTCCGCCGACGGGCACATCCCCGACAAAGATCTGTTTGGTTGGGTAGCGTTTAATCATAAAAATGATTTTAGCGGCTTGGTTGTTAGAGGGAGCTTTTATGCGAAGTCTATGGGATCCATATCAATTTCGGCAAGATCATTTTTTGATGCCTTGACCGCGCGGATAAGATCAGTACTTTTATCGGCACGCAGCAGGATCTGAAAACGATACTTGTTCGCTATCTTCTCTATGGGCGACGGACCGAAACCGACTATATCTACGCCATCTTGCGACTTCAGCTTTTCTGCCATCAGCGCCATCTCTTCCTGGGCCTTCAAACCGTTTTTATGGGCAAACAAAATTCGACATAGTTTTTTATAGGGAGGATACATCCCGATACGGTACTCTTTCTCCTCATTCAGAAAAAGCTCATAATTATCCACAAACGGCTCAAAAAACTCCCTGTTAAAACTCTGCACAAGCACTTCTGCCTCCGTTTTGCGGCCGCTGCGGCCGGCAATCTGGATAAGCAGTGAGAGCGCACGTTCGCGTGCACGGTAATCACTTAGATTTAAAACATTGTCCATACCCAAAACTGCCGCCAGTGTCACTCCGTGGTAATCATGTCCTTTTGCAAGCATCTGTGTTCCGACCAGCAAGTCGATCTCATGGTCGTTAAAGCGTTTCAGAAGTATTTTAAGCTTTCTCTGTGTGGTGACCGTATCCCTGTCAAACTGTGCAGTCGTAAATTCCGGATGCTCTTTGGCAAATCTCTCTGTTGCCTCTGCCGTTCCCAGT
>MZGN01000103.1 GCA_002085085.1 Helicobacteraceae bacterium 4484_230
TTAGACTCCATGTGCCAAAATGTGATATTTCACCTTTATAAGTTCCATCAGTCTGACGCTCTGCATACCCATCTTCGATCCATAAACCCTGATCGTAATCATAATACCAAAGCGGGATAACGCTATACTCTTGCATAGATGTAACTGTATCAAATGTCAGCGTTACTGCCGCACCCGTTTCAATATCAAGCCTATTGCCTGCCGTGTCTTCAAGCAACAGACTTATCATGCCATAAGAGCTGAAAAGCACTGTTTCTCCATAAACATTTATACCTTCGAAATCGCCTGGAAAAAGTATTTTTCCGGCATCGGTTGTTATGTCCGATACTTCAAGCCTGGCTGTTACTGTACCATAATAAGCACTTCCTGATTTGTCTGCGAGAATACCGACAGGTATGTCGGCATGTACGCTTACCGGCTCGGTCTGGCCGTCATAGCTCCATTCACGGTCATATGCATCAATGGAGTACTCCAAAAAATTTGAAGAAAGGTCTACACTGTTTTCCAAGTACTGCTCTATACTTATAATAGCGCTGTTTTGGAAATATCCATCTTTGCTGAAGTTGATAACAGCCCTGTTGTTTGTTGCAATATTTGTAAATTTGTAAAAACCTTGTGAATCGGTTGTGGTTTTACATCCGCCAATACTGACCTCTACATTTGCAAGCGGTTCTCCGGTAGCACTGTCCGTCACTTTTCCTTCATGACCGGCCGGACCGCTTTCACATGCCTGTGCTGCCGACGATGAGCTTGAACTGACATATGAAGAGCTTGACGATGAGCTTGAACTGACATATGAAGAGCTTGACGATGAGCTTGAACTGACATATGAAGAGCTTGACGAGCTGTCTCTTCTGTTTCTGCAGCATCTCTATCAAAAAGCGTACGGTACATAATTTCGATAAATTGCACATCGGTCAATTTAAGTACATTATACTCCCTAGTGCTGAAAAAACCCAAAACTACCTCTTTTGCCGAGCTCTCGTCAGAAACCCTCAGCCAATGTGCCAAAGGGCCCGGTTTGATAGTTTTACCCAAAATATTTTGATAGCAGCGCTCAACCAGTGCTGCCGGATTATCATGATTGACGGCCGCCTGAACATGTACTGCCGAAAAAAAGGCTGTCATAATAAAAAGCATTAAAAAATTTCTGAATTTTGATATAGAATGCATCTGTTCTCTCCATTTTACTAAACAGACCTGGCTTAAATGAATAGAGACTTTTGCAACAAGGAGATATAGAAAATATCATTGAAAGAGTTCAAAATATTTTTGCTTTATATCAAAATATAAATAAAATATTCAGGCAACCCAGCCATCTCACAGTGAGACCCGTTGGCTTTCCGTCCCTGATTCACATCAGGTTTGGCTATTTAAAATTGTACAGGAAATAAAAAAAGAATTGACTAACAGACATTAAATACTCAGCTTTCACGCATAAACAGAAACTTTTAATATACTCTTTATATTGTGCTAAGTTGCTTTATGTTAAACAAAATAAATACTCCACTGCTTACAGCGGAGTGGGGTTTCTTATCAAGAAATTAAATTTATCTTGATAGCTTGAAAATAAAAAGGTATATGATGATTCAGCAAATGCACAAGAGGAAGGAGATAAATCCGGTGGACAAAAAGAGGACAGCATGGTCTGATGGATACTGGTTTGTAAGAAAACAATATCTTATTTTACTTACGATTCTTACCGTCTTTGCTGCTTACCTTGTCTGGGACTACCGAGGTCCCCTGGAGATACCGCTTCAACCAGACAATGCATGTGGCCTGCCTGCCATGAGGGCCAAAGATCTATTGGTACAGGGTCATGATGCAGAGGGAAACCTATGGGCAACGCGCGGAATGGTGGCATATCGACTGGCAAAGGGCGACAACAAGTTTATCCGACAATACCATGTTCCGACCGGTTTTTCAATCTTTTGGCTTCGTAATTTTTCTATAGTCCGCCGTCTTACATTGAGACCGGAAGCCATAGAGCTTCTCCCAATGCCTGAGGGGGAGGCTTGTGCAATGTCTGCAGGACATATGTGGTATCGTCCGCCCAATGGGAAAGATTTTAAAGAGACGCTGACCTTGCCTCATTACGGCATCTCCACCGGGCAAGGGGTTCGAAATGACGGCCTGATCAGACTGAAGGACGGTACGATCCTCTTGGGCGAATATTTTTTAAATAAAGACAGAACCAATGTTCGTATATTCAGCAGCAAAGACAATGGTAAAACCTGGCAGGTTGTTTATGATTTTCAGCCTGGCCAAATCATGCATATACACTCTATCCAACAGGACCCTTATACAGGAAAAATATGGGTCTGCACCGGTGACCTGGATAAAGAGTCAATGGTTTTATGGAGCAACGATGGTGCAAAAACCCTCAACCCCATTGGCCAGGGTAGTCAAATATGGCGAGTTACCCAACTGGTCTTTACAAAAGATGCTTTATTTTGGGGAACAGACACGTTGGACAACAACGTCTCTGGAATATACAGGTGGGATCGAACCACCCATAAACTTACCAAACTCGCCGATGTTGCAAAAGAGATGTTTTATGCAACAAGATTGGCCGGAGGTACAATCATTATGAGCACGACTTCCACGGTAACAGGAGGATACTTTATAGAAAATGACGAGACCGGACTCCGGATCATCACGGAAGAAAAAAATATAACCCCGCTCATGTGCGGCACGCGTGGGAGTGAAAGAAAATATGCCAAGCTGCGTTTTCAACGGGACCAAGATGCTGCTTCGTTATATATAACATTCTTAAACCACAATGAGTACAACGATGGCGACCTGATAGTCATTCCGGAAGAAGAGCTCAGATCGGTGGCTGAAAGCTCATTCGCAGCAGCAGTCATCCCTGCAAATACTGATACACCTGAGAATATTACTCGGTGATGACATCTCGGCCCAAAACAGTCTTGTGCACAAATTTATTAGTATGATGTACATGCTTTAATATTGGGCTTTTCTTTTTTTGTTAACTTATAGGATATTTCAGTATGAATTTTACTGGAATTTATGTGCGAATGTTGAGTTAAACATTAGATGTGCTATTTTCCCTTTGAGCCATAATAACTGGTGGAGTAGTCAGATACATAGCCGTAGCCATAACTGCTGTTCTTTTTAAAATTTATACCATTTAAGACAATTCCGGGATTGATATTTGGATCTTTAGCAATACGGTTGATATTTTTGAGAAACTCTTTTTTGGAGAAATTTGCCTTAAGTACAAAAAGGCTGATATCAGACATTTGCAACAGCATCATTGCATCGGCAACCAGTCCAACCGGCGGTGAATCCAAAATCACATAATCATATTGATTCAAGAGATGGGAAATAATTTTTCCCAGTATATCCGACATTATAAGTCCTGTTGGGTTTGGAGGTACAGGACCGCTTGGAATAACACTGAGATTTTTGTATTTTGTCCTCATAATTATCTCATTTATCATGCAGCCTTCTGAAAGCAGAGTACTCATACCTTCATTGTTGGAAAGGCCACATTTTTGACTAAGCGTTCCCTTTCTCATATCAAGATCAATAAGTATAACTTTTTTATTACTTTCAGCAATTGCTTTGCCCAGTTCACAAATCGTAAATGATTTCCCTTCTCCCGAAACAGTAGAGGTCATAGTTATAAGTTTTGATTTATTCTGATTCTGCAAGAATGCAAGGTTTGTCCACAATATTCGTATAAACTCACTGTAGAGATGCTTGTCTTTATGTGAAGATATTTTTGGGATATTGCCATAAACCGGAACAGTAGTTCTATCCTCTACATCTTCGGTTGTTCTGATGGTACCGTCAAGAGATTTTCTGACAAAAATAATAAGAACGCCAAATACCGCACCCAGAAATGCCCCCAGTATGATCATCAAGCCACGCTTTGGCTTAATGTGATGCTCCGGTACAAGAGCAGTATCTACTATGTGTGTTTCAGATACTGTAGAAGACTCTATAATAGCGATCTCTGCTCTTTTTTCAAGCAGATATGCATATATTTTCTCATTGACCACAAAGTGCCTTGTAAGGCTTGCCAGCTGTTTTTCCTGTTCAGGCAATGACTGAAGCTCTAATTTATGCTTACTGATAATAGCAGTAAGTGTTTTTTTCCTCCTGTTTATGGAGCGGAGACTGCTCTCAATAGTCTCTTCAAGGGCCTGCTTCAAAGACGCAAGCCTCTTTGTGGCTTTTATGATATCAGGGTGAAGTTCCGTATATTCAACAAGCAGTGATGACAGAAGCGTATTGGCATCCTGTATTTTTATTATAAGCGCATTGACCGGATCATTGCCCTGCTGCTGCTGGGGGTTGACCTCTATACCTGTGATGTCATCATGAGTTTTGATGTAGTTTAGAATATTTTCCAAAACCGTTTTGCGGGTATTGAGCTCATCTAGTTTGCTTTCATATTCGCCAAGTTTTTGTACGGTAAGAAGCGCCTTGTCTTCCATATTGACCACAATGTTCGTTGCTTTGTACTTTTGAAGCTTATTCTCCGAACGCTTCAGTATTTTATTGATTCCCTCAAGCTGGGAATCGATAAAATCCAGTTTTCTCTGCGCACTTCTTGATTTAAGCTTAAGCTTTTCTCCAATATAGGCATATCCGATAGCATCTACGATCTCTTTTGCCCTAAGCGGTATATTGTCGTTAAAAGTAAGCAGAAGTATGCTTCCTTTGGGGGATAATTCAGATGCAGTGAGCCCCTTTTGAATAAACTCGTACATTTTCTCGTTTGGCATGATCGTAAAAGAGTAGCGACTGTTCTTCAACTGTCTGATTTTGTTAACAGTGATATTGAACCATGGAGTATCAATTTCTTTATCAAACTCTTTTACTTCATCATAATAGATTAGCTGCTCTTTTTTCACTGACGGCACGATATATGTAAGCACTTCGTTAATAATTTTTTTTATGAGTGCCGGCTCCACTACAAGTCTGAACTTTTTCTCATTTTTTGGAATGATCTTAAATATATAGTCCTCTATTTTGGGAACGGTAAATTCTGTTGTTACTATAAAAGGGGTGTTTTTATAAAGCTCTTTCTTTTTAAAATATTTCGTCGTAAAATAGCGTGTTCCTATATTGATGTTTTCAAGGGCTTTGGTGGCTATAAAGCGGGACTGGATTATATCGATCTCATTTTTGATATTACTGAAAGAGGACCCGAGTGCCATTGACATAAAATCAGCCTCTTTGTTTTTATCTTCAGAAGAGATTTCAATAGTGGCAAATGTCTGATAGGTATTTGGGGTCAAATAAACCCAAACAACTGCGATAGATGTAAATATAAATACAGATATGATTATAGACCATTTACCATGTGCCAGTAGTATCCAGGTTTTTTCTAAATCTACCTCATCAACTACTTTCTCGGTCTTTCGTTTTTGCATAAATCCATATCCTAAAACTTCACTCTCTAATTATTTTACTATAATTGTTATTAAAACAAAAGGTATAAAAATTGACCGTTAAAACTTATTTAACTTTCTGAAGCTGTTTCATTCTGGAGCAATATTGTGCAAAGTCATGTAAGCGGCTATATTTTGCGGCACCTTTAGTCAGCAGTTCATACTTCTTTATCAGTTCACTGCGAACCAGCTCGTTAAACCTGCTTTCCAGGTGTTTCTCAAGCGCCCTGACTCGAAAACGGTCCATCCCCCAGTG
>MZGN01000104.1 GCA_002085085.1 Helicobacteraceae bacterium 4484_230
TTCATCTTGGTATTTATAGCCAAAAAGCTGGACCATTTTATCGGCATGAAACTTCTAGACCTCCCCTATTACGGACTGGCCAATCTGATGTTCAACGACTACAGCGGCCATGCACTGCATCCCGAGTTTATCCAGGATGAAGTCACAGTCGAAAATCTTATGAGGGCCTACAGCGAATTTGACAGAGAGATATTTTTTGAAAATGCCAAAGCACTGCGCAGCTACCTGAAACATGGAAGTTCCAGGAGAGTGGCGGAAATAATAGAGAGCTGATCAGTGCTCTTGCGCTATCCTGCGCTTACGTGAAGCGAGCAGGATTACCGCGAAGATAATCAGATAGGTTACCGGCACAAATCCCGGGATCGGAACAGGATCTCCTTTTGCGTACGAGTGCATGCCGGCAAGATAGTAGTTGACCCCGAAGTAGGTCATAAGCCCCAGTAGCGTCCCCAGCTCTCATTCGCCCATACACCGCCCATAAAGTTCCCTATCGTAAGCATTGCCAGGCCGATCATAAGACTCATTTCATTGATCGCATTGAGCTCCTTGATGGAGAGTCCTATAATCTGCTCGTTCTTTGTCGTCTTGATAACAAAAAGGATCAGTGTTATAAAGCCCAGAAGCGCGCCAAGCCCTAAAAAGCCGTAACTTGCCGTAATCAGTGAGACATGGATACTGAGCCAGTAGGACTGAAGAACCGGCACAAGGTTGGTGACAGCCGGATCCATCCAGTTAAGATGCGCCACAAACAGGATCAATCCCGTAAGAATACCGGTTGCCGCAAGGGTAATGGTCGAATGTTTGGAAAAGATAAACCCCGCAAGCACGGTCGCCCATGCGATATAGATCATCGACTCATACCCGTCCGACCATGGGGCATGCCCGGAGATATACCAGCGCATCGCCAGTCCGGCAGTATGTGCTATCAGGAAAAGAACCAGCAGTACATAGGTAGCTTTTGTCGCGAACCCCATTTTGAATGAAGGTTTTATAATCTTGATAAAAGAGAGCACCAACAGGACAAAACCTACTATAAAATAGAGTGGCCACAGCCTTTCGAAGATATTGGCATGGTTATAGCGGATCTCCATCGATATTCTTGACTCATCCGGATACACAGCTGCTCCGGCAGTTTTTTGGTACTGGGCAATTTTAGCCAATGCAGCATCGGCCTTTTTCCAATCCCCTGATTTTATTGCACTGTCAACCGTCTCAAAGTAATCGACTGCAAGTACCCTGATTACCTGGCTCTCATCAGCCGGAAAATTCTTCAGCGCCTCCATCGTACCGTACCATTTGTTTGTCTTGTCGTTTAGTTTAGGCCAGATGCGAAGGAGATCGCCGCTAAAGACCATATATGTGACATTTATGCGCTCGTCTACTTTCAGTACGGCTTTGTCAAATTTGTCACGCTTGGCCGGCGCCTTACGGGCAGCCTCCTCGACATATTGTCCGAGCTTGTATCCTCCGAGTTCATCCGGAAATTCAAAAAACTGTGAAAAAGATGCAAACTTGTCTTTCTCTTTGTTTCCGACAAGCTCATTGATCTTCTTATGCGAAGTGCGTATAACTTTTATCTCCCGCCACGCCTCAGGGCGCATCATCATCCCAAGAATAACCTGATTTGAATTCAGACCCAAAACAGAGTCGGAGCGGTAGATCTTGTGCAGTATCTCCGTGGAGAGCGTATCCATCGGTTTCATACGCCCGCTTGAGTCCTGCACCACAAGAGTGCCGAATTGTTCCGCATGAGCCTTGTCAAAAGAGAGTACGGTCTTTATTACCGGATTCAGCTCCTCGGCCTTGACCGAAGGGCTTAACAGTACCGCCATAGCTATAAATGCAGAGGCTATATTGCCCAGAGCAGCTTTTTTCTGACTTGCTTTTTTTGCTTTTTGCATCAGCTTTCCAAAGCGTCCCTCCTTCATAAACAGTGATCCGAACATTCCGATAGCCATCAGCAGATAGCCAAGATAGGTTATGGAGGTACCCGGGTCATTGTTGACAGAGAGCACCGTACCCAGTTCATCCCGGTCGTACGACGACTGAAAGAAACGGAAATTACGATGGTCAAGTACATGGTTCATATAGATACGGTAAGGCTCGCTAATACCCTGCTCTTTATCTATCAGTATCACATCGCTGGCATAAGATGCCGGTGAGTTGGAGCCGGGATAGCGCTCAAGATCAAACTTGACCAGTTTCAGTGCGAATGGAAGCTGTATATACTCAGCACCATAGCTCAGAGCAACTTTCATACCTGCGATCTCCACTTTTTCAGCAGGGGAGACCATTCCCGGCACACCAAAGACAAAGACTTCTCTACTCTCATTTTCACTGCTTAGCAGAAAGTGCAGTGCATCTCTGTTGCTGTTACGCATTTTTGGGGCGCCCTTGGGGTTGGAGATAACGGTCTCGACCCCTTTTGCATAGAACTCCCTGAGTACAAAACTGAAATCTCCAGCACTGTAAAGCAGGCGTTGACGCAGCTCTTCAGAATCTGACGGGGCAGCCTCTGCACTGCTTCTGTCATCCATGCTGACATAATTGAGCGCCATTTTATGGCCCATCATCAATACACCGTCTTTTACAAACAGATTTATCACAGGCTTGTCAAACGATTTTGTCGAACCAAAATTCAAAACCATTTTTGCAGACTCATAATACTCACCCTGCTTTAACTGGATCGTTGCCGGAGATCCGTTTTTCGTTACCACGAAGCTGGCAATAGGCGAACCGTTCGGATCTGTTTTAACAGAATAGACAGCATTTGGAATATACTCCAGAAGTTCAAGCGTAACAACCTTTCCGTCCACATCTATATCCTGAGAAAAGCTGTTTTTGCTCATTTTGGAGAGAAAGAGCGGTTTTTTGTATTCACTCTTCTTGCCGTTATCGTCAAATACTGCTTTAATGTAGGTTTCGGTAGAGATAATGCTGTTTGACGTCTCTCCCTGCCTGATATGCATACTGCCCTCATAACCCGTATAGCGGGTTACTGCAGCGCCGACAAGAACGATCAGAAAGGAGAGGTGAAACATAAATATGAGGATTTTTTTCTTCTGATACATCCTGTAATGAAAAATATTGAAGATCAGGTTTATTGCGAGCAGAAGCAGAAGCCATTCAAACCAGGTTGCGGCATACACTTCTGCCTTGGCAGTCTGTACGCCATAATCGTTTTCAATGAAAGTCGCATATCCGATAGAAACTGCAAAGACAAACATAAGTACTGCCATCGTCTTCATCGAGCCGGCAAAAGACAATATTTTTTTCATATAAAAAACTCCCTTTTAAAGCGTGAATTATAGTTGATATATTATTAAGGAGACCTCTAATGCCGTTTACGGTCTCCGCATTACAGGGAAGATTCAATTAGATCTGCCATAAAAGAGCATCACGGCATTTAAAATTATTTCAATTGGTATAAAATACGTTAGATGGGTGTGGCAGAGATCTCTTTAATTGACATAGTTAAACATATTTTGGACAAGGTAATCTATCACACCGTCATCCTCCACGCTCGATTCATCATTTTTTATAGCATGACCTAGATTGTGAAGCGCACGCTGCAGCATATCCTTGGGAATATCTGACGTCGTAACAGAAGTCATACCTGCACTGACCTTGGCATGAGGATGCTCATTTTTCATATCGTAAAGGATGTTTTCAGATGCCTTAAATGCCTCCTCATAACCGGTATTTCCATAAATAACACAAAAAACATGGGTATCAAGCTTTACGACAGTATCTGTAGTCCGTGTAAAACGATCGATCACGTCAACAACCTCGGATGAATCTGAATAAAAAACTGAAATGGAAAACGGTACACCGTAACGCTGGTAACGGTACAAATCCATTTTCATCGCTTCTTCCACTATCTCTTTATTCGACAACAGAGTCTTACGTAAATGATCAATGTCCATCTTGAGTCTCCGATTTTGATTACTATTGGTATTATTGTAACACTTTAGCACTACTTATAAATTAAAGTTGTATTGAAATCCGCAACGCATATGAAACAATAAAATATATTATCTTAAAAATATGCTAAGAAGATATTAATATAATTGCAATTAATAATTATAATTAGGAATTGATATAATGCCAAGGTTTCCCTTACCACTTTTATTTATGCTAATGCTGTCAGCTCTTTTTTTTAGCGCCTGCGAAGACAAAACGGATTTATCAAAAAAATCTGTACCTGAAGACATCTGCATAGCGAAAACAACAACAGCGGCAAATACCGAAGAACTTGAAAAAGAGCTCAAACAGCTTCAAAAAGAGCTTGAGCATCCATGCACCGTGCAGTGTTGTCAACTATATGTTGAAAAAGTCATTAACGAGGGTTCTGACGTACTAGGTATGCCTGCCGGCTCTATGGCCAAAGGCTACGCTACACCTGAAGACGCAAAAAAGATTGCCGCTTATGTTATGACTCTTTCGGGACGCAAACCCATGCACCCGGAATATATACAAGAAGGCAATCTGTATTTTAACGGGAACTGCGGCGGCTGCCACGGCAACGACGGCAAAGGCCTTGGCGGAACTCATCCAAACCTTACGCTTAAAGAGCTAAAAGGTGTAAAAATCCGCAAAAAGATGAGAATAGAAGCTCTAAAAAAGATGTTGAAAACGGGCTAAAAAAAGAGCCACACCAGCAGTGCGATCCCTATAAGAAGATTGATCCAACTCATACCATCCTCGAACAGCATTACAAGCCCTTCATAATAGTAATGTTCGGCCATATCAAGGTTATGTGCCAACTGCTCTCTGGCATAAGCCGTTATCTGCTCACCCCATACAAAAGCAATGATCTCAGGAAGTATAAAGAAGAAGATAACACCTGAAATACCCCAGATGTTTCTGGCTGGCTTCATTGACTTCACTGCTTTCTTAACCGCCGGGTTTTTTGATATCTGCTTGGCTTTATTACTGATTTTATGTCTCATTGGGTGTTTTTCAATCCATATTTAGAAGTATGCTTTTAAAGATTTGATATTGTATCAGACTTCACCCCCGAAAAATGCTTTTATGCACTCTGCTATAATGGTGTAATGAAAAAAACAAGATTCTTTATATTTGCTTTTCTACTGCTTCCTGCGTTGCTGTATGCTGCGGGGATAGGTATTTCCGGATCATACAGCTCTATATCTGAAGACTCACACAATAACTATAAACACTA
>MZGN01000105.1 GCA_002085085.1 Helicobacteraceae bacterium 4484_230
CTGTAGTATTTTGGATCGGAACTGAGTGTGATATTAAAATCATCCAGATGTGCCGGATCGAGGAAGAAGTGGACTTTGGCACCACTGTGGGCATCGTTTACTGTTGTGATATTTTGGTGCGCTATCACTATGTCTTGTGAAGAGTCATAAAAATGAAGCGATACATTTATATCGCTGCCAAGAGCATGTTCACCGACATTCTCTACACTGCAGATAACGCTATAGCGGCCGAGACTGGACAGGCTCGCATCGAGAGAGGTCACTGCAACATCAGGCAAAAATAGCGCAGTATGGGCAATATTATTGTTTTCAACATTTTCAGTGACGGCATTGTCTCTGTCAGCTTTAACATAAACATCATCGTTGAAGCCTTCAGGTAGATCCCATGAGAGTTCGACGTGAATAGTGGCGTGCGGTGTTAAAAGAGAGATACTCTTCTCGCCTATAAGTGTACCGCCGGCAGCCGGATCTCCCGCGTAGAAACCTACTTTTACATCTTCTTCAAAATAGTCGCCACTATTTTTTATATCTGCACCAAGAAGCAGCCGTGAACCGCTTTGGGGGTTATATACGGATGAGCTAACGCTCCCGTCGACTACAAGCAGGTCATGGATCTTGTCTATAGTGATAGTCCATAGGTCTGAGCCGCTTTCAGCTTCGATGAAATCGGCACTATGAACGATACGCGCTTTGTTGTAAACACCTATAAGGGAATCATTGCCGTTAAAAGCGACGGCGGTCGTTCTTACTTTGGAGTCGTTGTCGTCGGTCATCCGGATGATTTCGCTCCAGAGGTTTTTTGTGCCGTCGTGCCAGAGAGCGAACGTTCCTTCGCCGTCTTCATCAGCTCCTGCGAATGTAACGGCGATGTCACCGTTGCTGTTTTGTGCCAGCTGCATATTGCCTGTCAAGCTTATGTTATCACGTATGGTCTCATATGCGTTTTTATCACCGTAGAGCTGTTCTATGGCACCCCAGACAACAGAGCCGTCTTTGATCCAGATGATTTTTACCGTACCGTCAGAAGTAACGAATAGAGGAGTGGTATCCATGATACTGTCCTTACTCAGACGCACAGGCTGTTCCCAGACGCTGCCGTCGAGTGTACGTATGCCGTAGAGTTCCCTGTCATTTGAAGTGGAGAGGTTGTGGTCTGTATCTAGGATATAGGCTATGTAGGCAGTATCGCCGTCAATAGCCAGGTCAAGCCCCATGATCGTTCCTGCTTCCTGTTTTACCAGACCGGTATGCCATAGGCCCCCGGAAGAAAATGAGGCATATATGTCATTTCTTGCATTAAACAGTTCGCCAAGGGTTTCAGCTTCGTTCTCCAGGCTTACATTGATGTCTTCGGGATGGTTCTTTATCCACGCTACTCCGGTTACACCGTCATCGTATGCCATTTTCGGGGAGTGGTCGTTTTGCAGGTCGTCACTGAGGCGTACAATGGAACTCCATGTACTGCCGTCGTATGATCTGAGATATATATCACTTTTGGAGATTACGCTGTTCATACTTGCGTTATCGTCAAATACAGTACCATAATTTTGCCAGGCTACGAAAATATCCGATGGTGTAGAGACTACATCCGGGGACTGGTCTATAGTTGAACTGCCAGGGGTAAGCGCCGTTGGCGTATTCCAAGCTCCGGCTTCGTAACGGCTGTAGAAGATCTGATGGCGGTTTATATCGCTTCTGCTGTCGTTGTCATCTAGAAAAAAGAGCCATGGAGTGTTGTCAAAATTCTCCATAACATGTTCTGTCTGGGTGACGGTTCCCTGCAGCAGCAGCTGTTCTCCCGAGATGAAATAGCGCAGTCTGCGGCTTGCCCCTCCCCATGGAGAGCGCCGCTTCAGATAGCTTCGGTCACTCAGCTTATACGTAGGTCCCGATGTAAATGTGCGTGTTTGCCTGAGCTGGTCACATTTATCATTCAGCACAGGGGGGGTTCCCCAGTCTTTTCGGAAAAATGGCCATTTTTTTTCCCAGCTGATCAGTGTTATCTTTGCCCCGCCGCAAAAACGCATCCCTTTTTTGCTTGTATTTTCCGGTTTTTTTGACTTTAGATATGCGTCAAGCTGTCCATACAGCTCTGCCGAAGCACCAAGAACGGAGAGCCCGCCTGAAAGCTCCCCTCCAAGAGGATCGTGCAGTATCTCGCCATGCTCCTGCTGATCTTCATCAAGATAGAGGGTGCTTGTCATTTTGTCATGAATTCTGACCGATCCGGTAATATCTACAATTCCAAACAGGGGTGCGGAGAGAGTAAGTTTTCCACGGGCATCCATATAGTAGGTGCGGTTGTCATCGAGTATGCTCCACCGGTGCAGCCCGTCATCCACCGGTGCAGCCCGTCATCATAATGCGAGGTCATATAGCTGCTGCCCGTCATGGAGAGGTCGATCGTTCCAAAGGCCAGATATTTTTTGGCATAGCCTTTTGTTAGATATTTCTGGATGACGTTTGGGCTGGAGGCTTTGGTGATCGGCATATAGCCCGCTCCGGCTTTGAACATGAAGTCGTCCGAGCCGCTTTTGCGCTCGAAAGTGCCGTCGATGGACATGGTGCCGGTAAAAGTGGCTTCGAGTGATTTTGCCTTGATTTTTTTACCGGAGAGAAGCGGTATTTTGCGGATGGTTCCAAGCGTCATTCCCGGTACTTTTACCCCTTCGACTTTTCCGGTTTTATACCATCCGTTTTCAAGAACCAGCGGTTTTGAATAGATATCGTAAGAGCGGCCCGCAGGCAGAAAACGCTCAGGCAGAGCATTTAAAAGAGTGATGTCGTGTGCCAGCGAGTTCGACCTGCGCCCCTCCATTGTGATACCTGCCATGCTTGCAGTACCGCTTCTGCGCATATATGTTTCAAGATCAAAGGTTCTGGTGTATTTTTTCGTATTTATCGTATCGTCAGGGAAGTTGAACTCCAGATACCCGGGATCATGCCCGCGCCAGTCCATGACTATGCGTGCAGTGACCCTGGCATCTATATCTTTTAGCATATAGCGTCTTTTTTCACCGGTTTCCGTAAAAAAGTCAGAGTCGACATAGACGATCTTTGGATCTGCACCGGGAATAATTTTGTAGAGTGTAAAGTCGATACTCTCTTCATTTTGTGAAAGTGACAGATTTTCGTCACGGTCGTAATGTTTGTCTGCAGTGATATGGATGGCGCGTTTGCCGCCACGCGGCTGGTTTGCAAACTCATAATAACCGTCCGTATTTGTAGTGGCGGTTTCTCCATCACAGTAGAGTGTCGCTCCGACGACATTTTGGTTATAATCATTTTTTACGTAACCGGAAAGACGACTGTATGTTACAGCACGGTGCATTGTTATGGCCACTTTTTCATTTCCGAAAATAAAGAGCAGTCTATAGCTGTCGGCATCGCCCATCTCGAACATATATGAGGCCATACCTTCGCCGTCGGTCTGCAGATACAGCTGATCTGTTTGTGAATCGTTCTCGTATATCTGCAGCTCGACGATACGTCCGGCAAGCCCGACACCTTCCGAGGCAAGCATTATGTCAAAGGTCTCTGTTTCGGAAGAGCTCATTCTGCGGCCATTTTTCGGCGTTATATAAAGATGTGCGGTAGTGTCGGACGGGTGGCGGTGGACAAATATGCTTTTTCGGCTGCTGCACCATCGGTCGTTTTTCAGTGCCGCCAGATAGACTTCGTAACTGTCCGCACTGTCGTAGAGGTGTTTTACACTCTCTGTTGTCTTGGAGGTACTGTTGCCGTCTCCAAAAAACCAGACATACTGCTCAAAGCCGCCGGGCGCGCTAAAGGTAATATTGGTATCAGTCAGCAGTTTCTGTGAATCAGTCCTGATGGGACACTCCAGCGTGTTTCCGACCGACCCCGTTTGAAAGTTGATCTCGTAAGGGATGTCGTTTTCATATCCGTTTGCATCTGTCAGGCTTCCCGGCGGCATGGTGAGAGTATAGTCTTCGTCAGGCTGTAGGGCGAATTCAGGCATGATAAAAAGAGAATCATCAAAAATAAACATCTCGAAACCTGTTGTTCCGGAGGCGGCGCCCTGCAGTGTTGCATAGGCCTGTTCATGGCTGAATGAGCTTTGCAGCCGGATAAGATCAGTATGGATGGCACTGTCCAGAGAGATGTCGGCACTCTCTTCTTCAGGGTAGGAGCTGTCGAAGAAAGGTTTAACCTGCGTATGAAAATCGAAGTGGCTGTCACTCTCCATTGTTTCGTTGACATCGTTTTCTATACTGCATGCTTTGACATCGAGCCCATAGTCGGTATTGTAGCGCATTGCTTCGGAGAGAAAGAGGGTGAGTTTGGATCCGTCGACAACAGTGGATGTAATGCCTATGGCATATCCGGAATCCTCTTTGAGAACAAACGAATCGCTGCATCCGTCTGCAAGATGGATATTCCCGTTGAAATTCAGTTTGATAGAGTCTGAGGCTTTTGCGTTATCTTCGCCGTCTTGGGGGGTTGAACCGGTAATGCGCGGTGGATAAAAAGCCCCCTCTTCGCCGGTAGTGAACTCCAGTTCGAAGAAACTGCTCTGGACATATCGAAGTTCGTCGTTAATCGCCCGTACAGGCAGCTGCAGGCGGTAGTTCATTTCCCATGTAATGTCGGCATTTATGTAGAGTTTATCGCTGTGTATCTCTTTGCTTATCGGCATAGTGATGCCGTTTTCATCCATCAGCTGAATATCATCGTAGTTTTTGCCTTCGGCGATCATACTGTTATATGCAAGCCGAATGCTGAAGTTTCTCGCAGAGAGGTTTTCGCTGCCGTCTTCGGGGTCGGAAGTTATAATTCGCAGCGGTGTATAAGCATCTTCTATATTGAAAGTTACGGCATCTGAAACGGAGTCGTTGGCATTTCCGGCAGTATCCGTAATTCCTCCGGCATCAAGGCTGACACTGCAGTTGCTGCCGACTTCCCAGTACTCAGCCGGTTTCACTATCAGCAGCCTGGCATCGCTGCCGTCCACGTTAAGATTGTACTTATTTGTCGGCAAAGCGGTACCACTGCAGGTAACGCTGAGGTTTGAAGGGGTGTCGATAACGATCTCTTCATCAAAACAGAGGATTGCAGGCTGTCCGACAGTACTGTTGCCGTCACGGCCCAATGGGCTGTTTTGCTCTTCAGTACACTCTGCGTCCAGTTTTGGAGGCGTCGTATCGGATCCTGTCGTAAAGGTCATGCTGAAAAAATTGTTGGGATTGAAGGAGTTGTCGTTGACGGTACCTTTTTCAACTGTAAGAGTGTAGGATGACAACTGCTTCCAGTATCGGTGCTCTCCTGAAACATAATTGTGTTCCAAAAGAATGTGTGTATCATCGGTCTGTGTGACAGCTATATGCTCTTTCTCGCCACTGCTGTTTTTGACATAGATCAAGGCCTCTTTTTCGAGATGGACCGGCTCATTGAAAGTTATCGTGATATTGCTCTCAATCGCCACACTGCTTTCTCCATCCGTCGGGTCTGTAGTATCGACGGTCGGCTTTATAAGATCGTCCACGGTTCGTATCTGGTAGTTGTTGATCGCTTTAAGGACTCTTGTGAGTTTGCCGTTGTCGTCTATGCCTTCGATGGCATCTTCGTCTATCCGCAGAAAATAGTCCGTATGTTCCGTCAGGTAGCCGCCGGAATAGTCCGGAGTGATGATGATCCTGTTGGGCCCGTCTTTGGTGATATTGAGGTCCCTGCCGTCGAAATGAAACTTTGACGAATCGACAATAACGCTTTCGTTGATATCCGGATCATAGATGTCTATGACAATGGAGCCGTTTATCTCCATTGTTCTTGGGATATTGACCGGGCCAAGCCCCTTGAAGCCGACAAGCAGGGACCCGGAAGAGGGGTGGATGGCTATAACATCGTTTCCGTAAGCGGCTTTGGTGTATGTTCCGGCCGCTTGAAAGCTGTCATTGCTGTCCCATGCCTTGGCATCCGAAGAGTCAAACATGCGCAGATGTGACGAGTCGCCGTGTGTGACAGCGACATAACGGTCTCCGTCACTGTCGTATGAATGGATGATATCTTTAATGGTGCCCCCAACCGATGTTTTGGTCCAGTTCAGATCGATCCCCCACTCGTCGACAGGGGCCTGGGTGTAAAAAATATCATTGCCTGCATAAGTTTTCAGGCTCTCCTGTGCGTAGATGAGTTTAACAGGAGCTCCATTTTCCCCGCGGTCATATGAGCGCCACTCATCTTCGTTCTCCATAATATCCTGTGTAGTCCAGAACATATGGCGTTCGCCGCCGGAAACATAAAAGTTGTTATAGCGGCCGATGGAGTAGAGGGGCTCAGAGGCCCAGTGCAGATAGCGGTCCATCTGAACCAGCCGTTCATTTACATTGCCCCTGGCAACATAAAGCAGTCCGCCGTCATCTGATTTTTCCCCGACGGCTACGATCTCGAAATCTTTATCGTATGGATCGAGATGGGCACGGTCTGTAATAATGCTTATTTGACGGAGAGTCCCTACAGTACTGCAGCTTGCATAGCGGAACTCCCAGCTGCTTAGATCACTGGAGCGTGCGACAATAGGATAGCGGGGCGCGTCGTCTCCGGTGACCGAATCTTTCTGGTAGGCATCCCCTACACCTATATATATGGTGCCGTTTGCCGTGACGACCTCTTTTATGTCGTAGAGCATGGGGTCTGTATGTGAAGTCCGCCAGTATCCGTCGAATTTTGTTCCGCACTCTTTCTGATAATCCTCTATTGTCTGCTCATGCCAGGTGGCTGCGTCTGATGAGGTATAGATATGGGTTTCCGCGGTTGAGCCGTTTGGGCGGACGGTAAGAAATTTTCCGTTGAAATGGTAAAAAGGCCTGGAGAAGTTTTTTTTGAATGGATCCCCCGATACGCCGTCTATCTGCATTGTCTGAGTCTGCCATGTCAGACCGTCTTCCGAGATGCCCAGACGGTTGGCGGTTGCGGATGAGCCGCTGTCCGGATCGTAGAATTCGAAAGCGTAGAAATGGTTGTCGGCAAATAGAAGATAGTTCCACGTGTAGTACATGGGATCACTGCCGTTGTAATCGATACTTTTATATGCGATCGAAGCAGCTGCCGTTTCGGATGATTCAGGCAGGGGTGAGCTGCTGCCTGATGAGCTTGACGAGGAGCTGTCTGATGAATTCGAAGAGCTCGATGAACTGCTTGAGCTGCTGCTGGAGCCGGAGCTGTCCGATGAACTCAAAGAGCTCCCCTTGTCTGCGTAGCAGCCCTGGGGACGGTTGAAACCACGCTGGTCTATATCTATGCAATAACCCAGTGTATCACTGCAGCTGCCGCTATTGCGAAGAGGGGAGTCCGGCAGCAGAGAGTGGGTCATTGTTTTACCGCCATTGTCGGACAGTACATCCAGCTTGGCATCGTCGCCGATCGTATCGCTTGATGAATTGACATCTTTTATGCCGCAGAGGTAATCGCTTTCAATATGGTTGTATCCTGACAGATGCAGTGTGGCGTTACAGTCATTTGCGGTGGTTACCACTGATCCGAGTACATCGTTTTTCATCATGTTGTCGGCAAGGACAGTATTGGAGAGCCGGATTGCTCCCTGTTCATCGGCAGGCCAGGAATCCGACTGGTAAATGGCACCGCCTATTGCTTTGTCGCTGTTGTCGCTGCCGGCTACATTGTCTGCAAAGGTGACATGTGAAAAATTTACAGCGGAGGCGATTCCGGTTGATATATTTACCGGGGTCGCGATTGAGACTGCTCCGCCTTTGGCATCACACTGGTTTGCAGAAAAAGTGGTATTTGATATTGAAGTGTCTGTTTGGGGGGTGTCTATATGAATCGCCCCTCCTTCATATAAAGCGTTATTGTTCGCAAAAAGCGACTGCCGTACCTCCAGCCCCGTTCCGTTGCTGTAATCGATGGCACCGCCATAGCCGGCACTGTTGTCGCTGAAGGTAGACTCTTCCACATAGAGTGATCCGTCATAGACTGAAATCGCTCCTTTCGCATTATGCTCGAAGCGGCATCTGGAAGCCTTCATGCTGCCGTTTACACCAATGGCTCTGGCACCGTTGAATTCACGGACAACAAGTCTCTCTGCAGTCAGAGACGCTCCGTTTTGAACGGTGATTGCATCATGGGTGGATGTTCCGACGAATGAAAGGGAGCTTATCGTGACATCCGCATTTTCAATCTCGATCAGTGTAAAGCCGCTGCCTGCGCTGCCGCTGATATTTATATCACTACTGCTCTTTCCCTTGATAGAGATATTTTTACCGATAAGGAGTGTAGAGTCCAGCATAATGGTTCCGGCAGGGTCAATGATGATCCTGTCGCCGGATACTGCATCAAACACGGCCTGGCGAAGTGAGCCAAAACCGCTGTCATTCAGATTGACTGCATGGATGGTGAGCGCAGATAAAACCGTATTTGCAAAAATAACGCTAAAAAAGAGAAGGGCAAAAAGCCTGAGAACAAAATTCTGCATAACTGGAACCTTTTAGACATATAGACATAATGGAGCTGAGCGGCCAAACCGGGTAATTTTATTTATTTTAGCTTTTGCCGAGTCAAATTTTACTTAAGGGCCTGAAGCAGGGTGTTGTCGGGAGTCGGCGGTGGTTACTGTTGTTTTTATAGAGCAGTTTTGCAGGAGAGGCGGAACAAGTTACTCGCAACTGTCTCCAAATCTCTATCTGTATTCGCTCTTCTTAAAACTTGCTTTTCATATCAATTTTTTATTCTATCAAGGTGGAAAGCAGTGAAGTGTACTTCTGTACATGATCTGATTGACAACGTAGAATAGAATGAAAAAGTGGTGTGAAAAGTGGCTCCGGATACTGGATT
>MZGN01000106.1 GCA_002085085.1 Helicobacteraceae bacterium 4484_230
CCTTTTGCGAGAAGTTCCCTTGCAAAAGAGTCACGGTTCTTATCCACTTTTATAATGTAAAGTGAAAAAGAGTGGTCATCATCGATCTGCGGAAGCGTGATATGAGGTGTCCCTTTTAACTTTTCGTTATACAGTTTTGCGATCTCTCTTTGGCGTTTTATAACCCCATCCTGCTTCTGGCACTGTATATCGTTAAAGGCAGCATCGAGTTCACTCATCGTGTATTTGCTTCCTATGTCACTAACATCGTAAACATACTCCAGGGAGTGTTCATCAACTACCATAGCATGATTTCTTAGAAGCTTTGCGCGCTCCATAATCTCTTCATCGTCAGTTACCATTACACCGCCGTTACTTACATTTCTTTTAAGATGGGAACTAAAACTGAAACAGGTAATATCCGCCCCGGTAGAACCCACCTTTTTCCCATTGTAGGTTGCGCCAAGGGCATCAGAGGCATCTTCCACTATCTTCACATTATATATTTTGGCGATATTATAGAGACGCTCAAGATCTGTGGGATAGCCAGCTATATGGGTGACGATCACGGCCTTCAGTTTTTTGGTGGCATTGTCTGCCAGGTAGTTTTCCAGTTTATCAAGATCGATATTGTAGTTATCCTCATTGACATCTATAAAAACCGGTTCCGCATCGAAGTGGCGCACCACCTCCGGTACGGCAGGATAGGCATTTACGGAACATAGTACTTTGTCACCGCGTTTAAGATTGATCGCCAGCATTGCCAGATGCAGAGCGGATGTACCGTGAGATGTGGCAAGCGCGTACGACGCTCCGA
Organism: Helicobacteraceae bacterium 4484_230; assembly: GCA_002085085.1. GTDB lineage: Bacteria > Campylobacterota > Campylobacteria > Campylobacterales > Sulfurimonadaceae > 4484-230. Next base: position 797 of record MZGN01000106.1, read on the forward strand.
CATAAGATTCAAAATTTGCTTCCAAATTCTCTACCGCCGTAATCAGATCGCCGTCAAGTACGCTCTCTATGCGATTTTTCTCTTTTGCTCCAATATCTGCACGATAAAATGGGATCTTCATTGGTCTCTCCTTATAGGGTTATGTCTCTTGGGTAATTAAAATCATGGTTGATCGTTCGTGATGTCAGCTTGGCTATAACCGGCATTTTTATAATGCTTTTTGGGACCCCCAGATAACGCGCCAGCTCAAACACTTCGCTTTTATATAGATCGCCGATGGGATTGACTGCGCTTGCCAGATCGCCAAAAAGAGTACCGTAACCCAGCATCAGCTCACTTTTATTGCTGGTACCCAGAACGAGCGCGCTTTGCTCCGCCGACACATCATAAAGGGTGGCCATACGCATACGGGCTGAAAAATTTCCTTTACGGAGATTGTCCATGCTGTCATTTTCAAAAACTTTTAGCAGAGGCTCTATGCTTTTTGTTACAGCCTTGATATTAAAGAGTGCGCAAAGCTCATCTGCATCATCAAGACTACTCTGAGATGAGTATTGCGATGGCATCTTCACACACAGCAGATCGTCACCGAAAGCTTTTTGTGCCAACACTGCAACTACGGCGGAGTCAATCCCGCCGCTGAGCCCTACGACAACCCTGCTCAACCCTGTCTTTTTGACTTCGTCTGTCAAAAAGCGGACAAGATAATCTGTGATCAACGCATATTTTCCCATGCAGACAGCTCCATAAACCAGATGATTTTTAGAGGTACTCTAAAATCTAAATTAAATTAGATAATTATATCTAATTTTAATTACTAAGGAGTTTGAAATTTAAAAATCTATGAAATTTTACTCAGCAGATCTTTTCGCCGGCAATTACATTGAGCTCGCTACAGCTAAATCCAGCCTCTTTTCTTGCAGAAACATTCATACTCTTTTTTCTTGCCGGCCAGTTGGGATAGTATTTTTCTATGATCTCAAAATAGACACTCTTGTCAGCCTTTTCAAGCTCACAGGCATAAGTGAACCAGCGGTCCCCTTTTAGTACATGCCCCACCTCTTCATCAAGTACTGTCTTCAATGTTGATTCGATCTTTTTAAGCATATCGTCTTGGGGAAGCTTCTTGAGTTTTTGCAGTATCTCGGGAGTGGCATCAAGGCCGTTGGCTTCAAGATAACGGGGGACGACAGCCATACGTTCAAGAAGTGTCTGAGTCCGTTGTGACGCTTCAAAAAGGGAGTTGTGCACCTCGACAGTTCCATACGATGAGCCAAGTTCGACAAGAAGCGACTCTATCATCTCAAAATGGCGAACTTCATCTTCGGCCACTTCAAGCCAATCGTCATAAAACTCTTTTGGCAGGCCGCGAAATCTGTATGCGGCATCGAGAGCAAGGTCTATGGCACTGTACTCTATGTGTGCTATAGCATGAAGAAGAAGTATTTTACCCCCATCAGTTGTAAATTTTTTTCTTTTAGGAACCGTCTGTGGAGAAACGATTTGACAAAAGCCCGCATATGAAGGCTCCTTGAAATAGCGGATAGCACCTGCATCTTCAACCTTTACCTTGCCTGCTTTATATGCCTCGTAAAAAGACCTGAAGGCATCTATCTTCTCCGGCGGCCGTGCAGTTGTCAGTATTTTTTCAAGAGTTTCATAAAAATTCATTCCCTTATTATATCCCATTCCGCCTATTCCCTATTCCCTATTCCCTATTCCCTATTCCCTCTTCCCGTCATCCCTGCGAAGGCAAAGATCCTAAACAAACCTACAGCCCCATCCACGCAGTACCGAATTTAATGTAGACGGCACTGTCCTCTTCACTGGCTGCCACGTCAATACCTACTCTCAACCCGAATTTTCTGGCGATAAGATAACGAAAACCTGCACCGCCACTTACAATCGTGTCTGCATCCTTAAACGGTATTTCCGGTAATTGAGGGAAAAATTTGTCTTTGCCGTATGCCCTTCCCATACCTACAAAACCAAGCACGCTCCATCTGCGATGAAATTCCCACCGCAGCTGTGCTTCGTACTGTGCCACTTTCTCGCCCTGGTATTTCATGGCAGGCACACCTCTCATCTGGATAAACGGGTATGAAAAAAACGGTGCCTCTTCACCTGAAACCAGCGAATAGTAAAAACGCTGATCAAAAAAGAGTGTTTTAAAAAGCGGCAGATAAAGTAACTCTTGAAACATATAGCGCCGATAGCTGTATTTGCTGCCTATCGCCTTGTCGAAAAAAGCCAGATTGGCATTAAAAATCATCCCCCTGTTGGGTGAAAGACTGTTGTCGCGCGTATCGTAATCCACCAAAAAATGCAGGCCTGAGTTTACAAAGCTTCCTTCAGGAAGATTATCGGTATTTTTTGACTTTATCGTATTTGTCAGATCGATATATGAATAGCCCAGTCCGACAAAAAGATCGGATCCTCCAATGCGGTATTTAAGAGACTGGTATAGCGCGGGACCACTGAGGTTCATCAGTACGGGATCACCCCTGTTTGTATAGAAATTGATATTTATATCGGGATAGCCGACAAATGTCTGCGTACGTAGAGTATCGTCGAGATAGTACCCCAGGTGAAAAGCACCGGCAAGCCATGTGCCGTTTTCCGTAGCCCCTGCAACTATCCCGCTTATGCTTGCGGGAATATTCCTTCCGCTTTTGCCTTTCCTGCCTATAAAACTGTCATGAAGATAGATAAGCGCAGCCCCTCCGCCATATCCGACTGCAGGCTCGGTAATTACAGATGGAATCGGCATAAAGCCGTATGCCCGGGATAGATATTCGCTTAAGTCGAGCATAGAATCATTGTTGTCAAAAAATGAAACTTCGGTATTTTCTTGTGCATATCCCAATAGTGTAAAAATACTTAACAATAAAATAAAAAATATATTTTTATGCAAACCAATGCCTTGAAAGCCTTCTATGCTGCTGAGCATACATTATGAAAACTTCCAATATCTTGAATATATAAGATATTGGATCAACATTAACACCGCAAAAGCATATCTGTCAACCATCTTTTCGTTTTTTTGATAACAAGTTGCTTTGAAAGTCGGTATTATGTTTACAAAAAAGCAGGTAACATGAAATTTTTACAGATATGGACAGTGGTTATATTTTTTCTTTTGTTTTCCGGATGTAGTGCACCGATGCTGGAGCCGGTCAGGGTTGAGACTTCGGATAAAAAAATAGATTATCTGACAGAAGTCAAACCCATTTTGGACAAACGGTGTGTTTCATGCCACTCCTGCTATAACTCTCCATGCCAGGCAAAATTCAGTTCATTTGAAGGAGTGGATCGCGGCGGAAGCAAAATATTGGTATATGATGCCGTACGCCTAAAGGCAATCGATCCTACACGTCTTTTCATAGATGCTCAAACAACGAAAGAGTGGCGCAAGAAAGATTTTTACACACTTACACAAAAATATGATGCCAACGAGAGCTACAATGACTCGATAATGATGCATATGCTGTATGACAAAAAGATACATCCCGAAGTAATAGGTTTATATGAACCGGAAAAAGACAAGCTTGTCTGCCCGAGAAACAAAAAAGAGATGAGTGAATATATCGATGAGAAACCACACCATGGAATGCCCTATGGCTTTCCTGCTCTAAAAGACAACGAGTATCATACTCTTGCACAATGGCTACAGCAGGGTGCGCACGGTCCAAGTGATGCAGACCAAAAAAGGATTACTGCTCCAAGCCAGACAGCTGCAAAAGAGATAGGCAGGTGGGAAACATTTTTAAATATGCCGGATCCAAAACATTCGGTAACAGCACGCTATCTGTATGAACACCTCTATCTTGCACATTGTAATTTTACCGCCGCACCCGAAGAGTTTTACGAAATAGTGCGCTCCACGACACCTGCACCCGAATCGGTTGAAGTCATTCCCTCCCTGCGTCCATTCGATGATCCAGGTGTAAAAAAATTCTATTACCGTTTCAGAAAAATCCATTCTACAATTGTTCACAAAACCCATATGGTGGTAGAATTCAACGATACAAAACTACAGCGCACAAAAGAGCTCTTTATCAAACCGGTTTGGATTGAGAAGCCTCATTATATTGACTATGAAACCAAATCAAGCGCCAACCCTTTTGTAGCTTTTTTTCAAATCCCTGCCAGATCACGCTATCAATTCCTGCTTGACAACAGCCACTATATTGTCATGACTTTTATCCGTGGGCCTGTCTGCCGTGGCCAAATGGCTCTAAATGTGATTCACGATCACTTCTGGGTAATGTTTCAGGATCCTGATTATGATCTCTCTATTTCACAACCTGGTTTTCTCATGCGTCAATACGACAACCTGAGCATGCCGATAGAGACCAGTACTCAAAATATACTGGAGACTTTCAGTGATGACTACAGGAAGCGATATGAACATTATTTTGAAGCCAAGCAGAAGCTATACAACAAAAACTATCCGGATGGAATAGGCTTGGAAAGCATCTGGAAAGGCAACAAAGCCGAAGATGCACCACTCCTTACAGTCTACCGCCACTTTGACAGCGCATCGGTACATAAAGGGGTGCTTGGCGAATTGCCACGCACCATGTGGGTAATAGACTATCCGCAGTTTGAACGTATCTACTATTCACTTGTTGCCGGCTATGATGTATTTGGAAATATCTCACATCAAACAAACATTCGCCGCTATATGGATTTTTTACGCATGGAAGGCGAACTGAATTTTTTAACATATATGCCAAAAAATGAACGGCTGGAGATGTTTAAATCATGGTATATAGGAGATGACTGGGCCCAGGACCTGACACAACTGCCCATATCGAACCGTGCAGCGAAAGTAAACTTCTCATCGTCTCATCACAAAGGAGAGTTTATAGAAAGAGTCGTGAACAAGCATATTTTAAAATCCACCGGCATCGTATTTGACGATATCAACTACTATAGTGAAGGCGAGATTCCACCGCAAATGCCAACGGTATTTCAAAACCATGA
>MZGN01000001.1 GCA_002085085.1 Helicobacteraceae bacterium 4484_230
TATCACAATCTTTGTCATAATAAACATTCAATGCCATCTGAACATCCCTCTTGAATCGCGCGATAAAAGCGCGTAAATTTTGTGCGATTATATCGAAAAATCTTAAAATATCAGTTTATACCATAGTTAATAAAAGACTTTTAGTCAGACCTGCAAATCACATGTTACAATAAACAATAAATTTTTATAAGGCATTTTATGAAAAAATTCAATCTGGTTAAAGAGATTATAGTCGTTGATCACGACAGGCTGCTTCAGGCGGTAAATTCTGAAAAAAGCTTTGGAATTACCTATGAAGGTGATATAAAATACGCTCCGTTCGACTCAAGTGATATTTTCATTTATCAAAACAGCAATAATACCGGACAATCACCCGTTGCCGACTATGCTGCTTTGTTTGGAAATACCTATCAGATAGTTGAAGATAATGAGCGTGTGCTTATAAAAGCAGCCGGAGCATGGAAGAGTATTATCGAAATCAATATTGAAAATGCCGAATACGATGATACAAGCAGTGACGGTATAGCAGAGTTTGCAGATAAAGAGTTGGAAGACATAGGCTGGAATGCAACTGAATTCGATATTAACTATCGTGAACTTGTGGAAAAAATGGAAGAATCATGTGACGGGCTTCTCTTCTGTGTTGAACATGAAGGTGAAAACTATCACTTTAGCGGACTGGGATACATTTTTGACTATCCGTCTACGCGCAAAACACTTTTTGATTACTGTAAAACCCGAATCCAGGAACTGATGGAAAATAATGAGGATTTTAAAAAAGAAGTGTTGGACTCCGACCAGCTTGAAGCTACGGAGTTTTTTGGCATAATCCAGTAAGTTTTATACGGTAAAGACTATTTATTCTCTATAGCTTTACCGTCTTTGTCGAATTTATTGCCGCTTACAGGAAGGTCTTCTTTAAATGTCCATTTGGACTTCAGTTTACCGTTTTTATAGTACTCTTTTGAAATACCTTCCAAAGCACCATTCTTATACTGCTTTTCAAACTTCAGTTTGCCGTTTTTATAATAACCTTTGGATAGGCCGTCGCGCTTGTCATTTTTAAAGTTCGTCTCATACTTCAATTTACCGTTTCTGTAATAACCTTTTGAAAGGCCATTGCGCTTTCCGTTAGAAAAATTCGTTTCGGATTTTAACTCTCCGCTCGAATAATTCTTTTTCTGAATATCGGCATGTGCCATAGTAGTAAGCAAAGCCGCGATAATTAGTGCCTTTTTCATTACTCAGCCTTTGTTGTTTGCAAGACTACTCTCTAAGTGCCTTCTCGTTCATCTTGTAGAATTTAATAGCTCCGCTTATCAGTGAAGTTCCCTGGGCAAAATATTTATTTGAATCCAGTTTGATATTGTCTTGGCCGATTAGTTTTGTTTTTGCAAGATTGACATATTTGTTGACATCATTTCTATAGCTGACAAGCTGGTTGTTTAAACCTTTTGGATACTTGCTGCCGTAGTTTTTGTTAAGATTCACCATAGTGTCAATAACCTGCCCCATATACTCGGCAACCTCTTCAGCATACTCTTCCATATAGTCTATCTCTTCATCTTCACACTCACCGCGTGCAGCGATACCCGAGCCCAACCCTCGAAGCTTGCCAAGACCTTCCGTCAGACGCATGATCTTGTTCATCATCAAATCACTTGCTTTCTGCTCAAATGCCGTACCGTTACCGAAAAGATTTTTCTGAACTTTTCCTGCAACTGTAATCATTTTGTTGACCAGCGAACTGTATGCCTTAAATGAAGTAAGCGGCTCAAGCTGAAAAGCCATCTTGTTAAGAGCACGCATCTGCTTCTTCAGTTTGTCAAATTCTGCATCAATTTCCGGCCCAACCACCTGAAACTGGCGATTAATAGCCTTGAATGCATTCTTTATCTTGCTTCTGTTTTCATATACTCCAAACTGTGCAAATTCACTCCCATTCAAAAAATTATATGTTCCTCCCCGTGTCTTCTGGGTTGCCACTATCAAATCTTTGACATTTCCCATATATCTCACTTTTTTTGCTTGACTTGCAGCCGAAGCAGAAAGTGCCAGTACCATTAAAAATATTAAAATCTTACGCATTCCCTGTCCTTTTAGAGGTTTGTTAAAAACTATTATATCAGAAAAAATAGTTAACAGATGGTTAACGACTTAAACGTTGCACAAATATACTGTTGCATGTTGCGGTTGCTATCAGATAGTAGGTAAAATTATATTATCGCGTCAGTAGCCATCGCTGCAGAATAATTTTTGCAGAAAGAGAATCTATGCGGCCATCTCTTTTATAGCGGATACTGCCCTTAAGCATCTCCTCGGCCTCAAGAGAGCTGTCGCTTTCATCCTGATAAAAAATATCTCCGCTGAAACCGACCAGACCCATAAAATGTGCCACACGTCTTCGCATCTCATCTTCAGAACTGCCACCCATAGGTATTCCGACAACTACGGTCTTTATGCTCCATTCTGCTATTACTGCCTTTACTGCCGAGGAGGCCTGTTTTCTGTTTTTGCGCAGTATTGCCTGTATTGGTGTTACAATACTGCCATCTGGAGAATAAGCCAATCCTATACGCTTAAGACCCAGGTCAATTGCAAGGACAGGATAAATATTTTTCAATTCTATACCAATGCCATCTATTTTCCCAGACAGAAGCTGCCAAACATCTTATCAAGCATTTCATCGTTCTCAAACGGACGTGTTATGGACGACAGTGCCCGTATCGCCTCGCCAAGATGAAATGAAAAAAGTTCAAGAAGCTGGTCATCCAGATGCTCCTCGGCCTCTTTGATCGCTTTCAGCACGCTGCGCACGGCATCAATCTGTCTCAAAGATATCAGCATCATCTCATCCGAAGAATTCTGCAGATCCATAATGCTTTTTAGCACATCAATCAGTTCAGCACTGCTTTTCTTGCAGCTTAAACGAATAGGCTCGAAACCATTAAGCCCAGCAGTATCAAAAATCTGTTTTAAGTCAGATTTGTTGATAACAGTTATGAATGTACGGTCATCTTTATAAAGATTCATAAGATCGAGAATAGTCCTATCCTCCTTATCCATCTCCGCACTGCCGTCAAAAAGTGCTATTACAATCTCACTCTCACGTATAGCATTTATGGTGCGCTCGATCCCTATGCGTTCAATCTCGTCACCAGCCTCACGAATGCCTGCCGTATCCACAATGCGAATCAAATGGGTACCTATACGTACCTGCTCTTCAATGGTATCACGCGTAGTACCTGCTATATCGCTGACAATAGCCCGGTCATAGTCAAGAAGGCTGTTAAGAAGTGAACTCTTCCCGACATTGGGCTTGCCGATAATAGCCACCTTGAAACCCTGCATCAATCCACGGCGGCTTTCACTTGCCCTTAAAGTCCGGCCAAGTTCATCCATAATATTCTGCAGTCTGCTCTTCATCTGTAAAACAAGATCTTCAGGCAGATCCTCTTCTGCATAATCTATGGAAACTTCACAGTATGCCAGTATCTCAAGCAGTGCATTGCGCATATCCTCTATATACTCTTTTAGAGAACCCTTTATCTGTCTTGCCAAAATCTTTGCGGCATCTTCACTTTTTGCCTCAATAAGCTGTGCTATTGCTTCGGCTTCGGTCAAATCGATGCGGCCGTTAAAAAAAGCGCGTCTGCTGAACTCACCCGGCTCGGCAAGCCGGGCTCCCTCATGCAGTACAGACTTCAGTATCTCTTCGGCTACAACCTGTCCACCATGACACTGAAACTCCACTATATCCTCTGCAGTAAAACTGTGCGGGCCTTTAAAATAGATCACTATCGCCTCATCGATCAGCTCCCCGTCTTTATTGTAAAGTGGGCACAAATGGGCATACCTGGGGGTAAGTTTCTCTTTTTTGGTAAGTTTTACAGCAATGGAGAGAGCGGAGTCTCCGCTTAAACGTATGATCGAGATAGAGCCTACGCCGTGAGCTGTCGCAACGGCGGCAATAGTATCAGCCATCTTTATTTACCATGTGGGTCAATAGCTGTTGTATTCGTTTATGATGATGTACTTTGAGCCGTCTCTTGTAGTGCGGATAGCTACATATTTATCATGATATCGCTCGCGCAGCTGTTTTAAAGCAATCTGTACCAAAACCCCGTCTAATATCTTTGTGCGCGCCCTGCCGTCATTGTCTATCTCTTCATAAACACCGAGCAGATAACGCGAGATGGACTCTTCCTGATTTTTCAGAAATTCCGCTATTTCAAGTCTTAACTGCATACGATACTTTGCATTGATCCAGTTGAAAATCATATATGAGAGTGCTTTGTAGCGATACCCTTCTTTACCTATCAACAGGGCAGCATCCTCACCGCTAAACTCTATAAGCAGTGTGGTATCGTCATATACCGAGACCTCTATCGCATTAAGAGAGAAGCAAAGTTTGTCAAAAAGATCATTTATCTCCTCTTTTACCGTGGAAGCAATCTCTTCGACACTCTGCCTCTCTTCAAAAAAACCGCTTATTGCACTGTTCGTATTTCGCAAATCTTCATAATGGGGCTCTTGCGCTTCTTCCTCTTCTATCGTCTTAACTTCATCTTCAAATTCCTCTTCTGCATAAAGTTCGATCTCCTCCTCGGGCAGATCCGTCTCTATGCTCTCCTCATGATCCATCGGTGTGAAAGTGGGCTCATCATGGGAAATCGACTCTTCTGCTTCCGGTGCAGATTCCTCTTTAACCTCCTCTGGCATACTCTCTGCAGAAAGAGCTGTTTTACATTCTGCAACGACAATAGCAGGTTTGGCCAGCAAACCGAAAAGTTTTTTTGAAGGCTGCTGTATTACAACGACATTCAGTTCACTGACAGAGCAGGAGAGCTCTTTTGCAGCTTTCAGATAGGCATCTTCAAGGCTTTTTGCTTCAATCTTTATCATGATGCTTCTCCACCAGATGCTTCTCGTGGCGTGCGGCTTTGGCAGCCTCGAATTTCCTGTTTACTATATACTGCTGAGCTATGGAGAAGAGATTGTTCACAAACCAGTACAGCACCAAACCTGACGGGAACGTAACAAAGAAAAAGGTAAATATAACCGGCAGGAACTTGAACACTTTCTCCTGCATTGGATCAGTAAAGTTGCTTGGCGTTATCTTCTGCTGGTAATACATAGTCGCACCCATCAGGATCGGCAAAATATATGTCGGATCCATACGTGAAAGATCCTGTATCCAGAACATCCATGGAGCACCCTGAAGCTCTACCGCATTAAGAAGAACGCGGTAGATCGCAAAAAAGACAGGGATCTGAAGCAGCATGGGCATACATCCGCCAAGAGGGTTGACGCTGTGCTTTTTGTAAAGCTCCATAGTCGCTGCGTTAAGTCGCTGCGGATCGCCTTTATGCTTCTCTCTCAGCTCTTTTATTTTAGGTGCTAGCTCTTTCATTCTCTGCATAGAGAGCATACCTCTGTATGTCAACGGATAAAGCATCATGCGGATAATGATTGTCAATGCGATGATAGCCCAGCCCCAGTTGCCAAACATGCCCTCAAGCCACATAAGAACCTTGAACATCGGCGCTGAAATAAAGGTAAACCAGCCATACTCTATTGCGTTTGTGAGAACAGGATCTATATTTTGAAGAACCTTGTAATCTTTTGGTCCGATATAGCCGCTAAAACTTATCGACTGCCCGGCATCGATGTAGACTATGGGGTTGTTGTCGCGATCTCTCTCTATAATTACGCTTGTGTCCGGTCTGAGCGAATAGAATATCGATGCAAAATACTGATCGAAAGCAGAAGCCAGGGATACGTCGTTAAACGTACTGCGCCCTTCTGTGTCCCCATCTTCAAAGATAGTGACGAGATCATTACCCGTATAGACCATCGCACCGTGTACCGCCATCATCATCTGGCCTTTATGCTCGGCATGCTGTCCCAGATAAATAAAATATCTCTTATCTTCAGAAAGATTTACTTTTACATCATAGTGCCCGTCCTGATAAAAAGTAATCTCCTTGTTTACATTGACACTGCTTAGTTCCTGAGTTAAAACCACTTTTAGCGAAGAACCTTCCATGTTCACCTGCTTTACATCGGAACGGTACGGGGTTTTAGCTGCCTCTTCATTGAGCTTGCTGTCGGAAAAACGGATATACAACGGTTTGGCACCGTTTTGAGGGACCATCTGTATAGGGTTGCCCTCTTTATCGTTATACTTTTCATCTTTAAGTATTTTTGATGAGATACGGCCGAGCGTATCTATCTTAATGCTGAAATGTTGGGAATCTATACTTACAAGAGTGTTTGTGCTGTCTTTGGCAATATTTTCATCTGCCGAAACACTATGTCCTATTTCAGGTTTGGCCGGTACGGATTCTACATTGTGTGCCCTGGTATCTGAAGTAACTTTTTCACTGCCATGCTGTAGAGTATTTTCTTTATGATTCTGTGCAATATCTTTCTGCGCCTGCGTCTGTTTTGGGGGGAAAATGGCCGAATACCCTATAAAGAAGACTATCGACAGAGCCACAGCCAGCAGAAGGCGTTGGTTTGATGACATATTATCTAACACTGATCACCCTTTTTGTATTTAAAATTTTTGATTATATAAAAGCGCTTGCCCGCTTTTGGAATAAGCCAGTACTTTATCGAATTTATGGTTAAAACTTTCGGATTTTTTGACAATTTCAATAATTCCGGATAGTCTATTCCGCCTGGAAACAGTTGATTACAGGTCAGTATGCGTTTTGCCGAATAATAAAAGGCTACATGAAGCGGGTTTTCCTCAAACTGCCATCTTGCATATTCGGAACAGGTCGGATAGTAACGGCAGCTTCCATAACCCAAAAGGGTAAAAAAACGTTGATACAGAGTAAGAAGTTTAAGAAGTATTTTTTTTATCATCTTTAAAACTGCCTGTACGCATCAAAGCTTTTCTGCACTCTTGTTTTAATACCGAATATTGTACCGTAGGCATTGGGGATTTGGCGACGAAGATATAAGCTCCATCCTGTAAAAGATCGCAATAATCGTGAAAAAGCGCGCGCATTCGACGCTTGCTTCTATTTCTGGCCACTGCATTTCCTACCTTCTTGCTGGCAGTAAAACCGATCCTCTTTTCTCCTTTTTCAGAAAGATAAAAGAGAACCAGTGAACGCGAATGCGCGCTTTTGCCGAGCCTGTAGATGCGCTGAAACTCTTTTGTCTGTTTCAGCTTGGAAAAACTGTTTATACAGCCAATCGCTTACGTCCTTTTGCACGACGTGCATTAATAACTCTGCGACCGTTTTTTGTCGACATACGCTTTCTAAAACCATGTGTACGCTTACGTGGCGTATTATGCGGCTGATATGTTCTTTTCATTGAGCAATCCTGGTTGTTGATTTTAAGTGCGAAATAATAGTAAACACTTACTTAAAGACCGTTTAAGTTTTTTAAAAGCTTACCGGATACAACACTATTGCAGCAGAAACTCCTTTAAAGGCTTCTCTACGGATTGACCCTCGGGCGGAGTTTCAAACATCTCTTTTTTAAGCTCCATATGACAATCCCTGCATCCACGGATAACCATATGCTCTTTGATATTCGGCTCTTCAATTTTCTCTATGGAGTGGCAGGCAAAGCAGTCGTCACCGCATTCGGACATACTGTCCGTATCTGCTTTGTGACAGGTGATGCATGTAAGCATCGGCTTATGCCGTTCATCGCTCTCGATGGTGTCTATAAGCTTCGGATGGCATGTCAGGCAGTCTCCCGTACAGGCGAAAAGCCTGACAGCGAACAGCACTGTAAATATAACGACTGTTTTCATAACGAAAATTATACTATTACATCACTAAGCGGACCTGAAGATCAGGATATCTCAACCCTGATCTCTTCTCCGTCGGCATCAAAAAGAACACGTGAACCCTCTTTTACCTTACCGCTGAGGATTAAATCAGCCAGCCTGTCTTCGACTATCTCGTAAAGTGCTCTCTTCAACGGTCTGGCACCATAAGTAGGATCAAATCCGGCTTTTGCTATCAGCACTTTGGCGGCGTTGCTTAAAGTCAATTCTATATCACGATCCTGTACTTTTGCAGCAATTTCACTGAAGAAAAGATCGACAATAGCAACTATCTGCTCTTCGCCAAGTGCATTGAACTGTACGATATCGTCAAGCCGGTTTAAAAACTCCGGTTTAAAATGGCGCCTTAGTTCGTCCAGTACCACACTTTCAAGATTCGGATCACCGGCCATACTCATTATCTTGTCACTGGCTATATTTGACGTCAGAATAATGATCGTGTTGGTAAAGTCGATCGTTACTCCCTTGTTGTCAGTCAGACGGCCATCATCAAGTACCTGCAACAGAACATTGAATACATCCGGATGGGCTTTCTCTATCTCATCGAACAGGACAACACTGTAAGGCTTTCTGCGTACGGCTTCAGTAAGCTGTCCGCCCTCTTCGTACCCGACATAACCCGGAGGCGCACCTACCAGACGTGATACGGCGTGTTTCTCCATATATTCACTCATATCGATACGGATCAGGTTTTCCTGAGAGTCAAACAAAAACTTCGCCAGCGTTTTTGCCGTCTGTGTTTTACCTACCCCGGTAGGCCCAAGGAACATAAAACTTCCTATAGGGCGGTTTTTGTCCGACAGTCCCGCCTTGTTGCGCTTAATGGCGCGTGCTACTGCGTGAGTCGCTTTCTCCTGGCCAATTACATCCTTATTGAGTTCATCTTCAACGTGAATTATCTTCTCTTTTTCGCTCTGGAGCATTTTTGTTACCGGTATCTGCGTCCATCTGCTGACGATTCCCGCGATCGACTCCTCATCCACGCTGTTTTTAAGCAGAGTCCCCTCTTTTTGCATCTCTTTCCACTGCAGCTGCAATGCCGCTTCTTCTTCATGAAGCTTTGGTATCTCTCCATATTCTATGGCAGCTGCGCGTTCAAAATCACCGTTGCTTTTTGCCTGAGTGGCCTCACGGCGCTTGACTTCAACATCATTTTTGATGTTTGAAATACGCTCAAACACCTCTTTTTCATGTTCAAACTGTGCCTCCAGCGAGAGCTTTTCCTCTTCGGCATCGGCCAGCTCTTTTTCGATCTCTTCAAGACGCTTGCTGTTGGATGGATTTTCATCCATTTTCAGAGCCTCTTTTTCTACACTCAGCTCCTGAATATGTCGTTTTACAGCTGCAAGCACATTTGGTTCAGACTCTATCTGCATCCTGAGCTCTGCAGCTGCCTCATCGATCAGGTCTATCGCTTTATCCGGCAGAAAACGGTCTGTAATATACCTGTCTGACAGTTTGGCGGCAGCAACCAGCGCAGCATCTGTAATTGTAACATTATGGTGGGCTTCAAGCCGCTCTTTTATGCCGCGAAGTATCTGTAAAGACTGGTTGACCGTAGGCTCATCCAGGTTTACGGGCTGAAAACGTCTCTGAAGTGCTGCATCTTTTTCAAAGTACTTTCTGTACTCCTTCAGTGTCGTCGCACCTATGGTATGCAGCTCACCCCGCGCCAGCGCCGGCTTCAGGATATTTGCCGCATCCATACTTCCCTCCGATGCTCCGGCACCGACAATAGTATGGATCTCATCTATAAACAGAATAATATTCGCACTCTGTTTTACCTCTTCTATAACCGCTTTCAGGCGCTCCTCAAATTCTCCTCTGTATTTTGCACCTGCAATCAAAGTGCTCATATCCAGTGCCACTACCCTTTTGTTCTGTAGTGACAGCGGTACTTCTTTGTTGTAAATACGCTGCGCAAGACCTTCGACTATCGCCGTTTTGCCGACACCGGGCTCACCAAGCAAAATAGGATTGTTCTTTGTTTTACGAATCAGGATCTGCATCATCCTGCCGATCTCCTCATCACGTCCGATAACCGGTGAAAGATTACCCTCAGCAGCCTCTTTTGTAAGATCGATGCCGTACTTGTCCAGGCTCTCGAGTGTCTCATCGGCCGTTTGTGACTCGATCTTCTGACCCCCGCGCATAGCTTCTATGGTTTTTTGCAGCTCCATCGCATCGACATATTTACCTAAAACACTTCTAAATGGATCCTCTTTTATATTTGCAAGTATGTAGCTGTCTACTGCAAGAAAGCTGTCCCCATTTTTTGTCATTTCTCCGATACCACGCTCGATAGTCTGCATCATATTGCGTGAAATACGGATATTCTCCTTTGATACCGATGATGATTTCGGCAGAGAGTTGGCCATACTTTTTACATCCAACTCTATGGCGACCTTGTCTATATTCATCTTGTTTAAAGCCTGATTGAGCACAGAATTCGAATTGGTCAAAAGTGCCCATAAAAAATGTACAGGTTCTACCTCACTGTTCTGGTTGTGCAGAGCCAGTGATATGGAAGACTCTATCGCCTCAGTCATCTGATGTGTCAGTTTTTCAAAAATTGTATTCATTATATATCTCCTCTGTTCCTATCTTTTAAAGTTAGATTATTATAGCGAATTGAGTCACCTTCTGTCAAGTATACTTGATATAAATAGGCTCAAGTATGATTATACGATAATAATCTTATTGTTATTTCAATATGTTTTTACTATAATAACTGACTTTATAACCCAGAGACCGGAAAAACAGAAAATAGGTCTAATCATTGGAAACGGACATTTAATATTATGAAAAACGGGAAATTTTTACTTATAGGTTTTGCTAGTGCTGCAACAGTACTCTCACTCGCTTTCTCTTCATCACTTTTTGCTAAAACTGAATCGGATCAACCTACCGTAGAAGCCTCAAGGCTCCAGTCTCTGGCAAAATTCACAAAAGTTCTAAGCATAGTGGAGAAGTACAATGTAGATGAGCTCACAATAGAAGAGCTGATGGACAAATCACTTCAGGGCCTGATGACAAACCTTGATGCACACTCTTCATACCTGAATGCAAAAAACTTTGAAAAGATGCAGGTTCAAACCAAAGGTGAATTTGGCGGACTCGGCATTACAGTTGGAATGAAAGACGGCGCATTGACAGTTATCGCCCCGATTGAAGGGACTCCTGCAGACAAAGCCGGGTTAAAGTCCGGAGATATTATTTTAAAGATTGATGACAAATCGACTCTGAGCATGACAATAGACGATGCAGTCAATATTATGCGTGGAGAACCGGGCACACCGATAGATCTTACAATCGTTCGCAAAGGTGAAAACAAGCCGATCGTAATTCATATCATACGTGATATTATCAAAATCCAGTCGGTCTATGCTAAAAAAGTAGGTGATAATATACTTTATATTAGAGTCACAAGTTTTGATCAAAAAGTCGTAAAAGACGTAAAAAATGCCATCAAAGAACATAAAACCGACAGTAAGGGTCTGATCCTTGACCTGCGAAACAACCCAGGCGGCCTTCTCGACCAGGCGGTAGGCCTGGTTGATCTTTTTGTCGATGAAGGCAATATCGTCTCCCAAAAAGGGCGTGACAGTCGTGAGAACCGCGATTATGATGCCAATGATGACAACACTGTTACCGATATGCCTCTTGTCGTACTTGTCAATGCAGGAAGTGCCTCGGCATCAGAGATTGTCAGCGGAGCGCTGCAAGATCATAAACGGGCTGTCATTGTCGGTGAAAAAACATTTGGAAAGGGAAGCGTACAGGTTATTTTGCCAATAACCGATACCGAAGCGATCAAATTGACAATCGCACGCTATTATCTGCCGAGCGGAAGAACTATCCAGGCGGTAGGTGTTACGCCTGATATTGAAGTGCAGCAGGGAAAAGTACCTGTACATGAAGATGAGTTTACAATCAAAGAAGCGGATCTGAAAAAACATCTTGAAATAGAACTCAAAAAAGTTGATGGTGATGAAAACTTGTCAAAAACAGGAGATCTGTCACAGGAAGACAACAAAAGCATTATCACCGAAGAGTACCTAAATAAAGACTGTCAGCTTAAAGAGTCTGTGGACATAATGAAAGCGCTGATAATAATGAAGGAGAAATAGTGGAAAAACGTGAGCTTGTATATGAGGGGAAGGCAAAAAGACTTTTTGCTACAGACGATGCCGAACTGCTGATCTCTGAGTTCAAAGATGATCTCACTGCCTTCAACGGAGAGAAGAAATCAAGTGAAAGCGGCAAAGGTGCCCTTAACAATAAAATATCGGCAGAACTTTTTAAACTGCTGGAGTCCAGGGGCATTCCGACACATTTTGTTGAAATGATCGATGCGAACCATATGCTTCACAAACGTGTTGACGTAATCCTTATAGAAGTAATTGTACGAAATATCGCCACAGGAAGCTTGAGCCGCAACCTAGGTATTGAAGACGGTAAGGTTCTTCCTTTTACACTGGTGGAATTTGATTACAAAAATGATGATCTTGGCGATCCAAAGCTAAATGATCAGCACGCTTTAATACTGGGACTAGTTGATTTTCAGGATGAATTGGACAAACTGCGTCGTATGGCAAGACAGGTAAATGAAATACTCAAACCTTATTTTGCCGAAAAAAGACTAAATCTGGTCGACTTCAAACTTGAATTCGGCAAAGACAGCCAGGGCAATATTATTCTTGCCGATGAAATAAGCCCCGACAACTGCCGCTTCTGGGATATGGAAACCGGTGAAAAAATGGACAAGGACCGTTTTAGAGAAGGCCTTGGCGGTCTGAAAATCGCTTATGAAGAAGTATTAAACCGTATACTAGGGAGTAAATAGTAATGAAAGCAATTGTAAACATCTCACTAAAAGAAGGCGTTCTTGACTCACAGGGAAAAGCCGTCCACCATGCTCTTGATGCACTGAAATTCGAAGGAGTGGAAGACGTGCGTGTCGGAAAGCAGATCGTTTTGAAGCTTTCATCTTCTGACAAAGTATCTGCCAGAAAAGAGGTAACTGAAATGTGCGAATCACTTCTGGCAAACACAGTTATAGAAGATTATGAGATAGAGTTAATCATATGAAAGTCTCCATTCTTCAATTTCCCGGCACCAATTGCGAATATGACACACAATATGCATTTGAAAAACTTGGTGCCTCAACATCTCTAGTCTGGCACAAAGACACTTCGCTTCCAAAAGATACCGGACTGCTTGTAGTCGCCGGGGGATTCAGCTATGGAGACTATCTCCGAAGCGGTGCAATTGCCCGCTTTTCGCCGATAATGAAGGCGGTTAAAGAGTATGCCGACGATGGTGGTATGGTACTGGGAATCTGCAACGGATTTCAGGTACTTACCGAGTCTCATATGCTGCCGGGCGCACTCAAGCGCAATGAGCATCTGCACTTCATCTCCAGACATCACCATCTAAAAGTAAAAAGCAAAGACAACCGTTTTTTACAGGAAATGCAAAACAGCGATATCGTAAACATACCGATCGCACACCATGACGGCAACTTCTATATAGATCCTGACGGCCTCAAAGAGCTCTACGATAATGATCAGGTGCTGCTTCAGTACTGCGATGAACATGGTAAAACCAGCAACCCGAACGGTTCCGTAGATGCCATTGCCGGCATATGCAACAAAAATAAAAACATCTTTGGCCTGATGCCTCACCCTGAACGGGCTATGGACCTGATTCTCGGCTCTGACGACGGCATTAAAATGTTAAGTGGCTTTTTTAAAGATTGATGAGACTGCTGCTTTCTCTCTTTCTGCTTATCGGTTCTTTGTGGGCCGAAGCAGATACCTACAGCGATACTCCTGATGAAGTCGAACAGACAGTTCTCTACCTTTCATATGACGAATTCCCGACTCATCTGTTTAAAGGCCAAATCTTCTCCATAAGGCTCAAAACACTCTCAACCATCAGCACATCAGGTGATATCAGCTACCACTTCGACAACTCTTCCGGAGTAACACTTCTTACGACAGAACCAATTCGCAAAATAGAAGAACCATACTATTACGATACCTTCTATTTCAGAGTGGACAACCGCAAGCTTAGGACTCCGGATATTACCGCAGTAATAAAATACAGTGAATTTTATGAAGCGTATCCAACTACTATTGACGGAAAACAGCTCGAAGCCGTAACGCTAAACCCGAACAGCAGCTACGCAAATATCATTGCGGACAACTTCAATATTACACAGGCAAAAACGACACGCTATGATAAAAACAGCAATATTGCAGTCTTTATGGCTTCTGCCAAACACTGCAACCTGGAAACTTTTCACCTTGAAGATGCCATAAAGCAGGGATTTGAATCATTGGACAACAATTACGATGCTTCAACTATGACATATTACGTAATCATTCCTACCACACTAAAAACTCTGAAATTTTCATATTTCAATCTTGGTAAAAAACGCTTTATAGACATTACTATCCCGATTGTCCTGGATGACGACAGCGTCTCGACACAAAGTGATCTCAAACCTACCGAATACAAACATACTATGCTCAAGATTGCAGGTGCCGGCGCAATTGCCCTTGTCGGCCTGCTGCTGCTTCTGTTCAAACGAAGAGTCACCTACCTGATGCTGATACTTGTTCCTGGCCTCTATATAGCATATATGAATGCTCCTGTCGAAAATACATGTGTTAAAAAAGGAAGTCACATATACCTTCTTCCCATCAAGCGGGGTACAATATTTGAAACACTGTCCGAAGAAAAAATATTTGAAGTGCAGGGAAGTATCAAAGGGTACAAAAAAATAAAACTCGATGATAATAAAATAGGATGGATAAAAAATGAAGATATTTGCACATATTAGCTGGCTCTATGCCACAATTATAATTTTCCTCGCTATGACGATGATGATCATCTTCTTTCCGGTAGTTCCCAAACCGTATGCACCGAAAATTGCCTCCTGGTTTATCCGTCTTGCACTGTTTATGCCTGTACGCGTTATTGGGAAAGAGGATCCCGATACAGAGATGTTTTTACTGAACCATCAAAGCGATATCGATATTGGACTTATGGAGACTATCACAAAAAGGGATCTGGCCTGGGTTGCCAAAAAAGAGCTGTTCGACGTTCCCTTTTACGGTCTTGTCGTAAAACTGCCTGAAGATATTGCCGTTGAAAGAGAAAGCAAATCTTCGCTTATAAAGTTGATAGCAGACTGCAAAGACCGTCTTGACAAAGGTCGTGTAATTACGATGTTTCCAGAGGGCACACGTACGAAAACGGGTAGAATGCGCACGTTCAAACCCGGTGCGAAAATGGTCGCAGACAAGTTTAAACTGCGTGTTCAGCCGGTCGTACTCATCGAGACGGCAAAACATTACGATATAAAACGGTTCTATCACCGCCCGGGAAGGCTTACTGCTATCTATCTGCCTGCTTTCAATGCCGATAAAAGTGACAAAGAGTGGCTTAAACGTCTCCAGGCAGAAATGCAGGAAACGTATGACAAATACGCTTCAAAAGGGTAAAGATTGAGCCTACAGACAATACTTGCCGTCGGATGCGGAGGCTTCATTGGAGCAGTACTCAGAGTCTATCTCAATGGACTGATCTCAAACAAGGTTCCTCACGAACTCCCTTTCGGTACTCTTGGCGTCAATCTTATAGGCAGCTTCATCATGGGTATACTTGTTGCTTACTTTATGTATAGCACTATTTTTTCACTTCATGTAAAATCGTTTCTAAGCACAGGTATACTGGGAGCATTGACAACCTACTCCACCTTTGCCATAGAGAGTGTACTGCTGCTGGAAGGGGGACATTTTCTACTGGCAGGAACAAACATGGCATTAAATGTATTTGGAACAGTCATAATGGCTGCAATAGGCTTTAGCACAACGGTTTCACTGCTTAAATAGAGTCAAACAAAACTATTGACTGCAGTTACTGCCTGCCTATTTCTACAATCTCGTCGGCACACCACTTTGCCAGATCGATCTCATGTGTAATCAGCAGCATTCCCATAACATCAAGATGCCCCAGCAACATCTGCATAACCTCAAGCTGAATAACATTATCCAGAGCCGAGGTGGGCTCATCCAGCAAAAGAAGGTCCGGTTTCATCAAAAGCGCCCGCAGTATCGAACTGCGCTGCAGCTGTCCCCCTGAAAGTTCATGGGGAAGTTTGTCAAGAAATGAAGGGTCAAGTTTCATCTCCTCAAGATAGTCCCCGATGCCTTTAAGTGACGCAACATCTTCTATCTGGTTGCGTATGGAGTATGCGGGATGAAAAGATGTGTAAGGGTCTTGAAAAACCTCTGAAATACGAAGTGCGTCTATTTTTCCTGTAATCGGCTTCAGTTCTGAAAGGATCAGTTCAAAAAGCGTGGTCTTGCCGGCACCGCTGGGACCCACTATAGCCTTGATCTCACCGCGCTCAAGAGAGAGTGAAAAATCACGATAAAGAAGATTTTCCTTATCGTAGCCAAAATCAATATTGCTGATCTCAAGTACTTTGTCCAATTACAGCCCTGTATGCAGACCCCAAGCACCTAGCTTCGAGTGTTTTCCCTGGAAATTCTTTTTGCCTTGTACAAGCTATTGTCTGCACGCTTAAAGACTGCATCGATAGAAATATCATCAGACTTAAGTTTTGCAGCTCCGACACTGACAGCAAAGCTTATCTGCATTTTTGAGACACGTGTTTTAGCGACGGTTTTTCTAATCCTGTCGATCTTGGCAAGCGCTGCCTCCTTTTCTACCCCGTAAAGCACCAGAATAAATTCATCTCCGCCAACCCTTGCAAAACAGTCGTCTTTATCCAGGTGTGTCTGCACTGCCGCAACAAACGCTTTAATCACCTCATCACCGACATCATGGCCGTATGTATCGTTGACCGTCTTGAACTTGTCAAGATCGAACACAAAAAGAAAAAAAGGTATATTGTTTTCTTTTGCTTTGGCAAACAGGGGATTTGCTACTTCAAAAAATCTTCTCCTGTTGGCAATTCCCGTCATAGGATCCTCTCTTGCGATCTTTTCAAGTTCCTCCATCGCTTTTTTAAGTTTGATCTGCGTCTGTATGCGGACAAGAACCTCTTTTGGCCTGTAGGGCTTGGTAATATAGTCAACCCCTCCTACATCAAATGCCCTGACAACACTATCCGTATCCGTCTTTCCGGTCAGAAAAACAACAGGTATATCCCTGGTAGACTGGTTGGCCTTAATCAGTGAGCATGTCTTGAAACCGTCAATCCCCGGCATATTGATATCCAGAAGAATAAGATCCGGCTTCTCTTTCTCTATCATCTCAAGCGCACTTTTGCCGTCGATTACTACACTTACATCATATGCGTTCAAGATCTCCATCAAAAAATCTATACTGCCGGGATTGTCATCGACTATCAGTATTTTTGGTTTCTCTGCCATAATTGCCTATTATACCTTGAATATGTTGCCAGCCGGCTTACCTTTAAAGTGATCATCGATGATCTTTGCCGTCATTTTAAAATTATATGTCTTTACCGAGGCCGCAACCTCATCAAATATCTTTTTATCCTCATGGGTCATCCTGTATCCAGAAAGCTCATCGATAACTTTCTTGCACTGTGCAGCTTTTCCTTTTTTTGCGTGTTGACGGATATTGAGCAGAAGCAGACGCATCTTGTCTCTGCCGATCAAATCAAGACTCTTTCTTGAAATACTCTCCTTTTTTCTTTTCAATGTTTTTATGTCATAAAGAAGCACCTGTATCTGTTTATCAAGATTATCCAAAAGGGCACCGTAAAGCTCTTTACTGCCGGATGAAAATACACTCTCAAGCTCTTTTAGAGTTTCATACAGCTTTTTTGCCCCCAGATTACCGGCTATGCTTTTGTGGTAGTGGGCAAGATCCTCCGCCTCTTTATGATTGTTGTGCAGTATCATATGGTTGAACTTGCGTACAGAATCCTTCAGCGAATCGGCAAAATCATACAGTACCGTACGGTACAGTTTTGTATTACTGTTTATCCTTGAGAGACCCTCTTCAACATCTATCTCTCTCAATGTGTCAACCAAAGCACTTTTGTCACCCTCATCCTCCTGGCTGTTTGGAACATAAACAACATTTGAAGCATCTATCTTGACCGGAATATACTGCAGAAGCATTTCATAAAACCTCTCTACGTCTATAGGCTTGTCAAGATAATCCTGCAAGCCCAGCTTTTCCATCTGACTGCTGCCGTCACCTTTGAGATTTGCACTGAGTGCAATAATGGGAATATGGTCAAACTGGGGATATTCCCGTATGATAGCTGTTGCGCTGTAGCCGTCCATTACCGGCATGTTGATATCCATCAGTATCAATTCGAAAGTATTGTCCTCCATGATAGCTTCTACCGCCTTCTGGCCATTCTCAACAGTCGTAATATCAATTCCGGTACCTTCAAGAAGGCCACGTACAACGGTCTGGTTCATAACATTGTCATCCGCCAGAAGAATACTGCTGCCTTTTAAAACAGCCAGGTCTTTATGTGTATATACTCTGCTTTTAAGCTGCTCTGCACTCTCCTTGTCACCAAAAACATCCACCACAAGCTCATATACCATTCGCTGACTGAATGGCTTGTGCAGGCAGGCATCAATCTTGATCTCTCTGGATAATTTTTCTGAAACATCCTGCTTAGTAGCACTCATCATAACGATCTTGGATTTGCATTTATGCAAAATTGATTTATCCAGACAGAGACGAAGCATCTTTTCGTCAACAACAATAAGATCAAAAGAGTGGACCGCAAAAAGTTCACGCAGTTTTTTCGCATCCGAAGCACGCCAGCATTTATGGTGAAAATATTCCAGCATCTCTTTTAGTGTCTCTGCCGTCTTTGTCTTTTTATCGACAATCAGCACATTTTTATCCATCTGCTGCCTTGAAGGCAGTCTATAGCTTCTGCGGTCAACCTCATACACAGGCTCTATAGCTATGGTGAAGATAAAACTGCTTCCTTCACCGTATTTGCTGGTAGCATATATCTCTCCACCCATTAATTCTACAAGGTTTTTGGAGATATTGAGTCCCAGGCCCGTCCCGCCGTATTTTCTGCTTGTAGAGTTCTCTGCCTGTGAAAAAAGATTGAAAAGTTTTGGTATCTGCTCTTCCTGGATCCCTATTCCGGTATCGACAACTTTAAATCTCAACATACGCTTTTTATCCTGAGTAACTTCAGGTCTCTCTA
Source organism: Helicobacteraceae bacterium 4484_230 (assembly GCA_002085085.1). Lineage (GTDB taxonomy): Bacteria > Campylobacterota > Campylobacteria > Campylobacterales > Sulfurimonadaceae > 4484-230. The sequence goes on from MZGN01000001.1 coordinate 19,020, forward strand.
TTTCAAGCGTTACCGAGCCGTGTTCGGTAAATTTAATACCGTTGTTTATCAGATTGATCAACACCTGCGTCAGGCGAAGCGGGTCACCTTTCATCTTTGCAGGAACACCTTTTTCCATGCTGAAAACCAGCTCAATACCCCTCTCTTTCGCCTTGAGCCCTACGATATTGGCAACATCCTTCAAAACAGTGTTAATATCAAATTCGACACGCTCTATCTCTACCTTTCCCGCTTCTATCTTGGAAAAGTCGAGAATATCATTAACGATGCTGAGCAGAAGATTGGATGAATTTTTGATTTTTTCAAGAATACTACGCTCTTTTTCACCCTGCTCACTCTGACTCAGCATATAAGTGAATCCGATTATGGCGTTCATTGGCGTACGTATCTCATGACTTAAATTTGCCAAAAGCGCCTCTTTGATGCGTGTAGCTTTCTCTGCTTCTTCCAAAGCACTTTTTAGCTTTCTGTCATACTTTGTTTTGTTTATATGGCTGATGATACCCATCACCAAAATAAAAACAAAAGTGGCAAAAACGATCCATAAAAAATTGTCTTGATTTATCATTGAAATGATTATATCTTATTTTGTGGATACTTTTTATTTAATAAAAAGGAGGATTCGCTCTATGAGCCAGAAAAAAGAGATGCCGCCAAAAATATAAGACAATACGAAAACGATCTTCTCTCTTTCAATCCCCGTAACAAGAGAAAAGCACGACAACAGCAGTATTGCCGCTGCGATAAAGAGTATCTGTCCAAGCTCTATTCCTATATTGAACGCCAGTACCGCCATCGGTATCTCACCATGTGGCAGCCCTATGGTATTTAGCATACCTGCAAAGCCAAGTCCATGCAAGAGTCCAAAAAGAAATACCATCATTGGAAGATGGCGCCTGCCTATGGATCTTGGATCATTCCTCAATACTTCACGATACACGATTATGATACTTGCCGCGATCATGGCCTCCACATAAACCGACGGCACTTCAATAAGATTGAAAATACTAAGTAGCAAAGTGGCGGAATGAGATAGCGTAAAAGCCGTAACAGACAGAATAAGCACTCGCAAACCGGGAGCGAGAAAAATAAGTGCCAGCAAAAACAGAAGGTGGTCAAACCCGGTCAAAATATGCAAAAACCCGAGAGTCAAATATTCTACCGACATTTCATACAGAGAGCGCCCTTCTCCTATCAACATAAAAGGATGGTTTCTGCGCAGCAGATCTTGCTGTGAACGATCCCTGCCGATATAATTGACCAGCACTCCCCTGTCCGATGAAGCAAGACCGTCTATCCAAATGCGCGAACCGGCAAGCGTACCGTCAGCGCATGATAAAGCATAACGCTCAGTAATGAAACCATTTTCAGTAACGATATTGCTCTTAACTGTTTTGGTACACGATAACGGGAAAGCTGTTTCGATCTCACCGGCAAACATATCTTGAACCGGTTTTTTATAAATAACCGATATTTCACCCCCATCCTTCTGCTTGAGCTCCAAGTAGGACAATCCGCTTTGATGGCCGGAGAGTATCGAAAACAGTGCTGTCAGTATGAATGCGATCTTTACAAATGTTTTCAATTCACTTCTAGCCGATACCGGGAAACGAGCCTGTCATAAGCATCCCGAAGGCCGCGTATCTGTCTCTCTCGTATAAAATCACGATATACCAACTCTTCAACTTCATCAAAAGGCAGAATTTCACCTCCGGTTTTTTCTATAATATAAACCAAATGCACTCCATATTTAGATCTTACAGGTCCCGACCACTCCCCGCGCGGCATCAACCGGACACGTCCGGCAAAATAGTTTCCGAATTTTGCGGAGAGAGTCTTTTCATCTGCAGGTCCTATCCGGCTGGAACCGGAAAAAGTATCTCCAAACTCAATGCCCTTGCGAGGGGAAATATCGTACTGCCAGAGAGTGTCCAGAAGTTCAGAAAGTACGGCCTCTCTTTTTTTGTCGGCGAAAATATGAAAAAAAATGATTTTTCCGCCTATACGGTAAGAGTCTTTATGTGTTCTGTAGTATTCTTGAAGTTCCTCTTCATCGGGTTCCGCTTGGGAAACGGAAGATGCAAGAACCTTATCCATTCTGTCCAACAGTCTGTCACGCACCACCTTGTCTTTTTTTTCAAGCTGCATAGCCACTGCTTCATCCAGCATCACTTCTTGGCGAAAGTACTCTTTATACAAAAACTCAAGCTCAACGTCATTCGGCACTCGCTGCCAGCGCTGAAAAAAATCTTTTTTGATCTTCTCCTGCTGAAAACTGTTAATCGAAACACGCTTTTTTTCAGGCTGCACTCCATTTTGACCCACAACACTATACAACAGATAGAGCAAAAGCCCGATAATCAAAAAATGCACATAAGGTTCGGACAGCAGCCTTTTCATTTTTTTCCTTATAGAAAAAACTTATAACGTGCGTAAAACTCCAAATTGCTTTCATTTGTACCGTTTACGCTTTGGTCATAAAAAATCCCAACTGACAGATGGTCTTCCCCAAAAAGAGCACCGCCATACCCGGCAGAACAAGAGAAGTTGAACTGGTTCGAGAAACCGTTGTAGTAGGGTGCAAATTCCGCGTACGGCCTCCAAACTCTGGTGTAACGCTGTCTGTTTACTGTTCCATAAAAGAAATTTGCACCAACTGTATAGTAGGTTTCAGGCAAAATCAGTGCGTTCTCGGGTGCTATATGGTCGATAACCCCCCTTGATGCTCCACTCTCTCTGTAACTCCCATATTCGGCAAAAAGCCCCCATGCAAGATCCGGATAACCATTGCGAAACTGCCTGTATAGATCGAATCGTGCCTTAAACCCTTTTCCAAGATAAATATCATCTTGTGAATGAAAACTTTGATACGCCGCCGAAAGTGAAACCATAGAGGAGTTTAGATATTGAAAATAAACCTTTGCCGATAGTTCATCTTTGTCACCCCCAAGAAGCAGATAGTTCGTCTCTTCCGATTTGATCCTATTACCATATCCGGCTTCCAGCGCCAACCGGCTCATAACATTGTAATGAACCGCTGCTTTAAAATATACGTAATCATCCATGGCCGATCTGACACCGGCAGCAACATCGACATAGCCCCGCATAAAACGTTTTTTAAGCCCAAGCTCAAACGAACTGTCATTACCTGGCTCACCCACAAATGTATCACCTTTGTCGGCACTGTTATCCACATGCTCCACACCCGCATGTAGTGCCCAGGCATCTGCAATATAATATCTGACGGCAGCTCTGGCATAAGAACGGACGAGATCACTACGCTGCTGTAAACCTCCTTTTATATCGACAACATCGGCATACTCTTCCACAAGCTCCAACCGCTGCCTATAGAGTAAGTAGTCATATCGATTGTAACGCCGGCCTTCAAACGATAGGGTCTGAGCCAGTGAGATGTTGCCCGTCTCCACTCCTGCCAAAACTTTGTCTCTTGCAGGTAAAATTGCACTATAACGATATAAAATATCAAGCTGATCGGCACGTGCATCGTCGGAAAGAGCGATATTAAGCTTCATCCACGGCTCAACATCTTCAAGCCTGCCCTCAAGATATCTTGCCCTGTCATGTGCATTATGACGCAAAGCCCATAAAATCGATATTTCAGTATAAGTTTTTTGACCCAGGACCGCTTCAGATCTTTTCAGCTTGTACTCATATTTATCCACATCAATAAAATACATCCCTGCCTTAAGATAGTTTGCAAGAAAAACCCTGTCTTTTATCATATTTGGATCATGCCTGAGCTCTTCTTTAAGCTCTTCAAAAATCTCAGCCATCATCTTCATAAAAGCATCCGTCTCTTCTCTTGCCTGCATAATATACGCGTACATAAATTTTACATCCACACTGCTTTTGTCAGAATAGAGCAGGCGCTTGACATATTCCATCGCCCTGTCTGAACGCTGGAGGGAAAAATTTCCTACTGCAAGAGGCAGCCAAAGCTCAGGATCCACACGCCCACCCTCTTCTATCTCAAAAATTATCTTTTCAAGAGAGGTCGCATTGTGATTATCTATATAAAACCACAATACCGCCGCCCTGGCTTCCACAGAATTTGAATCCAACTGTACGGCACGCCCAAAAGCTTCTGCCGCTTTTTCATACTTGTCAAGCAGACTGTAGACCTGCCCTTTTATAAGCCAAAGATAGACATTTGACCCCAAGCTGGCATTTTTCTCTTCTTTGTCAAAAATACTCTCCAGTTCTCTATACTTTTTTTCGGTAAAAAGAGTATCGATATATGCAAGATACAGATGTTCTTTACCAAATTTCATATACCCGTCATACGCGACTTTTTCTACAAAGTCTGGATCTTTTCCGTTATAGTAATAGAGTATACGCTCATAATCTATCAATCTTCCTTCGCCCATATTATAAAGATTGACAGAAGCTTTAGCGGCGGTGGTGAGTTCTTGCAGATACCAACCCACATCCGACAACCGTTTGTAATACGCGATTAGATCTTTGTCCGGGCCTTTCAGCTCCACATCTTTTAGTACATCAAATGATTTTTGCATCTTCTTTCGCGAAATATAGTAATCCGAAAGTTTCATTGAGGCTTTTGGTCCGAGTCGTCCCGCCTGCTGCATCTCAGTCGCAATGCGTTGCGCAGACTTTATATCACCAGTATCCGCGTAGATCCTCAAAGCCTCACCTAGCCACCTGGCTTCTATTTTTTTCGAGCGGAAAAGTTCTTCAAGGGTCCTGGCAGCGATCTCAGGCAGGCCGGTTTTATCATATATATCGATCATCTTTTCAATGTTTTCAGGCGTAGGGTCACTTTGTGCAATTGACCTTAGGATCGGTGCAGCCGTCTCATACTGATAGGAATTCAATGCATAGGAGAGTATCTTTTTTTCCAGCAATTTGTCATGGGTTTTGCTGTAAATAAACTCATAATGCCTTATTGCCTCGTCTCTTCTGTCAAGCCATTGTGATACCTCTGCCATTTTTCGATGCCAGTAGATCGATTCAGGATACTTCTTCAGCGCCCGTTTACCAACTTTATAGGCATTTTTCAAATCTGAAGAGTAGCTAAAAACCTGAAACATCAGTTTTAATTTCTCATTTTCCTGTTCCAAAGAGTCTGGTACTCCAGCCGCCAATGTATTGTTTGTTAAAAAAATAAGAACAAACAATGGTAAAAATATATACCGCACTATCGTTCCTGCTCTTTAAGCAATTTTACCGAAAGTTTTTTTGCGGCTTCAAGCCTGTCCATAGAGAGGTACAGCTTAATAAATTTTACTGTCATATCTTCATCTTTTAGATAGCGTTCCTCATAACTTTGAGCCAATTTAATGGCCCTGTCGTTCAATCCACCACCTACAAGCACCTCAACAGCCTTTAGCAAATATCTCTTTTTTGTTTTGTAGTCATCACAATTTTTATAAAGGGAGATAAACATATCGGACGATTGGACAAAATCTCCTGCAGTAGCATGCAATTGGGCCAGCTCTTCATTGTAATCCGGATCGGTTTCAGCCAATTTGGCAAGCGTCTGCAGTGCTTTTTCATAATTTTTATCTTCAATATAAAGAGTATATGCCACATTTAGCCATTTTTGTGACTCCCCGCCGAAAAGACTATTTAATTTTTCTACACACCAAAGCCGTGTTTTAAGCTCTTGCGGCTCCGTTGCCATATAAACACACTGCTCAAGAGCAAAAAGATCGCCTGCTTCATAAAGAGGTCTTAAAAATGCCAATGCCTCTTTTTCCATAGAGAGATCCATAGCATATCCATACCAGACAAGAGCACTCTCCCTGCTAAAAAGTTGCTTTTGCAATACATGATCGATTACGACAGCCATCTCCTCTTTTATTTCGCCGATAAACTCAGGATCACTGCTGTAACCGGCCTGTGTTTTCAGCAGCCTGTAATCCAACAACTCCAACTCTTCAGCAATCTGGGAACTTTCAGACTTTCGCAATACACTGATAAGTTTTTTCGTAAGGTCGTAATTGCCGTTTTCCAGGCTCACTTTGGCCGTTGCAAGCATCAAGCTGATATTTTCCGGCTCCAGCCTCAACATATTTTCCAAATATACGCCAGTAAGCTCATAGTTGCTTTTCTCCTCAAACACCTGTTTATGCAACATTGTCTTCGGATAAAGTATAAACAGTATAAAAACGAAAACGGAAAAGATAAACAGTATCTCTTTTGAGCTGGCAACCTCTTTGTGGTTTGCATGGATCTCGGCTATCTCTTCACCTGCATCGTACAGTGACATTCGCATCCCTTTCAGTATGATACTTTAGTGAAACCCTGCCTGAAGAGACCGTCCGCTCGTCCGCTTGAGGTACGGCATCCAAACGGCAGTTATCCGCGAGCTGGTAATTAAACTCAAGGGGAATATTGGCATGAAAGCGCATAAACACCTCTTTTGCAGAGCGCTTGTGTGAAAGCAGCTTGCCGTTCGAATCGACCAGATAATTCTGCCTCTTCTGCTTGCCTGCAATACTAAAGCGGTGCGTACTACCGCTATCAAGATGCAGATAGTTACCGCTTGAATGCTTTTTGATTCCCGCAACTCCTACAGAAAGGTCGAAATCGATAAAACCGCTCTCCGGCAGACGAAGAGTTTTAAGAGAGTGCATGCCTGCTGCCAGCCATTCATTCCCATCTTTAGCCATAGATACTTCATAAAAGTCCATAGCTTTTAAAATATATTCCGACGTATATATAGGCATCACCTCCTGTACCATAGCCCAGTCGAAAACCGTATGAAGTGCCCTTAGTGAAGCTTTTTTTGAACCGGAATAGAGGTGAAAGTAGATATCTATCGGCTTGAAACGCCTTGGGGCATCGGTCAGCTTAAAGGTTTGGATCACCTTTTTAAAACCCCAAAATGGCCCCAGCCAATTGTTTGTATATACATTTTCATTCTGTGCGGCCGTAAATATCTGATAATAATTGCCTCTTTTGATACCCATAGGGGAGATAAGGCTCAGCCACGGGCTGGTATTTGTAGCCATCGTATCACCGCCGTTGATCTGTAAAATATTATTTTTGTAAACATATGACAGTGTTGTCTCTGTCGGCATACAGTCACCGCTCCAGAAAACCATATTGGTCGATCTTCCTTCAGGTTCAAGTCTGGTATTGATATATCTTAAAGATCCCAGAAGCTCCCGGTCAAGTGAAAAATCATAGTTCTTTACGTTAAGACGGTATTTTGGATCCAGATGGCCGTCTACTATTTTTCCCCAATAAAACGGATGGGTATAGGTATGCGTAGCCGCCTCAACATTCTCAAGCGCAAAAATACGGCGCGCGATCTTTTCAAGACTGGGACTGAGTTTTGGATAAAGCCCATACGCCGCAGTCTCCCCTTCTATGATAGAGACGGATAACGGTATGTGGTATTTGGTAAAGATCTCATCATAAAGCACCTGCCCGGAAAAAAGCTCCGGGTTCCACTCGGCCCTGTTCATGATTCCGTCTCCGTCAATATGCACAAAAAGCAGCCGCCTGCCATTTTCTGTCGTTACATCCGGAGCCGGCAGCAGCGGGAGCCGCAGTGATTCACGCAACAGTTTGAAAGGGTTGGCGATCCAGAGATTCTCCTGGTTTATCTCGGCCATTACCGCCCCCTCGAACGCGTATCCGCCCCATGGAGTAATAGCGGCCAACACACTCGTGCCTCTTGCATACTTCACACTGCACAAAGGTTTTGCGTTATCCGGCATAAACAATGATTCACCCGAAGGAATAAAGGGCTCTATTTCAAAACCCATACGGGAGTTATCATATATCAGCCTGCCCCTATTTTGATATCCGGGCTTTATGGCTAACGGTTCCACGGATATCTTAAACATATCGAACAGTTTTTTATGCTTTTCAGCCTCGATAGACTCCAGCATCAGCAACTTAATACCGCTGTTATACAAACCCGCCATCTTCGCTTCAAACTTTTTTGGGTATTTTACGGCATAGGTTCCGTTGATCCATACTGTAACGCCGGCATAGCGGTCAACATCGGGCGGACGAAGCTTCCACTCGGAAATCGGCTTGATCACAGGAATATAACCCATATATTCCAGCGACATTGCAAGGTAAAGAAAAGATGTGGAGTACATTTTATCATCACCTGGCGTTCCATCAAACTCCGTATCATCATAAAGCAGCAACACCTCCCGCCTGACTGCTATTTTGCTGCTTTTGCCAAAGCGCTGCAGGTATCGGTCGGCAACATACGGGATCAGTCCCAGCTCTTCAATGGATGCAATCGCTTTTTGTATCTTCTTCTCTTCTTTCATAGGCAGATAATCGACGGCGATAACAGGTATATGATACTCTTGTATCTTTTTTACTTGGGCAAGAAGCCATTTGCGGTCTGCTTCGGAAACATTTTTATATTTAAGCTCTTTGCCCGAGAGTCCGTGAAAAAGCGACTCAAAAAGGACAGCCTCGATGCAGCCGTGCACATCATCAATAAGCTCAAATCCGCGATTTATAATCAGCTTGCACTCCGGATAACGACTATGAAACTCTTTGATCAGGGAAATCAGCCCAAGGCGCATCCGTTCTACATCTTTTTTCTCTTTCACCGCAAGAGTGTAGGAGTCCAGCGTGTCAAAGAAAAAATTTTTAAAACCCTTTTTTAGTAAAGGGCCGATAACTTTTTCAAAAAAGAAATGCCGATAGGCTTTACTTCCCACATCCACAACCGCTGCATTCCAGATGTCATTTTTGCCAATTATCCACTCCGGATTAACCTCGGAATAGTAAGAGAGCTCTTTCTCAACCTCGCCTACACTGACATATGCGTAGATATTTTTTTTATAAAGTTTAAAACCATGCGATGCGGTGTCTACATGTTCCGGCTGAAGGATGATGTAATCATGTATGCCTACCTGGCTGTACGAAATATCATCGCCATAGTAGACCATCGCGCTTTTTCTTTCCAATGATGAGGCATAAAGTGCCTGGAAGGTAAAAACTACAAACAGGATTGATATTTTAACGAAGCATAAAAGTTTCATATTCCAACTCCCTCAACTCTCGTCTCAACACAAAAAGGCTGCCTATAAATACTATCAACAAAGATACAGCATAACCATAACCAAACATAGACGGCCCCAGGTAGATAGACACGAAAGAGAGTGATCCATTAAGAAAGAAAAACAGAAGGGACATCCACATCGCGATCACTCTTCTGTCAATATAGTAAAGCAGAGCCATAACTGACATAAAACCCAACTGAAGCTGCGCGCCTATGGTGAGAATATGAAACAGCCCAAGATAGATAAGCTTAAGCGTCGCGCCATTGCGTATGGCATCGAAAAACAGTTCATATTTTTCTGCAAAATCGGCCTCGAGACGAAAAAAGAAAATTGCCATACCCGGCAAAATAGAGAGATAGGCGATAAAAATCGGCATATCGTACACTATGGAGGCATGCAGCTTTCCAATTACTTCATAACCGGTCAGGGGGTGGTACCAAAATACAAATTTATCCACCCATACTCCCAGGTTGTAAAAAAAGCCCGCAAAACCTAAACTCCAGTAAAAATTTTTACTATTGAAAAAACGAAAACTTATCAATCTTGAAGATTTATATGTCTTGGTGATCAGGGTCATCATAATGGCTAGAAGCAGAGCGTTTCCAAGAAAGAAAATAAAGATCATATTTTCAAGATTTTTTCCAAAATAGAAAGAGAGCACAATGATCAGGCCATACGAAAGGGCAAATGCAATCAATACGGAACGGTAATATTTCAGACTGGCTGCCAGTATGTTTGAAATCCAAACACCAGAGAGCACCAAAAAGGTTGAAAGTACGCCGATGGCAAACAGATTGCCCTGTTCTGGAAAAACAAAAAGCAAAAAAGGATATACAAAAACAAAACCTACTATCCAGATAATTAAAAGTGCTCCATAGTAGGCCGGCAAAAGTTCATCCTCTCTGCCTGCAAATATCTCATCAGCGATAAACCTGGTAAAAGGCAACTGCATAAAACCTGTAATTATCATGCTTGAAGCCAATGCTATCGCGTAAGTGATGACAATCTGAAACTGAATTACACTCGTATCCATTTTCATTGTCGCAAGGTTGACAAAACCTACAAAAAGAATTGCAACAATCGAGATGACCCATGGGCCTGAGCTCAGCAGTGCCGAATAGCCGTAAACTTTTGCCAATGAGAATAGTCTGTCTTTTTTCAGTACTCTTCGAAGCTCAAATCCTATTCCGGCCATATTACATCACCTCTTTATAGGCCATGCGGTAATTCTCGAGAAACGTATCCTGCCTATAATAACGTTGCACACGCTCGAGCGCAGCTTTTTGGGCGCTTATCCAAGCTTCGTTATCAGTAAGGAAACGGATATAGTTTTCAGCCAGTGCCGAAGGGTTGGCTATCGGGGTAACCGCTCCCGCCCTTCCTATTGCCTCGTCCTCTTCTCCAAGTCCTCCATAAATCAGGTCTCGACAGCTTCCAACATCCGTAGCTACACATGGAACACCTGCCGCATAACCCTCAAGGATAGTAAGCGGCATGCCCTCGCTCACCGATGTCAATGTAAGCAAACCTGTTTGGGGTAATATATCTTTTATATTCTGAAATCCTTTAAAATAAAAATTGCTCTCGAGCTTAAGCGTCTCTACCATATTTATGCACTCTTGGGCATATAGAGGATCTTCATCCAGCGGTCCTACTACCCAGGCTTCTATATCCTCGATCTCATTGGCAACTATCCTTACAGCACGGATAAAAGTTTTTATGTCTTTGATCGATACAACACGTCCTATAAGAGTGATAACCTTCGGTATATCCGCAGGTCTTTTCAAACAGCACTCTCCCAGCTCATCTACATTGACACCATTGGGTATGATCTTTGTCTTTGACCTGTCAGCTCCAAAATAGACCTGTATATCTCTGGCTCCGGAGAATAGAGAGAAAATTTTATCTGCACGACGGTAACTGAAAACACCGATCTGCTCAAAGAAACTTACCCACATTTTTTTTATGTAATTGAACTCTTCAGGCTGCTTAAGGAGTGTCGGTTTTTGAAACTTGATCCAGTCTGCTGTCAGCATGTCTATTTTTCTCTCACGCGTATAAATACCATGTTCGGTCAATACAAAAGGAGTGCCGGTGTTATACGAAGCCAACGATGCCAAAAAACCTGCGTAGCCTGTTGACGGACTGTGAAGCAGTCTGCACTCCGGCAGTTTTTTTACGATATCAGCCAAGATCCAGATAGGCTTGTGAATATTTCTCACTGTCCAAAAATAGTCGATAAAAGGCAGGTCCGGACAATTTTGAGAATACTTTTCCTTGATGAATTCCCAAGACTGTTTGCCATACAAAAAGTGCTTGTATGTCACTTTTTCAGTATAAAACTGAATATTTTTCATAGTAGATGGCATATCTCCATCGGCACTTTTAAACCAACTGTACAGATCTTCTATGCTTTCAAAGGAGTCGGTATCCGGCACCCTTTTAGCAGGGTGCCCGCCCTCTTCCTCAAAAAGATAGTGCGTTTCCAGATGAACAAGGTTCTCAGGCAGCTTATAGCGCATTTCATCATATTCCGATCTGGCTGACCCCAAAAAAACAATACCGAAATTCAACTCCGGCATACCGCTGATAAGTTGATGGATCCAGGTGGAAACGCCTCCCCTGATATAAGGATAGGTCCCTTCCGCAAGAAGAAGGATATCGATCGCTTTTTTACTCTTTTCCATATACTTGCGAACCCTCCTTCCACTGTTCTACCAATGGATTAAGCAGCATATTTATCTGTAAACTCTCTGCGCCGCTTAACAACTTCTTCACTATTGAGAACTCTCTTTTATTATAATGGATTTCCGCCAGGTAGGGAATCATAAATTCATTATTTCGGCCGCCGTATCTTACTGCCAACTCAAGATATGCCTCCGCGCTGTCATAATCTTTCAGCATCAAGGAGCATCTCCCAAGCAGCAGGCACAACTTTCCATTCTCGGGGTTTGTCCTTAAAGACTCTTTGGCATATTTCTGAACTTCCCTGGCAATAAACTCCTTCAGGTCACTATCGGCAAGCTCAAAATAAACTATATCCCAATAAAGAAATGCGAGCTCTTCCGCGAGTTTCGCTTTCTCTTCCCGTCCGGATACATTTTCTATAGCCTGCAGTTTCTGATGTATCTGACTGTTTATACCGCGCTCAAGCTTGTCTATAACCGCAAAACCATAAAGCCTGATCTCATCATTTCGGTCGGAAAGACTGTTTTTTATCAATGCAATATCATTTTTGCCTACACTCTCTACCAAGGAGACCAGTGCCTTCATCTTCAATGATTCAGACATTACGTCGCCGCCAAGTATGCGCCCCATAGAAGCCTCACCAAAAATCCTGCGAACCTCCGGGAACTCGCTGCTGAAACCCGCCATATCGATATACTCGACATTACTCAACTGCTCTTCGTATTTAACTGTTCTAAGGTAGTAGATGATCCAAGCCGTCATCAAAAAGCCTACCAGCGGGAGCGCTACATTAAAAACCCAGAAAAAAATAAAAATTTTACTCTTTTCGCCAGGGAATTTTTCCCCAAGCATATATATAGAGACCAATGCCGGAAAAATAGATACGATTGAAAATACCAGATAAATATAACCCAGAGGTTTATCCAGGAAAAAGAGCCATAGACTCATTCTTGTCCCAATACAAAAGATTCGATCAAATCGATTTTAGAAACAGGAAAGCTGGCTATTTCAACCAGATTGGAATCTTTGATCTCCACATCCTGCTTGACTTTTTCCATATAACCATGCACTGATGAAACATCTGAAAAAGGAAAGAGTATAGCGATCACATCGGCCTTGTCTGTACTTGTAGAGCTCATAATATCCAAAGCCCTTAAATTCTTTTCGACAACACTTAATATAAGATGGGTTTTCAGTTTACTTTTTGAACGGAATATCAAAACTGTCGATCTGGCACTATGTTTTTTATAAAGACGGTTCAGCCTATAGATCTCAAAACGGAAGTTTTCCTGAAAATATGGCATAAAATCTCTGATGCCGTTCAGTATCCTCATTTTATGCAACTCGTCAAACATATAATTTACTAAAATTGAAATAGAGATAAGGGCGTCTTTGTTGAATGACATAAACGGCATCTCCTCGATCGCAAAAATACCTACGACGGTATCATCTGAAACTGCCGGTATGACAGCAAGGTATTTACCGGCGCTGTACTCTTCATCCCCGCTGACATAAATCGGCATCTTTTTTTCAAAAACATCAACAACCATCAGATCTCTCTATTGTAAATACCTTCTTCAACAGCTGTAAGAACTGCTGAAAAAAATCATCTCTGCTTCTGGCGTAAAAATCGTCTTTTATTTTTCGTATAGAGTTCTGAATGCTCATTGGCTTGACCACATAGCTTTTCTCTATCTGGTCATGTGAGATCTTCAGGGTATAGAAAGCCTTGCTTAACTCAAACAATTTATGCCTTGTAAACTCCGCTTCCGTTTTCTGCAATATGATTGTTTGTGTCCAGTAATAGTGAAATTCTCCGAAGATCAATACCAAAACAAGTTCACTCAAAAAGACTTCATAAAAAAAGTCCGGATAACCGAACTTCATTGCGACACCAAATAGAGATATCGCCAACAAACCGCTGGAAATGCCGTGAAACAGAGTGATTATTGTTAATACGATAGTTAAAAAAGATACGGAACTCTCAAGCATACAAATATCTTGAGGGTTGGTAAAATAACCCGCACCCAGATAGATACCGACTATTGCTACCGTCTCCAGATAGGGATAGTTCAGAAGTGTCTTTCTGGCTTTATTGGTTAAAAGCATATGTCAGACAATTAATTTTCAGCGGAGAACAGCATGGAGGTTATCAGCTCTTGGGCAACAACTCCGATTGAGGTATTTCCCCAACTGCTATCCGACCCGGTAGTACTCCAGGCAACTTCTCCCGAATCGACATCGATAAATTTTAAATGCAGACTAACGGCCGGCTCACCGTCTATTCCTGTTTTGTAGCGCCACTCACTGACACCGCCGGTCAATATATACTTATCACCGCTTTTTTTCGCTTCCTGAAGCTTTTGGGAGAGCGTATGACCTGAAGCGTCGGCTACTGTATCTATTTTATTATTTACACGATAACCCCTGGCAAGCATCACGCCTTCGGCAATATTTGCCGCGCGCATACCTGCTCTTGGGGTATCCGTATAATTATCCAGAGCATAAAGTGATATGCTGCCTGCTTTTTCAATCGAAGGAATAGGGCTGCTTGAAGAAACCTGAACATGGCTGCATCC
>MZGN01000107.1 GCA_002085085.1 Helicobacteraceae bacterium 4484_230
GAATTGGCAAGAGTGACCATGCGGCCGTTAAGTGTGCGCAGGCGGGTACTTCGCAGTCCGACCTCAACCACGATGCCGTCATAACCCTGCACTACGATACGGTCACCCACTTCAAACGGCTTGTCGATAAAGATGGTGAAGCTTCCAAAAAGGTTGGCGATCGTATCTTTGGCCGCCAATGCAAATGCCAAGCCCCCGATACCGAGACTTGCCAGAAGGGCGCTGACATTGTAGCCGGCATTATTGAGCGCTACCAGTATGGCGACTACCCAGATGCTTAACTTGATCCCTTTGCGAAGCAGAGGCAGAAGCTGATCGTCAAGTTTGCCCTCTGTCTTGCTGACAAAAGGCTGGACATATTTTTTAACAACGGCATCCATAAGCCTTGAAACCAGCCATGCAACATCGAAAATGATAAGTATGTAGTAAGCTCTGCCTAGCACACTCTCGGCGGCTGCGGTCATATTGAGCGTTTGCAGGGAGTACCATACGCCAAGAATGATAATGGCAAAGACCATCGGCTCTTCCAGCATATCGACAAGCAGGTCGTCAAACTCGTTTTTTGTTTTCTTGGTCAACTTTTTGACAAATGAACCGGCCCCTATGTAGATCATTTTGGCAAAGACTACCGTTGCCACGATCAAAGCCAGCGCTATAATCCACTCCAAAATGGTATTGTGATAGTATGTCTTTGAAAACAGCCCCTCAAACATTTCTACACCTCTGTTTTTTAGCGATATCATAACAGGTTTTGACTTTTTCTCCCTTTTGGAGACAACCAACCAGGCAGGACAAAACAGTTAATTTGCAAGAATGTCTACTATTTTATATTTATTCAGAAAAGACTATGACAAACAGGAGTATATTTTTATTTATGGCTAACATAAAAAATACCTGCAGTTACAAGCTTGAAATATAAAAAACACTACAACGCTCTTTTTAAAGGAGATATATGAAAATTATCATAGCAGGAGCCGGTACGGTCGGGTACAATCTTGCAAAAACACTCTCAAGCCACCATGACGTAACCGTCATAGACAGAAACATAGATGCCGCAACAAGACTGATGGAAGATCTTGATATTCTTACCATATGCGGAGACACGGAAGATCCGAATACATACATAAATATGGAAACTGATGCCGATTTTTTCATTGCCGTAACAGATTCTGATGAAGCCAACATCATCTCTTCACTCATTGCCGACGATATGATCGACATAAAAAAGAAGATCATCAGATTCAGAAACAGTTTTTTTGCCAAACACTCCCTTAAAGAGAAACTAAATATTTTTGCGAGTGTTTTTCCTGCCTATGAAACGGCAAATACACTTGCGCATCTACTCGAATTCCCAAAAGCCAATAACGTCAAAATACTCGATCATACCGATACGGCGCTTGTATCAGTAAGAGCACGCAATATCAGCCGAAAAAGAGAAGGGATAAAACAACTTTATGAGAATATAATTATTGCCGGGATTGAGAGAAACGGGGATTTTTTCATACCCGAATCTGACGAACAGATACAAGATGACGACCTTCTGTACCTTTTTGGACTAAAAGAGGATCTGAAAAAATCATACCTGGAGTTCGACAGCGAGATGCCAAAAAGTGTAAGAAACTGCGTGATCTTCGGAGGAGGCACCCTCGGGGTAGAGATGGCAAGAGTTCTTGCTGCAAAGAACATACAGGTTAAAATAATAGAAAAGAGTCTGGAGCTTTGCGAGAGTGCCAGCAAGACGCTGCAAAACTCGGCAACGGTACTGCACAGCAGATATGGATGGGAACATCTTTTTGAGGAGGAAGGGCTAAAGCACGCTGACATGATGATTGCAGCCACGAAAGATGACGAATACAACGTTATCAAGTGTATGGAGGGCAAAAGGAGCGGCATTGCCAAAGTGATTGCCGTCAATGATGATATAGAGTACTACAGCCTGATGCACAGCCTCGGCATAGTTGCCATAAGAGGGAACAAAATCAATGCATACTACAAGATCCTCGAAAAGATCCATTCCAGCAAAATAGTGACGGAGAAGATATTTTGCGGCGGAAAAGGCTCTCTCATGACACAGAAGATATTTCCCGACTCGAACCTGATCGGAAAAAAAATAGAGAGCCTGAAAAAGATCAGGCGCTATGCCCGCGTATACCTTATACGCCAAAATACCATCACGCAGGCTGACGAGACTTCCGTATATATGAAAAACGATGTCGTAGCGATCTTCAGCCAGCTCAAAAACCTGGAGATGCTCAAAACATGGATATCAGAGGCATAATCAAACTGATAGCCACCATCGGAATAGCGCTATCTCTGTTTTTTATTCTGCCCATTCTTGTTGGTGCAATATATAGTGAAAATATACTGCCTTTTATATTCTTCGACACTCTGTTTTTTCTGGTAAACCTGGCGCCCCTGCTAATACTCAGAAAACACAGATTTAACCTGAAGGTCAAAGAGAGCATAGTCGTCGTCAACCTGATATGGATACTTCTTGGAATAGGCGGTGCGATCCCTTTTGTCATCTATCATGCCTGTGACTTTCCCAGTGCGGTATTTGAAGCCATCAGCGGCTTTACAACAACCGGTGCAACAGTATTTTCCGATATAGAATCCCTCCCGAAAATGCTGCTTTTTTTAAGAAGCCTTATGCACTGGCTTGGGGGAATGGGGATCATTGTGCTTGGAGTAGGTCTGTTTTCACTTATCAACCCCACAGGCTCTTTAAGCCTTTTCAAGGCCGAATCTACCGGTATCTCCATAGAAAAACTGACTCCAAAGATAAAAGATACTGCAGTATCGCTATGGCGCATATATCTGATTTTTACACTGTGTGATGCGGTGCTGCTCTATCTTTTGGGGATGGACTGGTTCGATGCCATCAACCACGCTTTCTCCACAATATCTACAGGCGGATTCTCCACAAAAAACAGCTCCCTCGGCTTTTTTCAAAGTGATGCGATTGTATGGGTCACAACCTTTTTCATGATGATCTCCGGCATTAACTTTCTGGCACACCTTAGATCGATGAACAGAGATTTCAGCGGCTACAAAAGTGAAGAGATCAGGTGGTATCTTTTTATATTCCTGCTCCTGTCAGCTCTTCTCACAATGGTTCATGCTTTTAGCAGCGGCGACTCTCTCTATTTCAGTGCAACACACTCCTTTTTCACGATCGCCTCCGTTTTAACGACAACAGGCTATGCGACTCTTGATTATGAACAGTGGGGACAGATTGCCGTAATAATAGTATTTTTATCTATGCTGGTAGGAGGAAATGTAGGCTCTACCGCCGGTGGAGTAAAAGTGATAAGGTACGTTCTCTTGTTCAAAAATATCGCTGCCGAGATCAAGAGGATTCTGCATCCAAATGCAATCGTTGCAGTTTTTGTAAACGGCAACAGGATAAAAAGTGCCGTCATAGGCTCGGCATTCGGCTTTTTTGCCCTCTATATCCTAACCTCGGTCACTGTAATGCTTTACCTATATGCCAGAGGGCTTGACGAGATGAGCGCCATCTCAACAGCTCTTGCGACAGTCGGCAATATCGGGCCCGGCTTTGCCTTGACCGGACCGTCACACAATTACGGATTTTTTGAATGGTATGACAAGCTTGTGCTCTCGTCTGCCATGATCATAGGACGACTTGAATGCTATACCGTATTTGTTCTCTTTGTTAGAGATTTTTGGAAAAAATTTTAAAAAGGCCCGAGTCAGGAACTTAGTATCTCCAGCATCTCTACAGCCTCATCAATACCTTTGTCTGCGGCTTTTGAAAACCAATATCTAGCTTTTTTCAGGTCGCTGCCTCCAAACAGATCGCCCTGATAATAGAGCCAGCCTATCATAAGCATGGCATCTGCATCCCCAAGATCTGCCGCCTTTATATACCACCTATATGCGCTCTCGAGATCAATTGCCCCTACCTTTCCCTCTTTATAACCGGTGGCAAGCAAAAAAGCCGCATCAGCATTGTCATTGGCAGAATCCTTAAGTGCCTCAACTGCTTCAGGATGGTCTCTGAGCGTATCGTTTTGATACATCTCAAGAACCTGCTGCAACATCAGCCCCGCTGCAAAAAGCGTTAGAGACATTAAAAACAGCAGTGCCATTCGCTTAAAAAAGTTCATAATGATACCCCACATTCAAGGTTGTCAGATACTGATCCACGCTGATGGGATCCGCCTCATCCACATTCATATACATCACCCCCAGCCCCAAAGACCAGGAGGGGCTGAAGCGATAACCGAGATAACAGTCTGCCTCATAAGAAGAGAGTCCGTCCGCTATGGCCAAAAAAGTGTTGTCATAGGAGGTGTAACCGCCCAAAAACTCAAAGCGCCAGCCCTCTCTGGCATACAGATAGCGAAAATAGCCGTTTTTGGCATTTTCACGGTCAACCTGATTGCTGAGATAGAACTGTCCAAACATAAAGCTGCCCAGCTGTATCATGGCAAGCAGGCCGTTCTCGCCTGTGACAGAACCGCCTATTTCAAAAAAATGCCTGTTCACCAGCCACTCAAATGATACCTGTGCAAGGGACTCATCATAGTCATAAAGCGCCTGTGAAAGTGCTTTGCCGCTGCTGTAACTGATATTTAAAGCATAATTCTCAGCAGTATAGTTTATATGAGCCCCTGCTATATTTCTAAGATCGTGCATATAGTAGTCGTAAAGAGTCATATCGAAACCTGACGCCTGTGCTTTCGCTATT
The DNA here is from genome assembly GCA_002085085.1 of Helicobacteraceae bacterium 4484_230. GTDB lineage: Bacteria > Campylobacterota > Campylobacteria > Campylobacterales > Sulfurimonadaceae > 4484-230. The sequence goes on from MZGN01000107.1 coordinate 4,715, forward strand.
GCACCATAAAACCCTTCAGAATCATTTATCTTGGTTAATTTAAAATAATAATTATACTGAAGCTGGGTAAAATTCTGGAACCAGAAGAGGCGCAATGAAGCACTGTCATCACTGCCGACAGACGCAATAACTCCGTCCATACTTCCAAGCAGCCAGTCATAATCGATGTCGCTGCGGCCTGCACTTACCAGAAGGAAAAGTATCGTTATTCTCTTTGCCACGGCTTGCTTCGTACTCACCGTGCATTATAGTTGTATACTCAATGCTGTAGGGAGCAAAGATGTCACCTGCGTTAAGTATAAACGCAGCAAGAAACAGCCATGGGATAATTCTCATCGGCGACCCCATGGGCTTGCATAGAGTGGACGTATCCCGGGATTGGACGTATTAACAGTACCTGCTTCACCGGCACTTGGTTTTGAATCAGAACTGTCTGTACCGCCTGATGCAGACTCTTCACCGGTTCCGGAAGGCACCTCCGTATGACCACTGCCCTGACCGGTATCTCCGCTGTTTCCCTGATCCATGCCGTTTATACCTGAGCCGCCGGTGTTGCCGACTGGTGGCACGTCTCCACTGCCGGATACGGGCTCCCCACCGGCTCCCGAAGGCACCTCCGTATGACCACTGCCCTGACCGGTAACTCCGCTGTTTCCCTGATCCATGCCGTTTATACCTGAACCGCCGGTGTTGCCGACTGGTGGCACGTCTCCACTGCCGCCGGTGACATTTTCAGGACCGCTATCGCCAGGACCTGCCTCATGATCCATACCCCCTGTATCCGACGGTTCAAAGCCGCCGCCGGCATCGCCTGGATTAAAGCCCCCGTCTTCATTGCCGGCAGGTACTGAACCGGTACCTCCGGTATCTGCAGGAAGGTGTCCGCTATCGATGCCAGTTTGATCATTGATGTCTGTTTTGTAGCTGTCGCCATCTGTCACGGTATCCATATCATGATTAGCCTGTGTCTGCATTGCAGCATTCTCAAAGTGTACCTGGGAAACATCACCGTCAGCCGTTACGTCGATTTGAGTTTTTTCCTGTAACAAAGGCTTGTATCTGTTCTGCAGTACTGTCGGGTGGGCAAGTTTTTTGACTCGCTTGTGTTTGTAACGCAACTGTGCTTTGTGCGCAGAAAGATGACGCTGCTTATAGAGTGTTTTAAAATCAGTAAGAACCAGTTGCCGCTGCGCCTTGCGAAACTCCACTATACTCATCCCTTCTGCATGGGCAAAAACAGCAAAAAACAACATTATCAGAAACAGTATCGTCTTTTTCATGCGGTAATTATAGCGAGCTTTAATGCAGTTAAGATGTAGAAAGGTAAATATCGCTTATGGGAAGAAGGTCTATATTAAAAGTAGTGCCCTGCCCAAGCCTGGAGTCTACATCAATTTCAAGCCCATGCAGAGCGGCAACCTTTGCAACTATATAGAGCCCAAGCCCTATTCCCTTGCTTTGCAGAGCTTCCTGATAATATTTATTAAACACTTTTTTGGGATGTCTGATGCCTATTCCCTGATCCTGTATTGACAAAACATCCGATTTCAAAGAGATATTGACCTCTCGCTTGGCATGGGAATATTTAACTGCATTTAGAACAATGTTGTCAATCATACGCAAAAGAGCAGCTTTGTCTGCATATACACCATACGGATCTGCCTCTACCCTTACTTCAATACTTGAGCGCAGGCTTCCCCAGTAATGCTCACGCTCCTGCAGAAGAAGACCCACATCAAACTGCTCTTTTTGCAACTCATACTGGCCCACCTTCACACTGAAAAGCAGCTGCTCTTCAAGAGACTCTATCTGCTCTACACCCTGAAGCAGACGCGATGCTTTGGCTTTGAGCTTATTGTCTGACACTGCCCTGGTAATACTCTGTGCATTCATACGAATAACGCTCAGAGGGGTGTTGATATCATGCACTATGCCGTTAATGAAACCATCCATTGCAATAACGGACTCACGCATAGGGCGCAGGGAGAGGCGTGCAAGAAAGTATCCAAAAGGCAAAATCAGAACCAGCGCCGCTATAAAAGCATAAAATATCTCCCTGTAAACAGTTTTGATCTGCTTGTCAATGACTACAGGCTGCATATGGCACTCCGCAGCTGACGG
>MZGN01000108.1 GCA_002085085.1 Helicobacteraceae bacterium 4484_230
TCCGCCAGAACTTTGAGCACATCGTTTACCTCAATAATGCCCAGTCCCGAAACTCCCAAAAGAACGCCCGCACTCAACTCTCCCAGTACAGAAGGTACACCCAAGTGCGCAAACAATTCTCCAAGGATCCTGGCAGTTATAAGGATTAGAAAGAGTGTCAGAAAGAAATTATGTATATCCATAATGCCCTATTGTACCAAAATTCGGACAGTGTTTTTTTGACCAGAATTTCAAAATAGATCAGCTTGAAATTAGAGCTTGGCTTTACAGGTAAGAATTAAACCATTTTAGAAAACTTCGGGCATCCATTGCATGTGAAAAAAGATAGCCCTGTGCGCCGTGGCACCCTTTAAGCTTCAGCATTTCCAACTGCTCTTTGGTTTCTACACCTTCGGCTATGACATTAAGGCCCAGATTGCTTCCCATGGCAATAATCGTCAGCACGATAATACGGTCATCTTCATTTTCGGTTATATCTCTGATAAATGATCTGTCAATTTTCAAACGGTTGATCGGAAGGTTTTTAAGGACACTCAGAGATGAGTAACCTGTACCGAAATCATCGATAGACAATTTAAACCCGATCTCCCTCAAAGCTTTCATCTGTTCAATAATCTCAAACTGATTCTCCATCATATGGCTTTCAGTGATCTCCAGTTCTATCATGCCGGCATCCACATTATAGGCCAAAAGTATAGACTGAAGCGTATCGGCCAGCTTTTCGTCATAGAACTGTTTTACCGACAGGTTTATTGATATTTTCAGCCCTGTAAAACCCTTCTGTTTCCAGTCTGCGATCTGGGCGCAGCACTCTTCAAATACAAACAGCCCTATTTCATGTATCAATCCGGTGTCTTCTGCTATAGGAATAAATATGGCCGGAGATATCCATCCATGTTTCGGATGCTTCCAGCGGATCAGTGCTTCGGCACCGTCAGGTTTCATTACAGAGAGGTCTATCTGCGGCTGATAAAAAACTTTCAACTCTTTTTTTGAAAAAGCACTTCTCAACTCATGTTCAAGGTCAAAACGTTTTTTCATTGAAGCCGACAGTGATGAAGTATAAAACTCAAAACTGTTTTTTGTATCATTTTTGGCCTTATACATGGCAAGATCCGCATTTTTTATCAGCATATCGGCGGTATCGGCATCTTCCGGATAAAAACTGACGCCAATACTAACTGAGACTACGATCTCTTTTCCATCCAGCATAAATGGAGCCTGGAACGACTCCAGCACTCTTTCACCTATATCCCGAATATCATCAAGGGAATCAGGCGCTTCAATAAGAATCAGAAATTCATCTCCACCGAAACGAGAAATAGTGTCTTCAGGCCTCAATACATTTTTTAACCGTTTTGTCACCTCTATGAGAAGTATATCACCCACATGATGCCCCATAGTGTCGTTGATATATTTGAATTTATCGAGATCCAGGAAAAGGATGGCAAAAATTTCTTTGGTCCGCTTTGACCTGGCTATGGCATGTTCAACCCTGTCACTGAAAAGCAGGCGGTTTGGCAGCGAAGTCAATGTATCATGATAAGCCAGAAACTCTATCTCTTTTCTGGACTCCTTTATTGTGCTTATGTCTGTAGATACGGAAACATAGTAATGCTCACCTTCATACTCGATCATACTTATAGTCGACCAGCTGGGCCAAATATCTCCGTTTTTCTTCCTGTTTATGATCTCGCCCTGCCAGAACTTGCTGTTTTCTATTGCTTGCCACATATCCTCATAAAAAGAATCATCGTGGATATCCGACTTATGAAATCCGGGATCTTTACCGTAAGCTTCCTCTTTACTGTAACCGGTAATATCGGAAAAAGCCCTGTTTACACGCATAATCCTGTTATTTTTATCGGTAATAACAATAGCTTCGGCAGCATTTTCAAAGACTTTATCACTCAGCATCATCTGGGTCTGCGCCTTTTTTCTCTCCTCAATCTCTCTTTTAAGTCTGATGTTTGCACTGAGCGTTTGTTTATGAAGCCGCTCTATTTTGATGATATTGTCTTTAAATATCTGCAGTCCCATAGAGATCTTCTGCAGCTCACTGTTATCTTTAAAAGAGGGCAGTTCAAAATCCCGCTCCCCCTTTGAGAGTCTGTTTATAGCGATAAAAATAGATTCGAAAATACCTGATAGCTGCCTGGACAACCCTGCCCCCATGATTATCATAAGAATGATGAAACCTATCAGGATCATAGTAACTGCCTGCATCTTCCTGATGCCACTGTCCAGTCGTGCATTGATAGTGCGCTCACTGCTCTCTATCAACTGGTTTCTTATCGAGTCAAAATCTTTAATGATGAGGTTATAGTAGGTAGAGGCGTTTGCGGCCTGCTGTCCGGCAAGTTCAAGGTCAACAGACACCATCGTAATAGCCGAAGAGGCATGATGGAGGTATTTCCCGAACTGAGCCTGCAGCCTGTCAAGCAGCATAGCATCAACCCTTGCATCCAATTGTGGCAGAATAACAGTATGGAGATGGTTTTTTTGGCGGTGCAGTTTGTAAATCAGCGGCTTACCGTGTATGTAAACATACTCTTCATCTACGATATCCCCGTTTTGCCTGTTGCCGGCAGAGATTATCAGATCATGTATTTTTCCAAAAATAGCGGAAAGCTCCGATTCGAACAGATTGATCTTTTTAAGAACGTCGATCTCGGTCTTGGTAACACTATGCATAAAATTATATTGTGATTCTGCATACTCTTTTTGTATAAAAGTGACACCAAGAAGCATAACCGTAGCCAGAAACGGGATGGCAAACAGCTTGATCTTAAAAGGAATATGGTTGACAAATCGCCTCAAACTACCAAATACTGCCATATTCAGCCTACCTGCTGCTCCAGAAGCCGGGCTCTATCTTTCCTATATAACCCAATCTGTTTTTCCCCAGCCTGCGAAACACTATCATTACAGCCTCGGGTTTGGGCCAGATACCGGCAGCTTCTTTCAAGTTTGCCGTGTGTGAAACCAGTACGGTGTTGGTGCCCGTATCAGGCTCCGACAGCAAAAGGTCTCTTAGATGCTCCTTGAGCGCTATAGTCTCATTTATATCACTGATCAGTGCAAATCTCAGGTTCCTGTCTATAGCAAAATGCCCAAATGCCAGTCTTGCAGTATCTTTACAGCGACAATACGGACTGCTTAAGACTTTGCCGACAGGGATGTGTTCCTGCTTGAATGCTGCAGCGACAGCCTGGGCCGTATCTTTCCCTTCTTTGCTGAGATTGCGCTGAAGAGCACAATTTTCAAAATCACTGTCTGTCCTGTCTGATTGACTGTGAACAGTAGCACCATGACGCATATAAATAATATATCCGCCCTCTTTCAGACGTAAAACGATCTCTTTCTCATTGACGGGCGATTCAGGCATAACTACCGTAAACGCCTCAGCCCAAAGCTGCAACAAAAAAAGAAAAAGAACCAAACAGATACCTACCGGCAGTTTAACAGACATAAGCCACACTCCTTAGTATATAATCACTGATAAATATCTCTACAAACTGATTATAGCAAACACAACCGCATTCAGGCAGTACATTTATGTAAAACCTTTTGGTGCGGCAGAATAACGGCTAATGAATATCTGACGGAACGATCAGTGAATCGACATCATTGAGCGTAATGCCCCATTTCGTTTTTACAACACTATTCTGATCATCCGCAACAAAACCGCTATATGCTGATTCTCCGCCATGACTACGGGCTTCAGGGCCTCCAAGCGTTTTAATGATATTCATAAACTCCGCATCGTTAAACCCATATATCATGGTCAGCTTCTGGTCGTCACTCTGCCTGAATATCACGTTAATACTCTTTCGATCCTTCATGGATACTGTGAAAAAGTAGAGATTATTTGCCTGAAACAGTACGCTTGCTCCGTCTGCGTCAAAAACCATCTGAACAGTTTTGGATGCAGAGAAATTATATTGATACATATCGTCAGTCTCAGCCTCTTCAAACACAAGCAGGTTTCCGTCTTTTTGCCTGAGAATACTCTGTTGCACATTCAGCGTCGGAAATTTCAGACTCTCCTCTTTTACAGGCCCGGCCTTTATCAAAATACTTTTCTTGTTCAGTGCAACATGCACCCCATCTTTATCCGACATCAGAGAAGAGGTGTCCCTTGTGCTGACATACCAGATAAACAGCGCGCCAACGGCGGCAATTCCGATTAAAATGATCAATGTTTTCATCTCTTCTCCTCGTATCTCATCATAACCTGCAGTGTCCTTGCGACACTCTCGCCCAAAGCCTCGAGATTGTAGCCCCCTTCAAGCATAAACAGCTTCGGTACATCTGAGCAGGACATGATTGCGCTGACGATCTCTGCAATACCTTCAGTCGTCACATTCAGCTGTGCGAGCGGATCGGCACGGTGCAGATCATAGCCTGCGGAAACCAAAATAATATCAGGTGCAAAACTCTCTACCACTTGCGGGAGTTCCTCCTCGTAAACAGGCACGAGATCATCGTCACCGCTTCCGGGGGCAAAAGGAAAATTCATGGTAAAGCCCTCTCCTGCTCCATATCCTCTCTCCTGCCGGCTTCCTGTCCCCGGGTATGCAGGGGACTGATGGGTACTGAAATAAAAAACGGTATCATCCTCATAAAAGATATCCTGGGTACCGTTACCGTGATGCACATCGAAGTCCGCTATCAGCACTTTTTCGAAGCCGGCCTCCTGGGCATAACGGGCTGCAATGGCAATATTGTTAAAAAGGCAGAACCCCATAGCCCTGATTGACGTGGCATGGTGCCCCGGCGGACGTACGGCCGCAAAAGCTGCAGAAGTCCTGCCTGCCTTGAAAGCATCGATAGCCAAAACACCGGCACCTGCGCCGCAAAAGCTGCAGAAGTCCTGCCTGCCTTGAAAGCATCGATAGCCAAAACACCGGCACCTGCGGCCTTTGTTGCAGCCTCATAAGAGTGGGATGATGTCTGCGTATCTGCGTCAAGTGCCAGCTCCCGTATAGAAGCATGTTCAATATTATTGATATGCTCGTCCGTGTGTACAGACCTGAGCATAGAATACGAAGCCGCGCCCGGACTCAACTGCAGCAGCTCTTTTTGCAGCGGTTCCACATGTCGCACGATAGAGCGCAAACGGTCGGCACATTCCGGATGGTAGGCTCCGGTATCATGCTCCAGAAAAATATCATCATAGATAAAAGCGACTGGCATTATCTCCTCCTTGCATTACTGGTTATGCTGTCGAGGCCCTGAACTCTGCCTCATCTTCTTTTGCATGAAATACAAAAATTACCTGCAGTTCATGTTCTTCAAGAAAAGATTTAACTGCACTATAGGCGATCTTGGCAGCTTTGTCTTTAGGGTAGCCGTATATGCCGGTCGAGATGGCAGGAAACGCGACACTGTCACACCCCAGCCCTACGGCTTTATTTAATGAGTTAACATAACATGACCGCAGCAGTGTTTCACACTCATTGCCGCACCGC
>MZGN01000109.1 GCA_002085085.1 Helicobacteraceae bacterium 4484_230
GTAATCCGGCCTCCCTATGCTAAAGAGAGTACTCTTTTTGGCACAGAGTGTCCCCAGTGTTCTGGAATGTGCGGCACTGTGTGCGAAGAAGAGATCATAAAATTCGGCAAAGACAATATTCCATATCTTGATTTTTCACAAAACGGATGCAGCTATTGCGATGAGTGTCTAAAAGCGTGTGAGCCGGGAGTGTTGAGTGATCCTGAAATAAAAATACAGGCTGCAATACGCATCAATGCTGCAAAATGTATGAGCTGGCACGATGTTATGTGCTTCTCCTGCAAAGAGCCGTGCCTTGATGATGCTATTGCTTTCAAGGGACTGTTTAAACCGGAGATAGACCAGGAAGCATGTACGGCCTGCGGCTTTTGTATCAGCCGCTGTCCAAGTAATGCGATCGAGATAGTTGCCTAGGGCAGTAGCAGCAGATAAATATTGCCTGCTAAATATTAGTTGTTTAATTATAGTACACCCTAAAGATTATTATTTTACTATTTCACTATCAATACAATAAAAGGTCAATGTTATGAAAATAAAGTATATTTTACTCGCACTGATTTTCCTGGTGCCTTTATTGCAGGCAAAAGAGATTAAGCCTATCTATAAATTGACTGCATCGGGCATGGTTGTCGACCTGCTGGTTGACGAAGGAAAACTGTATGCTTCTACTGATGCCGGAATAGTCGACATTTTCGATATAAAATCAAGAAAAGCCATTGGCAAGATCACATTGCCGGGAACAAAAGATTTTCTTGGTGATATTGAACCCCCAAAGATCTACTCAATTGACAAGTTCGGCAACAAGCTTCTTATGGTAAGCCAGGGAGAGCATGGATTTCGTGATGTTTATATATATGATGGAAAAGAGCTGAAGAGAATTATTGATTCTTCAAAAGAGTTTTTTATTAAAAAAGGACTTTTCGTGGATGAGAACCGCATTTTGCTCGGTCAACTCAGCTCTGTAATCATTCTTTACGACATCTCCAAGAATAAAATCATATATCAGCATGCAATCAAAGAGAGAAGAAGCGGCGGCTCAGCCTTTTCCGATATGGTTTTAAGCGAAGACAGGAAGGTTGTTGCAACTGCTGATGAAAGCGGTGAAATTCATCTGTTTAATGTGGATGATTTTAAGCATATCAAAGTGTTCGAGGGTCAGAACCTGGATAATATCTACAAGATTGATTACAAACAGGGCATAGTGATTACTGCCGGGCAGGACAGGCGCTGTGCAATATACAAACCAAACGGTACCGCCTATTATCTGCCGGGAGAGTTTCTTATATATGCCGCAGGTCTCAGTCCATCAGGCAAGATCGGGATTTTTGCCGCTACCATCAATAACGAACTGCAGGTTTTTAATACGGAAAACAAAAGTAAAATAGCACTGCTGAAAGGGCATAATGCAACACTGACCGACTTTGCATTCATCGGCGAGACAGAATTTTTCAGCTCCGCCGATGAGAGAGATATCCTGTTTTGGGAAATAAAATAAAGCACTAATAAAAGGAAAAAGATGAATATTTCAAGTATTGTAGTACAGACCGTACCTAAATTTTTGGATGAGGTTGTTGAAGCTCTTAAGTCTTCAAAGTTGTGTGATTATCACTTTCATGATGAAAAAGGACGTATAATCATTACGATAGAAGGTGAGGGTGTTGAAGAGGAGATTAAAAAACTGACGGCAATACAGGAGATGCCGCATGTTGTTGCCGCAGATATGTCCTTCGCATACAGTGAGGATGAGCTTGAGGCAGAGCGTGATAAACTTGAGCGCGAGGGAACAACTATCCCGGATTGGCTTAATGATGAGAATGTAAATGCCAGAGATATTGAGTACCATGGGGATCTAAAGAAAAGATTTTGATGTGTTAATTGCCTGTTTTTAGGGCTTTTTGCACTATTCTGTGATGATTTATTATCAAAAGTGATAAGAATCAGCAAGAATTCAAATTTTTAAGATTTGTCTAACATTATCTTATGTACAATCACTATTGGCGAATTAAATCACTTTTTTAAGGAGTCCAATGAGAAGACAGTTGTACCTAAGCGGCGGTCGAAACATTGTGTTTCTGGAAGAACGATTTAAATTTCAAATTAATTCAGGAGTGAATGAATGAAAAAAACGATAATATCTCTAGTGGCGGCTCCACTATTACTGGCAAGTGCTGCGGCGGCAGCTGATAAAGCAGCAGACAATGGTGTTGAGTTTAAAGTAGGCGGACAGGCTGTACTTTACTATAATACTGTAGACAAGTTTGGAAACGCAGATCTTTTTGATCATGCTGGTAACTCAAAAGCTTCAGCCGGTCTGAAAATGCATGCTGCTGCAGATCTTGGTGCCGGTTTCGCTACATATGGTGAAGTTAATGTACTGAGTTCTCTTGGTCTGGAGAAAAATGTTGTTGGTGACATGATGCAGTGGGGCAAAGCAGGAAAAACAAATTCAGCTTATGTATCTCAGCTTTATGTAACAAAAACTATGGGCAAGACTACATTGAAACTGGGTCGCCAAGAGCTTCCTAAATCACTCTCTCCATTTGCTTACTCTGAGGGTTGGAACGTATTCAAAAATACTTTTGATGCAGCTCTCCTTGTAAACTCAGACATTCCATTGACAACTTTGGTTGGTGCTTGGGTTTCAGGAAGCAACTTTAACGCTCCTGGCGCTGCTATGGGTGAGTATGGAGATCTAATGGGTCTGGTATCAGGCGGAGCATATATGCTGACTGCTGCTGTAAAAGTCCCTTATTTTCCAATTACTGCAAGTTACTATCACCTTTCACAAATTGGCGGTAGTGCAGGCGCTCCTGGCGGTGGTGCTTCTCTCGGTTCTGCAGACGTTTTCTGGCTTAACGGTCAGCTTGACCTTGGCAAAGATGCGCCAATGGGTCTGTGTGTAGCTGTTCAGGGCGGTATGATGATGGAAGATATCGATGCAAATACCTTTACTGAAGATACTACTGCTGCAGGTGCAAAAGTAGGTATTAAAGCTGGTCCTGCAAAGATTATCGGTGCGGTTTCTTATGTTAGCGACGGTAGCCTTGCTATTCAAAACACAGGTGGCGTAAAAACACCACTGTTTACACAAACTGTTCTTAACCAGGTAGCTATTAAGCAGAATGCTGTTTCAGGACTGCTTAAAGCTGTAGTTGGTTTCGGTGACGCAGGTAAATTGATTGCTATGGGTACTTATACTGATCTGGATGATGGGGCAGTTAATGCTGCTGGCGGTAAAAGTGCCGGTTACAACGCATATGGCGACAACCTGCTTGATCTTGAACTGCTTTACAAAGTTAAAGCCGGCGGTATCAACTGGTTGGCGGCATACGTTTTCCAGGATGCTGACAGCAAAGACGACAGTAACAACCTCGTTCGTTTCGTAGCTCGCTACAACTTCTAAGAAAACACTCTTGGATTGAGCGCTTGCGCTCACTTTTAAATCCTTTTCGCTTTTTTGCGGAGAGGATTTATTTTTATAGACAAATTTAATACCCAACCCCTTCCCTTAATAAAAGTCAAGAACTTCCAAACAACTTATAGCTATAATCTCTCCTATTGAATAGAGGACACCTCTAAAAACCCTAATAGATAAACAAGGAAGCCTGTGTTAGTAGACAGTTATAACAGAACGGTCGATTACCTGCGTGTGTCGGTAACCGAACGCTGCAATTTCAGATGTCAGTACTGCATGCCGGAAAAGCCGTTTTCCTGGGTGCCAAAAGAGAATATCCTGAGTTTCGAAGAGCTTTTTGCATTTATAAAGATAGCTATTGATGAGGGGGTAAAGAAGATCCGTATTACGGGTGGAGAGCCTCTGTTGCGCGAAGATCTCGATAAATTTGTAAAAATGATCTTTGATTATGAGCCATCGATCGACCTGGCAATGACATCCAATGCGTATCTGCTTAAAGGTACTGCCCAAAAGCTTAAAGATGCCGGCCTTAAGCGTATAAATGTCTCCATAGATACCCTTAAGCCGGAAGTTGCGCTTAAAATAGCACAAAAAGATGTGCTGGATAATGTACTTGAGGGTGTAGAGGAGGCTTTGAGGGTTGGTCTCAAAGTTAAGGTAAATATGGTTCCGATGAAAGGGCTTAATGACGGTGAAATCCTTGATGTTATGGAGTATTGCAGAGAGCGGGATATGACCATCCGTTTTATCGAGTATATGGAAAATGTTCATGCGAATGTTGATATCAAAGGGATGAAGAGTGATGAACTTCTTGATATCATCGGCGGAGAATACGGATATAAAGATGAGGGGTTTGACGGCCACTCCCCTTCACATTACTATAAGACAGATGACGGCTACAGGTTTGGCATCATCGAGCCGTACGAAGACGATTTTTGCAAAACCTGCAACCGTATCCGTCTCAGTGCAGAAGGACAGCTGATACCGTGTCTCTATTTTGACGAGGCGATGAGCATCAAGGAGCCTATCCAGAGAGGCGACCTTAAAGGAGCCGCCCTTGTGTTGAAAGAAGTTGTAAGAACAAAACCGGAGAAAAACCGCTGGAGCGAAGATGACGGAGAGGCTTCTTCACGGGCTTTTTATGAGACCGGAGGGTGAATTTAATAATGTTGAATTTTGAATGTTGAATTTTGAATTATTAAGTAAAGACCTGTAGTATGCTTTACCTTGTAGAACATTTTTACTCTATCCAGGGAGAGGGGCGCTATACTGGTACACCTTCGCTGTTTTTCCGGTTTGGCGGATGCAATATGCGGTGCGAAGGGTTTGGCTGTAGCGAAAAAGCGCCTGACGGCACAACGGTATTTGGCTGCGATACTGTTTATGCAGTAGATAAGAGGCATTTTGGACTTAACTGGCGGAGTGTCGACGATGCTGATATATGCCGACAATCCTGTTTTTGTGGATTTTTTGAAATATCTTGTCGAAAATCACCACCGGGTCACTTTCGAGACAAATGGTGCGGCACCTGTGGACTTTGTCAAATACCCTGTTTTTGCAGAGTGCATCTATGCACTCTCCGTCAAGCTCTCCAATAGCGGTGAGCCGTATGAAAAACGGGTGAAGCCTGAAGTGTTTGCCAATATAGCCGCCAATGCGAAAGAGAGTTTTTTTAAATTTACCGTAGATGCCGAACATATAGACTCCGGTCTTGAAAAGGAGATCGAAAAAATTATAAAATATGTCCCCAGTGAAGCTGTCTACTGTATGCCGCTTGGCGGTACGAAGGCTGAAGTCGAGGCCAATACCGAGGCGGTAATAGAGTTTTGCAAACGTAAAGGCTATATCTATTCGGACCGTCTGCATATCCGAATCTGGGACGCTAATAAAGGGGTGTAGTCTTGTGGCTCACAAAACGTAAAACGTGAAACGTGAAAGGAGGCAGATGGACGTCTGGTTCAATACCCATTTACGCTTTACGTTTCACGATTTTCCAAAAAAGGAAATTTTTTGATAATTCGCAAATTGTTTAAATTTGAAAATGCCCATATAGTCAGAGGCTGCTCTTCAAAACGCTGTCGTGCATCTTTGCATGGCCACTCTTATAAAGTAGAACTTCTTTTTGAGTCGAATTTTCTGGATAATGGTCAAATGGTCTACGATTTTGGTTTGATGAAGCTGCATATGAAAGAGCTGATAGAGAGTTTTGACCATGCTGTCACTATCTGGGAGCAGGATGACAAAGAGTTTATTGCCGATATGAAAAAGCACTCTGAGCGCTGGGTTCAGCTGCCGGTATCCCCTTCGGCCGAACAGTTCAGCAGGGTAATATTTCTTATGGTGGACAGATTGCTTTGCAACACTGTGGCTGTTAACGGTGAGAAGGAAGTGAAGCTGCACAGTGTAATTGCGCATGAGACGGACACTGGTTACGCACAAGGCTTTAAAGAAGATGCATATTCCGTGTCAATGGGTGTGATAGAACTTGAGAAGATTGTCTTCAGCGATGCCGTTATTGAGGAGTGGAGTGATCCGCAGATGTGGAAAAAGATTATAGAAGGGTCGGCTTTTGTCAATCCTGAAACCGTTTAATCTGTATATGTGGAAAAACCGTAATTTTTTCAAAGGGAAATGATGCTTATACGCTTTTGGATCAGCCTGATTGCAGCAGTTATGCTGCTAAGTGCTTCTGACGACAACTCTACAGCATCATCTTTTTCTGTAGAAAAGCAGACCCCGATACCGGTTGAGCAAAATCTGTCGATCCCGAATGCGGATAATAATCAGACAAAAGGAATGATCGGAAAAAATGAGAAGCTTGACGATGTCACTCCCGAAGATATAGCCAAAGAGAGAAAATTGCAGGAGAAGGTAGAGACGGAAAAAATCATGAAAGAGGTGCAGGAGCGTCTTGATGCCGGAAAGACACCTCTTCCTGAAATAAAGAAGGTCAAGATCGATACGATTACGGTCAAAGGGGCTGTGCTTCAGGGGCAGGTTGTCGAGCTTAATTCTGAGTATCTGAAATTCAGTCTGATCTACGGCAGTGGCAGTATACGCATTGACTATACAGATATAGAGCAGTTGATGACGGAGCATGAGTACCATATATTTTATAAAGGAAAAGAGACAACCGGAAAGATCGTGGGGATCAAAGACCACGCCTGGCTCATCATCAAGCACGGAAATGTAGAGGAGCTGATCAAGATCGAATATATAGACCGTTTTTTGCTCTCTGTAAACGAGAAGGATACGCTAAACAACAGACTGCATAATCTCTTTCCATATACAAAAGGCAATGTAGATATCGGAATGGAATATGAAAGCGGCAGCAATATCAAACGCAAGCTTTCATTTGCCGCCCATGTAGTGCATAAAGTAACAAAGCACCGTACTGTTTTTGACATCTCTTATGCTTATGAAGAGACCGATACGGTCAATACTACCAAAACACTCAACAAGGATGAATGGGTAATCTTTGCGGAGCATGACTACTATTACAATAAAAATAATTTCTTTTTTGCACAGCTCGGATACGATTATGACAGGCCCCGTGGTGTAAAAGGGCGCATATATCCTGCAGCCGGCGGCGGCCATCGGTTTGAAAAGAGCCGTGATGTCTGGCTCCAGTTAAAACTGGGAGCATCTAATGTGACAGAGAAGTTTTTTCCTTATGACGTGAACGGCACAATGGTTGAGAATGGATCCAACTCATATATCGCCGCCTATCTTGGTGCGGATGCCCGTTATATAATGAAAAGCATATGGCTTTTGAGAGAGCTGCGTTTTTCCGGACAGCTGTTTTATATGCCGGGATTTGAGAATCCGAAAAAAGACTGGCTTTTTCGTGCAAAAGGAAATATAGCCCTGCCGATAGGAGAGTCTCTTGCACTCAGGTTCGTTGTCAATTATGTCAATGATGACAACCCTACACCTGCTATCGGCAACAACAAGCTTACGATGAATTTATATCTGAGTATACTGTTTTAAGAAAGGTGCCCCAGTGCGTTTTTTTATCTTTTTATTCGCACTTTTCTCTTTTGTAAATGCCGAGAGCATCGGAGATGCTGCCAAAAAAGCCTACCTTGCCAATATCAATGCGATAATGATCTTCACTTCGCATGATGGTCTGAATTCCGGTCTTTACCGCTTTACCGATGCAGATGCGGAGATGCGCATCCTGCACCTGCCCTTGATCTACCATTTTGAACCGTTTGAAGAGCATTGGAATCTTTTTTTTCTAGGTGGAGTGGGATACAGTGAGACAAAGATAACTTCACAGGTCCAGTCTCCATTGCAACAAAACAATATTGAGCTGACGATGGAAAATATGCTGCGTACATATACGATAGGCGCAGGGTTCGGAGTACGCTACAGGACAGAATTTGATCTCGACGTGCTGTTTGGGGCGGAAGTGATCTATTCGCGTGTAAATATCACATTGCGTGATACGGATGATGAGGTCGGTGATCTTATCGGATCCTTTTTGGACGGTAACGACAACTTCTCATATAAATATATGTTTCAGCTCTTCTATCAAAAAGAGTTCAGGGGCTTTAAGCCCTACGCGAAACTCGATTTTGCCTGGTATAAGACCAATACGGATTTTAATATTTTGGATCTGGCTTCACTCTCGACCCAATCAAGTGTAACGTCAGTCAATATAGGTGCCGAGTCCCCGAAGCTTTATGCCTATGACGGTATGTATATGACCATGGAGGGATATATAAACGGCAACTATCTTGGCGGTGATATTACCGGCGTGGCTAAGCTGAGTTCTTACGGAGAGCTGGGTGCTGTTGCCTACTGGTATACCGAGAATAAGCCTTTTGGCATAAGGCGTTATTTTTTTGAGCTGAACAAGATAAACGGCAAAGGGCTTGACGGCTATAATATGGGTATAGGTTTTTCGGTAGATTTTTAAAAAAGGTTTGGTATGCAGGACACGCAGGCGTATAAAGAAAAAAAGGCTTTTTTTGAGAGTCTGATCACGGTGTATGGACGAAATGTCTTACTTGAAATGCTTCAGGATGAAAGTATAGATTTTCACAAAGTGCATATGGCTGAGAGCAACAGGCAAGACGGTACGATAAAGCAGATACTGGCATTAGCTAAAAAGCGGGGTATAGAAGTCAGGATGCACACCAGGGCCCAACTGTCAAGGATCTCCAAAAACAGCAGGCAGGACCAGGGGGTTGCTGCCGACATAGCGGCAGCCAATTATCTCGATGCCGACAGGATTCCTGCGCAACTGCCGGAAAGTTTCCGGCTTTTGGCGCTTGACGGCATACAGAATCCGCAGAATCTGCAGAATCTCGGCATGATCATACGCTCTGCCGCTGCCGGCAGTATCGACGGCATTGTTCTGCCCAAGCGTAACAGTGCCAAGCTCTCCCCTCTGGTTATCAAAGCCAGTGCGGGAACTCTTTTCAAGATCAATATTTACCATGGGGAGACACTTGTGCCGACCCTGAAGCGGCTTCGTGA
>MZGN01000110.1 GCA_002085085.1 Helicobacteraceae bacterium 4484_230
ATGAGCTGGTGTGTCTCGGAATTTATCTCCATAAGAGAGCTGCCTGTGATGGAAGTGATTTTACGCAGTACCTTTTGAAGGTTGTTCTCGCTTAGCCACGGGTTGAGGCGTTTGAGGGAGGCTTCGAGGCGTTCTTGGAGTACCACTTCGTACATCTCCCCTTTGGCATTGAAGTAGTCGTAGCCGAGCTTTTGGAAGAGTTCGATGGCTGGGCGTTCGGATTGGGTGTATTCGCTCAAGTGTATAATCCATTGATTTTTAGAAGCTCTAGCAGCTCATTGTCTGACAGGTTTTCTTTTTGTGTTTTAGAGTAGATGGTCATCAGATATACTTTTTTATTTTCATCTACAAAATAGTACACCACTCTAAAACCACCACTTTTACCCGTAGAAGTAGAGGAGTTGACAACTCTTATTTTATAACAGTTGTGCTGTAGGGCTATGCCTATTTTTGGATTGCTACTTAACTCTTGTTTCAAATTTTGTAAATCATATTTGATTTTTTTATATTTTTTAGCTAATTTTTTTAATTTTAAAGCAAAAGTAGGTAAAGCTACAAGGCTATAACTCATCTAGCAACTCATCCAGTGTCTGTAGTTCATCTGCTTTTTTAGGATCATCTAAAACCTCTTTGAGTTCTTTGCACGCCATGTCAAACTCATCATAGAGCTTTTGAGCCTCTTGTTTTTCGAGATATGACTTTATAGACTCGATAATGATGTCTGTTCTGTTCAAGTTATACTCTTTGGTAAATTCATCTATCTGTTCTATTAGGTATACGGGTAATCTAAGTCCCACCTGTTGTTTTTTTAGTTGTGCCAATGAGCGCATTGCTTCATCCTTTACCTGATAAATATTATTTATTATATAATTATTTATATATATAAGTCAAACATTTGATTGCTTTTGGCTATCTATTCATTTCCATATTGACAAGTCATATAAGCTTATGAACGGAGGTTAGACTTTAGTCTCACCATTTCCGAGACTGAAGTCTCGGTTCCTCTCCCTATGGCATCAAAATAGTCGTAGCCAAGCTTAGCAAAGAGTTCGATGGCTGGCAGTTCGGATTGGGTGTATTCACTCATATTTGTTTCACTTTAAGTAAGTGCTGTAGTTATAGCAATTTTAGTGGCACTTTTCAGTGCTTCAAGTGAGAGCTTTTTGCCGATATCCTTCAAAAAAGCAAATTTTTCATCATCTTTTAGGAGTTCCAAAAAATCATAGCCTTCCCAAGTTATATCTTTTATAAAAGCAGCAGCTACAGTCGGTCGCGCGGCAGAAGTATCATTATGCGTTATACCATTTAAGTATCCTGCATCTATCAATAATTTTTTGTGAAATAAGACCTCTTGTTCATTATAGCCTTCTATTTCAGCTTTAAAATCATCATTTTCAATAGCAAGCATTATCTCTTTAATCAAGTCCATATTACGTTTCATTTTATCTCCTTTGCAGCTTCATTATATGGTTTTACTCTTACTTCCCCCGTCAACATGAGCTTTTCGTATCGGGACTTTTTCTCTCGAAGTGTGTCGAGTTTTTCGTCAGTAGTGGAGAGGATGGCAGCGATTTGTTTTTGCTCTAAAAGAGAAGGAATAGCAATTTTCAACTTATTGATTGATGAAACATTTAAATTTTTTTGTGCTCCTCCTGCTTGTAACCCTGTAATCACACTCTTCCCAATATCAGAATTTAAATAATATGCCATATAGTCTGAATTTATTTTATTCTTATCTGGTCTAGCAATAAGCGTTGTAAATGTCTGCCAGCCTTCCATTGATTTATCGACAACTGCACTTATACCAGGGTATCCCGTTCTTACTATTAGAATGTCGCCAGCTTTCAGTCTTTTACTTTTGTTGTCATTATCAAACTCGTGATTGATATAAAGAAGGTCAGTTGTATCGATTTTATTTTCTAAAATATTTTGGTTTCTTAATAGAGGTATCCCGCCAGATTCTATGCAATGTTTAGATGTAGATGTTGCAATTCCTACTGTTATGTTAATACACATATTTTTGAGTAATGATACCTCCCACTCCTTCGGTATCCTCCCAATCTCACTCTCCTTGAAGCCGTCGGCGGTGCCATGGCACAACGCCTCTGGTTCCGAGCCTACAGACGACAAGCAGTTGTCGTCTGACTTAACGGCTCTCATATGCCCGATGCCCTCGCTCAGAAGCTTCTGCATCAGCCCCTTTTTAAGCGCTTCGGTCTTGGCTATCTGTTCATCGATGACCGCTATCTTGTTATCGACACCGGTGAGGATGGCGGCGATTTTTTGTTGTTCCGGGAGGGGTGGCTTTACTAACTTCAATTTTTTAAACTCTGACAAGCTAACACCTTTAACAGTTGTCCCTGTACCCATCTCTTCAAGTTGCTTAGATTTTGCTTGTAATGACCAAAAAATATAATCCTTATGAAATGTAGAAGTATCAACTATGAGTGCCTTCAAATCCTGATTGATAGCCATATCAACCAAATTGATAAAAAATCTACCAATACCCATTCGTGTTGCAGTGATGATGTTATTTGCAGGTATAAGATTGGCGGAGCTATTTACTAATCCTATTTCAGTAATTGTGTCTCCTGTAGAGCTTAAATATTTTGAACCATCCATATCTTTGACAGTAGCCCAAGGAATATCCCCATCCCAGTATACGGGATTCTTCTTACTCGGAGTACCTCCTCCTATAATCTGAGAACAAACTTCATCGAGCCTAACAACCTCCCACTCCTCAGGAATCACCCCAATCTCCGTCTGCTTATACCCCTCTCTAACCGACATTATATTTCATCCTCATAAAGCATATTCATAATCAGCTTGATGATGATATCTTTCTGTTCGGGCGCGGAGGTAGCGACGAGCAGTGCCAGCGATACCAGGGCGTTGTCATTGATTTTGGGTTCCCCATTTGGTTTGTGGAGTACGCCGTTTTTGTGTAGAAAAAGCACGAAGAGGTAAGCACCTATGCGTTTGTTTCCATCGTTGAAGGGGTGTCCCTTGATGACATAGTAAAGCAGATTCGCCGCCTTCTGTTCTACAGACGGCAGCAAATCCTCTCCGCCGAAACTCTGATAGATCGCCATCAGATTTCCCCTGAATTCCCCCGCTTTTTCCTGACCGAAAAGTCCTGTCGTTTCTCCTTTGGCGACGAGTGCCTTTTTGAGCTCTGCAATGGCAGCTTTTGCTTCGTCGTAATCCAGAACGAAACGCTGCGTTTTCGTCTGGATCACCTCCTGCAACGTCTGTTCGTCATACCCCTGCAACAACGCCCAGCTGCGGGCGTAGTCGCTGACGATCTCGACGAAACCTCTGGCTTCTTCGATGCTCAGGGCTTTGCTACTCAAAGTCTGGCGAATCACCTGAAGCGTTTGAGAAAGCTCATCGAGTTGTTCTTTTCTCAGCCATTCTTTGTCCAGCGCGTAGCCCTGGATTAAATATCTTTTAAGCACTTTCGTCGCCCATTGACGAAACTGTGTGGCTCGTTTGCTGTTGATGCGATACCCAAGCGACAGGATCATATCGAGGTTGTAGTAGTCTACCTGATAGGTTTTGCCATCGGCGGCAGTTGTTGCATTTTTTGCAACAACTGAATCTCTGTCGAGTTCACCCTCTTTGAAAATATTACGAATATGCCGGGAAACAACCGACTTGTCCCTATCAAACAACTCGCACAGCTGTTTCTGACTGAGCCAAACACTCTCACCCTCCACGGCTGTTTCCAGTCGTACATCTCCGTTCTCATAAATAACGATCTCACTCATATCCAAGCTCCCTGAGATAACCGTCCAGCTCATTGTCTATCGCCTTCTCTTTGGCTTCAAGCTCGGCTATCTCACTCAGCACCGTTTTGATGTCCACAATCTCTTCAGGCTCGGAGGTGTCGATATAGCGGGCGATGTTCAAGTTGTAGTCATTTTCACGGATTTCATCAATATCGACAAGTCTCATAAACTTGTCAATGGCTGGAGTAGGGACTTCAGTCCCGTTTAAATCATTGTTGGACGGGATTAAAATCCCTGCTCCGAGATTGTATGCCTCGACCACTTTTTTGATATTATCATCTGTCAAGGTATTCTGATTCTTACCATCTTTGTACTCACTACTCGCATCGATGAAGACAACCTTGTCCTTGAGGCTCTCAGGCTTGTTCTTGTTGATGATGAGGATGGAAGCGGGGATGCCCGTATTGTAAAAGAGCTTTTCAGGCAATCCGACGATAGCTTCTATGAGGTCATCTTCGAGGATGCCTTTACGTATCTTCCCTTCCGTTCCACCTCGAAAGAGGATGCCGTGAGGCAATACCACACCCATCCGACCGTTCTGTTTGAGCACGGCTATCATATGCTGCACGAAAGCGAGGTCGCCGTAACCCCTTGGAGGAATGCCGTACTTGAAACGCCCGTACTCGTCGGTGACCACATCATTGTACTTGGGCGCTATCTCCTTGCCGTTTTCGTCGGTCTTGATGTCCACTTCGGCAGGAGCCCACCACTTTTTGAGAGAAAAGGGAGGATTGGCGATGACCCTGTCAAAAGTCATCAACTCACCGTTCTGGGTATGTTGCGGATGGGCAAGCGTATCGCCTTTTCGGATGTCGGAATCGATAAAGTTATGAACAATCATATTGATTTTGGCAATCGCCCAGGTACCGAGGTTCTTCTCCTGACCAAAAAGTGAAGCATTGATATACTTGTCCACCACACCGCCGTGCTCTTTGATGTAGTGGGCAGACTCGATGAGCATCCCGCCCGAACCACAGGTGGGGTCGTAGATGCTGTTGCCCGCTTCGGGTTTGATGAGACCTACCACCAGTTTCACTACCTCTTTGGGCGTATAGAACTCACCACCCGCTTTACCCGCATCACCAGCAAACTCTCTGATGAGATACTCATAGGCATTCCCTAGTATGTCAGGGTTCTCAAGGTCGGCATTGGCAAGGGAGTATTTGTTGAAGTGTTGCAGCAGTCTTGAGAGCAGATTGTCAGGGAGCTTCTCGCTGTCACCAAAATGTACGGCAGTCATCACCCCTTCAAGCTGCGGGTTTATCTCTTCAATGGCGGCAAAGGCTTTGTCAAGAGCCTGCCCGATGTTCTCGGTCTTTTTGGTCAGCTCTTTCCAATAGGCTGCCTTGGGAATGAAAAACTGATGATAATCCTCATCTTCAAGAGCCTCCTCAAGACTGATGCCTTCCTCCTGCACCGCAAGGTTGGCTTCCTCAAAAAACTGGTCATTGGCACGCTTCAGAAAAAGCAGCCCGAAGATGTAGTTTTTGAAGTCGGAGCTGTCAATGTGACCCCGCATCAGGTCGGCAGAGTCCCAAAGCCAGCGTTCGAGTGTTTCGAGGGTGAGTTTCATTGCTTTTCCTTCATTACATCAGAATATCGTTCATCCCAGGCCTTATAAAGCCTGTTTTGAGCTGCACTTTGTTGTTCAATTTTCCTGAACCATCTTAAAAAATTTGACTTATTCATAATTCCTTCCGTTTCCGCCCTCCTTGCATATTCCCTCAAAAGACCATCTTCTATCATATGTTTACTTTTTCCATCTCAGTAAATACCACTCTATATGGCTCCATTACTTTTATCGATCATTCCATTGTTCCAAAGCGCAGTCACAACATCCATTTGACCATTCTGTTTCTTTTCAACTCCGTTCATCACTTTTTTCCATAGCTTGTTTTTGTCCAGTGCCAACTCGGAATTATCCGCCAATAAATCCAATGCCTTAACAGCATACTCCTTGTTTTTTTCCGAGCGGGTATAACTTCCTGCTGCTACATTGACAATATATCCATTCTCACACAAACCTAAAAAGGTACTCTTAGGGCAACCTTTTTTCCGTGAAGATTCACTATTTGGAAAAACTTTAAGAGCGGCAAGTCTCCAGGCTTCAACAGGGTCAATTGCTATTTTGCTTCCAATCATCCCTACGGCAGTTATAGCTACTTCTCCATATTTTCCCATTGTAAATCCTTTTAACTGGCAACATTGATAATTTTTCAATCTTCTTATAACTTTCGCAAAAATTGAGATAATTTGAGTGATACACCGCACTATGAAGATTAGTATCTTCATAGACCTGTATTTTCATCCTTATGTTCTATGCCTGTATTTATAGTTTTCAATCATACCAAAAAACATATCTATTTTATCAATATTTCCGAGGTTGCTTTTAGTGCATATTTCC
>MZGN01000111.1 GCA_002085085.1 Helicobacteraceae bacterium 4484_230
TTGGAACCGTTTGTCTCTATATCTACAATGCAGAAGTCGGCCTTTTCAAGGTCGGTAAATACGGTTGCATAATAGTATTTGCCGTCCTTTTCCACCAGTTCAAGCCCCTGTGCCTTGAATAGTTCCAGACTCAGCTCTATCGGCTCATCCAGTTCCGCTTCAAGCTGCTTTGCAGGCAAGCCTTTTTTGGAAAGCAGAAGCTGGCTTTTATGTTTTAGTCTCATCCGGCTTTTGCCTTTTGTATAAAAACAGAAACTTTTTTTGGATCTTTAACCCCTTTGGATATCTCAACTCCGCTGCTGACATCAAGGGCATAAAAACCGTAATGGAGACACTCTTCGACATTGTCCGGTGAAAGACCTCCGGCCAATATGATCTTAGAGCAGTCCATATCTTCAAACCACTCCAGATTCAGACGCTTTCCCATGCCTCCGTACTCTTCGCAGTATGCATCTACGATGCGGTACTCATCGTGATGGAGAAGAGCATCTTTTTTTGAACCTGCCCTCACTACACGAAGGTACGGGATATTCAGTTCATTTAAAAGCAGGTCATCTATGTCAAAATGGAGCTGGGCCAAGGTGATTTGTGAACGTTCTGATATATCGTTAATGCTTTTTGCGCTTTCATTGACAAAAAGTCCGACTTTTTCAACAAACGGAGGCAGCGATCTGATAATATCTGCTGCCGTTTCCGGTGCAATATAGCGTGGTGACGGCGGATAGAAGACAAAACCCAGTGCGTCTGCACCGGCATCGATAGCAGTCATGGCATCATCAAGAGTGGTGATGCCGCATATTTTTACTCTCACAAGACTGTCTTCATACTTTTAGACTGTCAATCGCTTTTTTCAGCCCTTCGGCATGTTTGAAGACATAGCTGCCGGCAACACAGATGTCGACTCCGGCACCATCCAGCATCTCAATATTGACATCGTTAACACCGCCGTCTATTTGGATCAGGCATTCCGGGTTGATACGGTCGCGCAGCACTTTCAGGCGTTTTATCTTCTCTACGACTTCAGGTATGAAACTCTGGCCGCCAAAACCTGGATTTACACTCATGACAAGTACCATGTCAACACTTGGAAGCAGGTATTCTACCGCTTCGGCAGGTGTGTGCGGGTTTAAAACTATCGCAGGTCTGATTCCAAGACTTCTTATATACTGCACCAGGCGATGCGGGTTTTTTTCCTCTTCTATATGAAAGGAGATATATCGTGGTTTGAACGGAGCGAACAGATCGACAAAGAAAGTATTGTTTTCAACCATCAGGTGAATATCAAGGGGTTTGCTTGCTGCTTTGGCTATAGCGGAAACGACTACGGGTCCGATGGTAAGGTTCGGGACAAAGTGCCCATCCATTACATCTACATGTACCAGGTCGCAGCCTGCTTCACAGATTGCTTTGACATCTCTATCCAGGTTGCCGAAATCGGCAGATAATACACTCGGTGCTACTAACATTGCATCCCCGTATTTTTTTGAGGTATTGTAACGCCATGCACCTTAAGGTTCTATTTACTTTGCGAACGGTATAATTCGCCACTAAAATTTACGCAAGGAGCCTGACAATGGCAAGAAGATGTGCTATCAGTGGTAAAGGCCCAATGAGCGGAAACAACGTATCTCACGCAAAAAACAGAACAAAAAGACGTTTTTTGCCTAATCTTAGAACAGTACGTATCACGCTTGATGACGGCTCTACCAAAAAAATCAAGATCTCCGCTTCCGAGCTTCGCACGTTGAAGAAAAACGCATAATCTTTTAGAAAAGGTTATGCTTTGAATCTGGGCACAAAGATTCGAAACTTCCTACACTGGGAGTCATCTCCCAAACCTGACAGAGAACTTCTCCCCGACCTTTATACCCACCTGAAGGCTTTCAGGCTTCCACTGATCTTTACCGTAGCAATGATGCTTATAGGCACAGTCGGCTATATGGCGATCGAAGATTTTACGCTAATGGATGCTATTTATCAGACGGGGATCACCTTTACGACTGTCGGATTTGGTGAAATAGCTCCGATTTCAGATATTGGACGAATCTTTACAATCACCCTCATTATTGCCGGTTTCGCCGTTTTTTCCATGGCTATAGGTATTATGGTCAATGAGCTCAATCGCGGAAGTATCGCCAAAGTCTTAAAGGAACGCAAAATGCTTTATAAAATAGCGCGTCTTAAAAAACACTATGTAGTCTGTTACCATAATGATTATACGATTGAAGTGACCAAGCAGCTGAGAGAGAACCATATTCCTTTTGTTGTCGTAGACCCGAGAGAAGATATGGAGCAGATAGCAAGGCAGTACAAGTATCCGGCTTTTTTGAGTGAAGAGCCTCATACGGAAATGGCAATGCTGAAATCCCATTTAAGCTCTGCAAAAGGGGTTATCACCCTCTCCGATTCAATAGCGGACAATATCGCCATAATCGCTTCGATACGTCTTTTCGAAAAGGAGCATTTCCTGCCGAGCAAATACTACATGATCAGTTCGGCCGAGAGCATGAGTGATGTAGAAAAGCTGAAAAAACTGGGAGCAGATACGGTTGTTTCGCCCACAAAGCTTACGGCGCAGAGGATAGGTGCGATGGCGTCGCGTCCAGAGATGGAAAACCTGCTTGAAGAGTTTTTATACAAAAGCGATACCCCTCTGGATATGGAGGAGATCTTTGTCCCCAAATACAGCTGGCTGGTTTTACGAAAACTGAAAGAGACGCACCTGCGCCAGATCGCCAATGTCTCTGTTGTTGCCATAGTAAAAAAAGACGGCAGATTTTTGGCGATGCCAAAAGGTGAAGTTTTGGTCACAAGCGAATCCAGACTGCTGGTTATAGGAACACAAAAAGGGATTCAGACAACAAAAGAGATTGTACTTAAAAGACAAAAACCACAGGAGCTTCGTTATGTATAAATTAAAAGAGATTGCAGGGGGCGTTTGCGCCTCTGAAGGGTTTTATGCTGATGGAATTGCCGCAGGACTGAAGCCAAACGGTGCAAAAGACCTGGCATTTATCTATTCGGACGGACTTTGCGATATTGCATCTGTATTTACCACAAACAAGATGACGGCAGCGCCGATTCGCCATTTTGAGACAAAGGGAGAGTTTCGGACAAATTTTATTCTCCTCAATGCAAAAAATGCCAATGCGATGACGGGAAAAGCCGGGATTGCCGATATTGACGAGATACTTGGGGAGATGAAGCTGAGAAACCCGCAGATAGTAAATCCTCTGATGAGTTCGACCGGGGTTATTGGCGTGCGCCTGCCAAAAGAGAAGATCATCTCCGCATCACTCTCTTTTGATCTGAGCAGCCGCAATGCAGTTGCCGCATCAGAGGCTATTATGACCACAGACACGTACGCAAAGACTATTGCATACAAAGTGGAGCTTGAAGACGGAAACAGTTTTCATATAGGTGCTATGGCCAAAGGTGCAGGAATGATCAATCCGGCAATGGCTACTATGCTCTGTTTTATCACTACCGATGCCGATGTGGATGCCAAAACTATGCAGCTTATTCTGGATGAGGTGACACCTCTGACATTCAATGCCGCCAGTGTTGACGGGGATACCTCCACCAATGATACGGTGTTGTTGTTGAGCAACCGTAAGAGCGGTGCGTTCGATCATGCTGCATTTAAAGATGCGCTTTACAAGATCATGCTGCATCTGGCAAAGCTTATGGTCGCTGACGGAGAGGGGGCTACAAAACTGGTCACCTACAGGGTCGACGGCGCCGTAAACAACCGTGACGCCGAGATTGCCGCGAAAGCACTCTCCAATTCGCTGCTGGTAAAAACGGCACTCTATGGAGAGGACCCCAACTGGGGGCGCATAGCTTCAACCATCGGCGCCAGCGGTGCGATGTGTGATGAGGAGTATCTCTCTATCTGGTTTGATGATATATGTGTTTATAAAAAAGGCGAAATTCTGTTTGATGAAACAACAGAGGCGCAGGCAGCAGAGGTGATGAAAAGAGATGCTTTTGGGATAACCTGTGACCTTGGGCTTCAAGACGGCAGTTTTACGGCATATGGATGTGATCTCGGCCATGAGTATGTCAAGATCAATGCGGATTACCGTACCTAATCTAGTTTAAAAGCCTGTAGTCGTCTTTGAACGTAACATAGCGTTTTGCAGAGGCATAAAGCTCGGCCACCTCTTCATCATTCAGTTCCCGTATCACTTTTGCCGGTGAGCCGACAATCAGCGAGCGCGGCGGAAAAACTTTATTTTTCGTTACCAGCGCACCGGCGCCTACAATGGACTCTCTGCCTATCACCGCCCCGTCAAGAATGGTTGCACTCATGCCGATCAGGCAGGCATCTTCGATCGTGCAGCCGTGCAGCATGACGCGATGACCGACGGTTACGTCGCTACCGATAATAGTTGGATTGCCGTCACTCATATCGGTTTTTTTATAATGGGTTACATGAATCATGGTGAGATCCTGTATATTCGTACGGTCTCCGATGGTGATGCGGTGGACATCACCCCTTACCACGCACCCAAACCACACAGAGCACTCTGCGCCCATAGTTACATTCCCTATAACATCTGCACTTTTGGCTATCCAGCTGTTTTTACCTATATCCGGATCCCACTTTTTAAACTGGTGAAGCATCTGCTGTCTCCTTTGTGTTCAATATTGGGCACAGACGTGCCTAGCTCTCCTTGAGCAGTCGTGCGGCAAGCCGCTGCGCATAGTTCAGTTTCTCTTTTTTTACAGCTTTGTAGATCTTGTTGGTGTAGTTCTCCAGCATTTTCTGACTGTTTATGATATTTGCTTTTATAGCCTCCACTGCTTTGAAGCTCATGTGAAAGCACGTTATCACTGCACTGCAACTGCAGTATCTGAAGCAGTTTGTCTGCAAGTTCTCCGTCCTCGATTCCATTTAGAAGCTCGATGCGGCGTACAAGATTTCGCGGCATCCAGTCCGCACTGGAGATATAGAGTCGGGGAGAGGCGTGTTTGCAGTAGACTACACGGGGATGTTCGAGATATTTGCCGATAATGGAAATTACCCTTATATTCTCGCTTACCCCTTCGATGCCGGGACGCAGGGCGCAGATACCGCGAACTATCAACTCTATTTTTACACCGGCCTGTGAAGCCTTGTAGAGTGCCCTGATTACATCTTCATCGACCAGGGAGTTTACTTTGACGATAATGTGTCCCTCATCGCCCTTGGAAGCTTCGTTTTTGATCATCTCCAGTAGTCTGGGTTTGATCTGGGTGGGAGACATGAACAGTTTATTGAGTTTGCCTTTTTTGCTGAAGCCTGTCAGAAAGTGAAAAAAGCGTGTCAGATCATTGGTGATCTCGTCTTTTGAAGTCATATAGCTGAAGTCTGTATAGATTTTTGCAGTTGCCGGATTATAGTTGCCTGTGCCCAGGTGTGCATACTGCTTCAGCCCTTTACCGACCTTTTTTGTTACCAGCGCGGCTTTGGCATGCACTTTAAAACCGGGAATGCCGTAAATAACATGTGCCCCCGCATTTTCAAGGGCTTTGGCCCAGATGACATTATTCTCTTCATCGAAGCGCGCCTTCAGTTCTACCATGGCGGTTACCTGCTTGCCTGATTCGGCAGCCTGCATAAGAGCCTGCACGATTGGCGAGTTTGTTCCGCTTCTGTAGAGAGTCATTCTGATAGAGACGACATCCGGATCTTTCGCGGCGGTTTGGATAAATTTGATGATCGGTTCAAAACTTTCATAAGGGTGGTACAGCAGGATATCCTGCTTGTCCAAAATAGAGTAGATGCTGTCGTTTCTATCGAGTGGCGGCAGGGTTCTCGGTGTATAAGACGGCAGGGTAAGATGGGCAAAATCTTTATTGGTCACTATCTGCCAGAGGCTGCCGAGGTTGAGGACGTTCTGGAAGTGGTAGATATCGTTTTTGTAGACATTGGTATGGCGGTTTAGAAAGCCGAGCAGTTCATCATCAGTATCGAAGCCGAGTTCCAGACGGACGAGTTCGCCTTTTTTCCGCAGCTTCAACCCCTCCTCGAGGATCTCCATAAAGTCATCCGCCTCCTCTTCCTCAATTGTGATATCTGCATTTCTCGTAACCCGAAACGGTGTATATTTCAGCATCGTGTAGCCTGGAAAAAGGTCTTCTATGTGTTCGGCCACGATACTCTCTATGGGTACATATGTACCGCTGTCAAGCTCTACAAAACGGGGAAGTGAACGCGGTATCCTGACGATTCCGAAGCGCTCTATGTTCTCGTCTTCACTGTCCAGAAGTTTGACTATCAGCCCGAAACTGAGATTGTTCAGATGCGGGAAAGGGTGTGTGGCGTCGATAGCGATGGGTACGACGACCTGGTAGATATTTTCATAAAAATAGCGGTTGAGCCTGTTTCTCTCATGCTGGTTTACACTGCTGAAGGTTTTGAGGAAAAGGCCCTCTTTTTCCAGCTCTTTAAAGATCTCTCCCAGCGTATACTCCACGACCTGCAGCTCTTTGTGAAGGTATCCGCGTATCTCACGCAGCTGTTGAAGCGGCGTGAGGCGGTCTGCCCCCGAAACGATAACACCGGCCGTGAAAAGTTTTTTGAGTCCGGCGACCCGGATCATGTAGAATTCATCCAGGTTTGTTCCATAGATAGCCAGGAATTTAAGACGTTCAAGAAGGGGCTGGGATCTGTCTTGGGCCTGTTTGAGTACGCGGGTGTTGAACTGAAGCCACGAGAGCTCACGATTTATATATAGTTTTGGATCTTTCAGATTTATCATACTGCGTTGCCGTTATAAGTTTTTCCGATTATACCCTAGGCATGGTTACAAAGGAATAATACCCGAAACCGTTCAGGGTTTCCGGAGGTGCCTATTTATCAATATTATAGATCATTTTTTGGAGGCAACCCAATTTACCGCTCCCAGAGCAGAGTGATTCTCTCAACGGTTATATCCGATCTTCGGGGTTTGATAAAAAAAGTCTCTATCGGATAGGCTTCAGGCGAGAAGCGTATTGCAAGCTGTCTGCTGTCAAGTTCAAACTCCTCTTCCAGTTTCTGCATCTCCTCTTCGATAAGACCGAGCGCTTCCTGTGCCCGTGCAACATCGGCGCGCTCTTTAATGACGCCTTTGCCTCCCCGGAGTGCTCTGGAGCCCCTGGATACGGCAGAGTTTTTGGAGCCGAATATTGCCCCGAATATCGCCATCCCTATGGAGATGGCCGTGTCAGTCGTTTTGGCAGTTACGTCCGACTCCTCTTTTTCTACTCTTGCAAGGGCTTTTTGGTAGCGTTTTTGCAGTGCATTGTTTTTTCTTTCAAAACGCTTTGCCAGTTTTTCCAGCGCCTCTTCTTTTTTCTCCCGTATCATCTGCTGCACGGTTACACTGAAATCACG
>MZGN01000112.1 GCA_002085085.1 Helicobacteraceae bacterium 4484_230
TGTGCTGTCGGTATGAGCTACAGACATATACGGCTTCAAATATCTTTGAAAGCACTTTTTGTAGGGCTTGTGGGCTATACCGTCGGGGCACTGCTCGGCTATGCGGCACTTTTGTACCTATAGCGCTTCTGTTTTGAGTGTTATTTTGCCGCTGAGGAAAATCAAAACATTAAACCTGGTCGAGGTGATAAAGACAGATACATGATCAGACTTGAAAACGTTCAGAAATACTTTTACAGGGGTGAGTCCCGCGAGGTACATGCCCTTAAAAATATCAGCCTTATGATTGAAAAGGGTGAATTCACCCTCTTTCACGGTCCGTCAGACTGCGGTAAAACGACGGCGCCCTGCTCAATGGCTTAAAACACCCGCACCCACACCCACACTCGCCCTGACTCTCACACCAAAACTACTGGCCGAGTTCGACTACACCGTAAGCAACACCGACTATACTGTTTCATAGGGTTCTGTTTTCCCCGGCAGTGACACTACCTATCTCTACAACTACAATCGACTGCGTTTGCGCAGTAATTATACCTATGACAATTTTTTTGCCACTTTTATCGGTGACGGGGTGAACTACCTGGGAGATGAGTATGTCGCCCAACCTTCTCTATTTACATTTCTATATGGCTACGACACTGAGCTACAGTTTCAACCTTTTTCTTGATGCATCACTGCTTTATATAGAAAGCTTCAACGATCAAAATTCACGTTTTATTTCACCGATCATAACCTATATACTTAACGACTACAATACGTTCACTTTGGGTGCAATGCTTACCTGTGGTTCAAAAAGCAGTGAATTCGGCATGTTTTCAAACACCTACTATTTTAACCACAAACTCTCTTTTTAGTACTCTTTTTACAGGAATGTCGCTAAAACGGTATGAGGTTTTTAGAGGTCTCCTTATGTAAAAAAGTGTATTATACATCTATGAAACAACAGTCAGCACTTGATTCAATTTTATCACTGTTTGCCCTCAACAGACTTTCCTACCCTAAAAATATCAGAAGTAAAGTATTGGATCTGTTGTACTCAAATCTCTATCTGTCACTTTTTGCCATACTGTTTATAGCGACCTTTCTTGTTGTTGTCTTCTCTCCCTTTTCAGACCATCTGCCTATAGGAATATGGTATAGCGCGGTTGTAACTATCGTGATCATCCGCTTTGCAGATACCTATATGTACAAGAAAAATCCAAACAGGTATACAAGAAAGAAGTGGTATTTCAGATTCTGCTCCGGAGTGATCGCCTCGGCACTGATATGGGGCCTGGCTCCCATGCTTTTTATCCTCAAGGATGAGCCTGCATATACTATGTTTCTGACCATAGTCATTGTTGGTCTCAGTGCCGGAGCAGTCACCTCTCTGGCCCCGGACCGAAGGCTTTCACATATATATCTTTATACACTTCTACTGCCGCTGCTAATCCAGCTCTCCCTTTTGGACGGCATCATCTACAACTCCATGTTTATATTGACCGCACTGTTTCTGTTTTTCGTCAGCAGTGCAATCCGGCAAATACATACGACAATTCTCAATGAGATCAAAGCACAACTGCTGTATACAGACACCAGGGAGCAGTTACAGCTAAGCGACAGACAGCATATTATGATGTTTGAGCAGACACCCATAGGATCATTCTACTACGATAATGATTTTAATATAACCGATTGCAATACTGCTCTTTGCTATATCATGCATACAGAAAAAAAGATGCTCGTTGGCCTCAACCTATACGAACTGCCTGACCAGCGCCCCATAAAGGCGATGACAGAAAACCTGAAAAACGGTAAAATGGCCGTCTACAACGGTCCATACAACACTAAAATATCAGGACTGGAATTATGGGTAAAAATCCAGATGATCCCCCTGATAGACACAGACGGTGAAAAAATCGGCGGCTTATGCCTTCTTGAGGATAAAACGCTAGAACATGCTGCGCTTCTTGAAGCAGAATTTCTCTCCCTACATGATCCGTTGACAATGCTTCCAAACCGCAAACTTCTTAAAGACAGAATGATTCAGCTTATTGCGGAAGAGCAGAGGGAAAGAAGCTACTCGGCTGTACTTTTTCTTGACCTCGACAGATTTAAAGACATCAACGATGCATACGGACACAGCATCGGTGACAAACTGCTTATTGAGACCTCAAGGCGGATAACTTCCCTTCTTAGAGAGAGCGATACATTGAGCAGGCTCGGCGGAGATGAGTTTGTCGTTCTGCTTCCGATGCTTGCACACGAACATGACCCTGCCATCTACCATGCCCATAAGGTAGCACAGAAGATCCACGATGCACTTCGCCCTCCATATTTGATCGACCATAAGACAATGTATATTTCATGCAGCATAGGGATTATTATTATTAAAGGGAAAAGTCTGAACGCCAGTGAAATCCTGCGCCGTGCCGATATCGCGATGTATCAGGCAAAGAGCGAAGGACGCAACAGAACACATTTTTATGATGCCTCCATGGATGAAAAAACGAGAAAAAATATTCACATGATGAATAGTCTTCGAAATGCTATAAACAATAATGAATTGAGCCTCTACTTTCAACCTATTATTCATATAAAAACCAATGAAGTGCATGCCGCAGAAGCTCTGCTCAGGTGGCAGTATGACGATAAAGGCTTTATTCCGCTTAGTGATCTGATCCCGGTTGCAGAAGAGTCAGGCCTTATTGGCGATATTGGAAAATGGGTGATCTCAACCGCATGCAGACAGATGAGAATCTGGCAGGAGAACAGCTCGTGCAACCTGAAATATATTACTATCAATATCAGCCCGAAACAGCTACGCGATCCCCATTTTTCTTCCTTTCTGCTTCAAAGTATAAAATCATACCACCTGCAGCCCTCTTCCATCAAACTGGAAGTAACCGAAAGCGCTTTGATAGAGAACTTTGATGAGACCAAACTGCTTATCGAAAAACTAAATCATGAAGGGATAGAGTTTATTATCGATGATTTTGGAACCGGCTATTCATCGCTTTCATATCTTAAAACACTGCCGTTTAGTACTCTCAAAATAGACAGGTCTTTCATTCGCGACATCCTGACAGATCCGGATGATGCCACCCTGATCCGGGCAATCATGGATATAGCCCATCAATTTGGCTATCAGATAGTTGCGGAAGGAGTAGAAGAAGAGGCACAGCGCAGGAAACTGATGGAGATAAATGACACAATCCTGTATCAGGGGTTTTTAATGTGCAAACCCTGCACTATCAGCGAATTTGAAGAATTTATTTCCGAATGGCAGACAAAAGAACAGAAATGATGCTTTGCGGAATTGACGAAGCCGGTCGCGGACCGATAGCCGGACCCA
The DNA here is from genome assembly GCA_002085085.1 of Helicobacteraceae bacterium 4484_230. GTDB lineage: Bacteria > Campylobacterota > Campylobacteria > Campylobacterales > Sulfurimonadaceae > 4484-230. The sequence continues at coordinate 3,338 of MZGN01000112.1, forward strand.
TGCTTATGGCAGGTGTTATTCTGCATTGCAACATCGAAGGGCTTGGTGACTCCAAAAAATTGACGGCAAAACGGCGCGAACAGCTCTTTGGCGAAATCATTAACAACTCGACTTTTCATATTGTCAGTTTCAGCGCACAGCAAATTGACGAGATGGGGATCTCAGCCTGCCTCAACAGAGGCCTACGGGAAATTATGGATACAGTTGGTGCAGACAACTATCTTTTTGACGGCAACTCCTCCTTTGGCATCTCCGGTTTACAGACAATGGTTAAAGCCGATACTAAAATAGCAGAGGTCAGTGCCGCGTCCATACTTGCCAAAGTAACACGGGACAGAGAGATGCTCAAGTTATCGGAAGAGTTTCCGCAATATGATTTCAACAGACATAAAGGATATGGCACAAAAGCCCATATTGATGCCATCAGAAAACACGGATACTCCAGCATCCACCGCAAAACATTCAAATTAAAAGCTTTGGAGAAAACACTACTATAATATACAAGTGTTTTTCGTAGGCAAAAAGGAAGAGACTCTCCTGGTTTAGAAGACGGCCAGTCAGCAGGTTGAGCCTCTTGGATTTATAAAAGACGAGGATAAAGACAGATCTTCGCCTTTTCCTCTATCTTCATAATGGAGTATACATGTAAAAAATGTTGAAATAGTGTGAAAACACTATCCGTCATGGCAGTCTGGAGAGCTTCTTGTAGTTGATTCCTTTGGCATAAGCCACGAGATCATCCCTTGAAACATGGCGCCCCTCGATAGTAACAAAAAATCTTTTTTTGACAATTATCTTGATATCTCCCTGTTTTCTTCCTTCGTCATATGTCACCACGGCCTTTTGACGTTTTATCTTCTGCATCTCTCCGCCGCTTGAATTTGCAAACATCGGATTGGCAAATATCATCATCATGCTCTGCATGGCAGGTGAATCCGCTGCGATCGCAACAGTGACCGAGGATGATCCCTTTTTATAGCTGCGTGATGAAGAGGAGCCGCCTCCAAATATGGCACCACCGGAGCCTTTTCTGCTGTTTACGCTCCATCCTTCAAGAGGCTCAGGCAAAAATGCGCTCAGCTGGCCGGCTTTTTTCTGCTGGATCACCTGTGTTGCATAATTCAGACTTTCAATAGCTTCGGAGTACTCTCCCTCTTTATATGCCTCAAGAGCTTCGTCAATACTGTCAGTTACATCATCTGCATATATGGTTTGAGATACTGTTGTAAGCAAAAACAGCACCAGTATAATTCTTTTAAACATCCCTGCCCCCTTTTTTATTTTATTGAATTAGTTTAGCATAAAAATACTATAATCGGTTCATGAAACCGATCGAACATATTAAAAATGCCATACTGGACCTGGATGGGGAAGTACACACAGTTCTGATGAATATAAAGCTGAACTCAAAATACAGAAATGATAATTGATTTTTTATGTGGATTATACAAGAAGGTAGACTCCCTTCCAGATACCTGCGGCACACAATGCAACCAAGTGAGCTGCTATGTTCCCATCCTGACTCGGTACCTGAAAGCACCGTTGCACAGGTCTGAAAGAGAGCGTTCAATACAGCTTGCTGCACTGAGCGCTTTAAGAGTCAGAGATACCCTGCTTGTCATTACCGGCATCGGGCATCAGAACGCTTCGAAAGCCACTGCAAAACTGATGCAGTACCGCCTGCCTGAAAAGGATGACAGGGTAATCAATATCGGCGTATGTGCAGCACCCGAACACTACCGCATAGGAAGTGTGCTCATCGCCAAAGAGATAAGATATAAAAAATACAGCCTGCAAGCCGAAACTGCTTTTAGACACCCGTTTGAAGAAGTTGTGCTACAAAGTATGGATGAGATACAAAACAATCCATGCAGCACGCCTGTCGATATGGAAGCATTTGGCATATACGCTACGGCATCCGCCTATGTTAACCCCGGGCAGATACTTTTTATCAAGATCGTATCAGATCATTTTAAACCTGATGCCATAAGCATCAAGGAGATAGTCAATCTGATCGCACTTAAGAACAAAGAGATTGAAGAGTTTTTATCCTCCTGGAAACCTGCAGACCATTTTCAAAGATATTCTTGAACAAATATTTAAATATAATGTTATAATAATCAAAATATACCTATAAAATATGCGCAAGAGGAGTTATATTATGAACTCAGAAGCACCGACTCAAAATAGTGAAGCAGTATATGTAAATCCATTTCTTGTTTTTTTTACAATTTTTATTTTGCCATATCTAATATTTTTTGCACTGATGGTGTTTGTAACCGGCTATACCGACCCAACCCTCATCCTTGAGAGTGTCATAGAAAAAAGAGGTGTAGAGTTCATAAAGATATGGATTATAGGCTCTTTTGTCATGTCCGTCATAGCCACCATCCTGATCTCCTGGGCCGGAATAACCCATATTATAAAAAAAGGCAGTAAGAAAACCGCAGCTTTTAGCGGAGGGTCCGTAGAGACCGGGGAGATTTCCCAGCCGGATTATATGCCTACGATATCATCTACAGATAAGTTGCAGGAGGATAAAGAGGAATATATGCCAATCATTAAAGAGGCAGAGGAAGACGAAACCTCTTCTCTGTTTGCGGCAGAGCAGGATCATGAAGACGTCTATGAAAACGGGACCTCAAGAGTCTTTATAGTTACACCCGGCACAGATGCCTCCGATGCCGCCGAAGAACGACAGACAAAAAACAAAAAGAGACGCTATAACATGCTTGACAAATATGTCTCCGAAAAAAAAGGTCTCTAGAGAGATGAAACCTCTGGCTGTCGTCACCGGAGCCAGTTCCGGTATCGGCAGAAGTATAGCCCTGCGTTTACTGAAGCTTGGCTACAGAGTTATCGGGATTGGCCGCACAGTTGCCAATACTGAAAAACTGATCGATCATTCAGATTTTCAGCCTCTTGAGTGCAATCTCTCTGCAACCAACCAAATCAACCAATGCGTCAAAGCGCTATCCAATGATGACTCTATACATATTATTGTCAATGCTGCGGGTTTTGGCCGTTTCAGGCCCCATGAGGAGTATGACGATAAAACAATAGCGGAAATGGTAAACGTCAATCTCACCTCACCCATGATACTCTGCAGCCTCTTTCTCCGTGCTCTTAAGAAAAATAAAGGCGTGATCATCAATATCACCTCCATAGAGGCATTGCGCTCATCAAAATACTCGGCTCTCTATTCAGCTACAAAATCGGGCCTGCGCGCCTTCGGGCAGAGCCTCTTTGAGGAAGTAAGAAACGCAAAGGCGCATGCATAACCGAAATTACAATTCGACCTCAGCGATTCGGGATTTCTAAAAAGAAGTCGGTAGAAGGTAGAAGGTAGAAGGGAGAAGGGAGAAGGGAGAAGGTAGAAGGGAGAAGGGAGTTGGAGATGCGCCATCAACTACTCAGTTCTTAGCACTCTCGCACCTCTTTCCCTACTCCCTACTCCCTACTCCCTACTCCCTACTCCCTATTCCCTATCCCCCAAATGCCCGGCCAAAAAA
>MZGN01000113.1 GCA_002085085.1 Helicobacteraceae bacterium 4484_230
AAGAAGTTTATGGGCATAAGCCTGATGTGACACATCAAATATAAACGGATCTTTTGAGGAGTCAAAAACTTTATGCATCGCTATAATCAGCTCGGCAGCTCCAAGCGTTGAGCCCAAATGCCCGCCATTTTTACTGACCACCTCCAAAATCCGCTCCCTTATCTCTTTTGCAAGAGCTTCCAGCCGGGGCAGGTCATATGTTTTGATATTCATCTGATTAATAAATCCTTGTTCATACTCTCTGTAATTTTTATTTTTTATTCAACAATGGGCGTACCAGTTCAAAAAAACGGTCATTCTCAGACGGTTTTCCTATGGTTACGCGAATAGCATTGACGGTCCATCTCCTCAAAACTCTTTGCTATGGAGCTCTGAACAAACTCTTCATCCTCCAGTGCAACACAGGCAGCCTCAAGCGAAAGTGTCGTAATGTTAAACGGAGGCCTCAGTTTATACAGGGCAGAGATGATCTCATGTGATGCTATGCCGTACCCTATCCGCATACCTCCAAGCCCGTATGCTTTTGAAAAGGTCCCCAGATAAAGTACATTTTCAAACTCATCTATAAGCTCTTTAGGCGTTAAAGCTTTATCTGCATCTCTGTAATGGGCATACTCCATATAGGCACCGTCAACAATTACAAGCGTATCACTGTCAATCTTTGCGATAAACTCTTTAACCGAAGCAGCATCAATGCTTTCACCTGTCGGGTTGTTTGGTGTACATAAAAATATAACGGAAGGCTTGTGTTCAAGATAGAGCTTGTAAAACTCATCCAGATCATGAGCACGCGAATTTGTACGGATCACCTCGGCACCGACATGGCGTGCATATATCTCATACATCGCAAATGTTATGCTGTTTATAAGCACCTTGCTTTTTGAGTTCGCTTTTGCATGAAGTGCAAACTCGATCACCTGATCGCTGCCCGCACCTATAATGATCTCATTCTCAGCTACACCAAAACGCCTTGAGAGCCCCTCTTTGAGCTTATACATCGAATCATCCGGATAGAGAGACATTTTGTCAGCAATACTCTTTACTGCTTCCTGCACTTTTGGAGAACAGCCGTATGGATTTTCATTACTGGCCAGTTTTATAATATCTTGCGGCTTTATACCGTACTCACGCACAACAAGCTCTATCGGCTTTCCGGCTTCATAAGTCCTTATACTGTCAAGTTCACTGTTGAACTTCATGACTCCCCTTTCGGATAACTTCCAAGCCAGGTCACTTCACTTCTGTGCTTGCTTATCGCTTTTTGAATATTCTCATCATCTATATGTCCGTAAAAATCTATAAAAAACCAGTACCCAAATCCATCGTTTTCTTTAGACGGACGGCTTTCGATCTTGCTGAGATTAATCTTCTCGTTATCGAAATCCTGAAGGAAATGGACAAGGGCACCAGCCTCTTTTGCATCTTTAAGCCGGGCAAGAATAGATGTTTTGTCTGCGCCGCTGACACCATTTTTGAAATCACTTAAAATAAAAAAGCGTGTTGAATTATTATGAACATCTTCGATATTCTCGAACATTGTAGGCACATTATAGAGCTTGGCTGCAATATGGCTGCAGATGGCTGCGGAGCACTCATCTTCCGAAGCTAAAATAGCTGCTTTTGCCGTAGACTCTACAGGAATAAGCTCAACATCATCAAGCCCGTGCTCCTGCAAAAACTCCTGACACTGCCCAAAGCCCTTGTCTTTAGAGTAAATACGCTCTATTTTATCAATATGCTCAGCCTTGGTGGCAAAAGCCATATGTATCGGCATGTAGAGCTCTGCCACTATCTTTACCGAACTGTTGGCCAGCAGATCCAGCGTCTCACCCACTATGCCGTCACGACGGCTCTCTATGGGAACTACCCCGAATTTTGCCCTTTGTGACTCCAGTGCCTTGAATACGGCACGGATAGAACCCATAGAGAGATATTCGCTCATACCCCCGAAGCGGCTCTCTGCCGCCTGATGGGTAAACGTCCCCTCCGGTCCCAGATAGGCAATACGTTCCGGACGCTCAATATTTCTTGCCACGGCGAATATTTCAAGAAAGATTACTTCTATGGCCCCCCTGTTAAGCAAGCCTCCTTCACTGACGGTAATGTCATTCAGGCGGTCAATAATCGCTTTTTCCCGTTCAGGACGATAAATAGCACCTCCGCTGTCATGCTTTATTTCACCTACCCGCTCGACCACCTCCATACGGCGGTTAAGCAGCCTGAGTATCTCGTCGTCTATCGCATCTATCGCCTCACGGCACTCCTGCAATGTTTTCATAAACTCTCCCTGTATGCCTGCATATCAGAATAAACGCCGTCCGGACGTTCCTGAGGGTTGAGATACGGAATGATCTCGTCAGCCGACCTGTACTTCCCGCTAAGAACAAAAGCTGTCTTCATGCCAAGCTCTTTCGCTCCTGCAAGATCTCCTTTTACATCATCACTTATTATCGTAACTTCATTGAAGGAGGCACCGTTGTCCTGAAGTCTCAAAAGCCTCAACGCTTCATCGTAAAAAGCCCTGCCGGGCTTGCCAAGCACCTCGTATGAAGCCGAGGTGGCAAACTGCAGCATCTTCAGTATCGCCCCCACCCCGGGATAACGTTTAGAGTTTTTCGCATACAGTGCCGTCTCATGCATACCCACCAAGGTGCTTCCTTTGAGCAGGAACTCGATCATCTGTGCATATTCATCCGCACTGAAATCCTCTTTTATAGCAATAAGGACACTCTCCGGATTCTCATAGTCGAGCTTATAGCCCAACGACTCGACAATGCGCAAAAAGGGCTCAGACCCATAAGCAGCGATCCTCTCTTCGGTCAAAGCAGTTTTAAGCAGCATTAGCGGATCCAGGTAGTGCTGTGATGAAATATTCAACCCTATATCATTCAGATAAGCCAAAAAATCACCACTTTTACGCTTGGTATTGTTGGTAATTACCATATAGGGAATATTTTCGCTATTGAGATAATCGATAAATTCTCTTGAGCCGCGAACAGGCTGCCTGTGAAGATCGTCTATCAATGTCCCCTGAACGTCAATAAAATAGTTCACCCCAGATACTCCTTCTCCAGCGCTATAATGTCATCGAAAGTCTCACGTCTGCGGATCAGGCGGTCACTGCCCTCTTCAACCGCAACTTCGGCTGAACGCCCACGTGTATTGTAATTGCTTCCCATTCCGAAACCATACGCTCCGGCACTGTGTATCACTAGAAGGTCGTTATGCTCCATTTTGGGCAGCTCGCAATCTTTAGCCAGAAAATCACCGCTCTCACATACAGGACCGACCACATCAGCCCTGCTTAATTCACCACCCTTTCCAAGGGCGTCCACACGATGATAAGCACTATAGAGGCTTGGACGGAGAAGATCGTTCATCGCTCCGTCGACTACGACAAAACGCTTATCGCCGTTTCGTTTTTCATACAGCACTTTTGTAAGGAAATAGCCTGCGTTTGCGCTCAGATATCGTCCGGGCTCACAGATTACCGTAATATCCATGCCGGTCAGTGTAGAGAGAATAGCCTGGGCGTACTCATATGGATCTATCGTCTCTTCATTTTCATAACACACCCCAAGGCCGCCTCCGACATCGAAAAATTTCAGCTCGATTCCTACCGCAGCCGAAAGAGAACGTACCATATCCGCAACTATCTCTGCCGCTTCACGAATGGGATCCAGCTCAGTCAACTGTGAACCGATATGAAAATGAATACCTACCGGATCCAGATTTTCAGAGTTGTTTGAGCGGATATAGAGACGTTTTGCCGTATCGATATCGACACCAAACTTGTTGTCATGCAGTCCTGTTGAAATATAGGGGTGTGTTTTAGGGTCAATATTAGGGTTGACACGTATGCTGATGCGTGCACATACCCCAAGCTCTTTGGCGATTATCTCTACCCGTGCAAGTTCCGCTTCACTTTCAACATTGATATATAAAATATCCCTCTCTATCGCCTCTCTGATCTCGTCATCCCTTTTACCGACACCGCTGAATATTATCCTGTACTTGGGAATGCCGGCCATAAATGCACGGCGGACTTCACCTATAGATACGCAATCCGCACCGGCACCAAGTTTAGCAAAATGCTTTACGACACTCAGGTTCGAATTTGCCTTTACGGCATATGCAAGCATCGACTTGCGTCCTCTGAATGCCTCCTTCAGTGCACTGTACTGCTTACTCATACTGTCAAAGTCATATACATACAAAGGGGTTTGATACTTGTCTGCGAGCTTCTTGAAATCGATCACTTTTTTCCTCTTACAGCTTTACTGCCTTATTGTTACGACAGTAAATGATTTACTCTGGATATTTTATCCAAAAAGTACTTATCAGGACGTTTAGAGGATTTAGCCGGCAATCCTGTGGCGGTGCCACTGGTATATTGAAGCTATAAAGAGCAAAATTACCGGCAGTACGATTCCCGCTTCACTGGAAATCATTTTGTTGTTCGAAAGCTCACTGAGCATAAACAGAATAGCCCAGGTTACCAAAGTCGCAAGGATTGCACCAAATGAAAAAATCGTAACATTCAGAAACCTGGAACTTACAGGGACAAAAAAGAAGATGATGACAATAAGACTCGGTACAAAAAGCGGGTAAATAAAGATATGATAAAGTGCACTTTTTATTTTATCTTTTAGGACGAAACCCTCTCAGAAGTTCAAAATGCTCATGCTTCTCAATCATAATACTGCCGCCTTCAAAGGAGCTGTCCACAGGCTTCTCTATACTATTTGCAAGTTCAATATTCCAGCTTCCGTTATAATAATAGGCGCTGTCTGCAACAAGCACTTCCTTCAACTTCTGCCCTTTCATCTGAAAAACACGTATATTTTCTGCACGCTCCTGAAGGGGATAGAGCCTGCCAAAATAGATGAACTTGTCTTCAAAAGTAAAAAAAAGATCCGATGTAGGCTGAATATACGTAGACGACTGACTGATATTTCTTGCATACTCATCTGCTCTGGCAAAAGGTGTTGCATGAAGTGCGACATAGATCGTGATTATCGTTGTAGCTACAACGATAAACGGCTTGAGAATATCCGTTCTGGAATAGCCCAGTGAAAAAAGAGCCACAAGGGCATTTGAGCGTATCATAAAGACTTTTGTCGCAATCATGGCAAATATAAGCGAAAGCGGCAGAAGCATATCTATAGCGAAAAAAACTTTGAACATTAAGTATATCAGCACAAGATTCGCCGATTTTGGCATGGAATTTGAATGCTCCATATAATCAAAGCCGACACTAAAAAGAATAAGTGCAAACATTATAATGACAAAATATCTGAGATAATGGTACGAAATATACCTGAATGCCTGCATCTGTGCCTCTAGCCTATTGATTAGGCTATTGTAACTGAAATCTTTTTATTGAGCACTTAGAGGCTACGTCTTCCCATGGATATCTGAGAAGCATCTCGACAGCATCTGCTGCACTCCCTATCCACTCCGGAAGATGCCCTGTCTGCTTTTCATCAAAAGAACCAAGGACGTAATCTACCACTTTAGCCTTATCCGCCGGCTTTCCGATTCCCATTCGAACCCGCAG
>MZGN01000114.1 GCA_002085085.1 Helicobacteraceae bacterium 4484_230
ACTTCGGAACGGTTTGGCATACCGCCATAAATATCTGTAAGAAGCTTCCATGTAACGAAGAAGATCAAAATAGAGATCAGCAGTCCCTGTATCTTTGCCAAACCGGTAAGCAGTTTTTTCGCTACATCATCAAATTTTAACTGATATCTGAAACCATACATGATAAATGCGAGATAGATACCGGTAATAAATGCTGTCAAAATAAAATATGTCGGATAAAAAACACCGTTAGAGATTGGTCTTGCATTTAAAAAACCAAAAACGGAACCGAGGTTCGAGTGTGCCGCAAGACCGACCAAAAGACCCGTCAGACCAAAATACTTTGCCATCTTCATATCGTTTTTCAGCAGAAAAACAAACTCTATGATCATAAAAGTAAGATATAGACCATACAGTGTTCCCATCCACCAGATCGCAGATGTCAGACCCGGACTAAGAACATTGTAGATCAGCATAGTGACGGGATGGCCGATTTCAAATGCGATTACGGCAAATCCGGACAGAATCGTTACGATAGAGCCAAATATTGCGCGCTTGGAAATTGCCATATAGTCTTTAAATCCAAAAACATCTCCAAGCGAACCAACGATACACAACCCGGTACTGGAAACAACAAAAAAGATATACACGGCGATCAGCAGTCCCCAAGGATGCTCTCTTGTCACATTGTATGCATGATGCCCATGAACCAAATAAATGGCTACACCGATGACGAACATCGCAAGAAATGCCAATGTTGTTACTGCAAGAAGCATATTCCTCGGTGTCTTTTCAAACGCCAAAATATCTTTGAGTGATATTTTGTTATAAGGAATAGTCGAAATAAATTCTTTTACATTTTCAATATTCATGTCTGGCTCCTTACAGTAGATAGAACAGTTTTGGTTTTGTACCGAGATCATGGTACGGTCATCGACATATCGTGCATCGTAAGGGCATGCATTCATACAGTAGCTGCACAAAATACATTTATCACTATTGACTCTCACAACATGATTTTCATCATAGTAGGTCGCATGAGTCGGGCAGACCTCCTGGCAGGGTGCCGCGTCACAATGCTGACACTGGCTTGGATAAAAAGTGTTTGAAGCGATACTGAGCAGCGGATATTCGCCCTCTTTACAGGCCACTTCGCATGCTTTACAATTAATACAATTTTTATAATCTAAAGCCATTCCATATCTAGCCATAATTACACCTTCCTAATTTCTACGTTTGTTTCATGCATGGCAGAGGCACCATATACCGGCTCGGTAGCATCTTCAATAACCGCATTGTCATTTCCGCCGTTTTTATATGCCCATGTCAGAGCTTCGCTCTCTTCACCGAAACCGTGAATAAAAAAGACGGTATCTGGGGCTATCTTTTCGGTTGGATAAGCCTTGATTCTTGTACTTCCGGCACTGCTTGAGACCTCTACTGTATCTCCAAATTCAATACCTTTCTCTTTTGCCGTTCTTTTATTGATCCAGATATAGTTCTCCATCATCAGGCTTCTGAGTATAGAGTTGTTTGCCGTACCGCTCTGGGTGAACTGGGCATGACGACCGGTAAGCATTCTGAACTTTCCTTCAGGAATCGTATATTCATACTCTTTGCGCCAAAGCGGCATAGGATCGACACCTTTTGATGCAAGGTTTGCAATGTGGCACTCAACCTTGCCGGATTTCGTTTTCGGCTTCCCGCCGTTAACGGTATATGATTTTTTGTCTTCAGGATAATACTGGTGCTCGTTAGCAGAAGTCTGCTTGAAATACTCATCCATTTTCGGATAGTAGACGCCTTTTTCTTTCAATATCTCGGCTGCACCGTGATAGGCATGGACGGCATGCTCATTGAGCATCTCCTGAGAATCCCTAAAAGGCGCGTTAAGATCGAACTCTGCAAACACTTCTGCTTCATCGGTATCTTCAAGTTCCTCCTGGACACCCTCATCATACTTCTTGGTAATCTCAAACATGGGCTTGGCAAGCTTTCTTGTTAGAGAACGCATAATATCTATGACCGGCTTGGAGTCATACATAGGATCAATTACTTTGTTCCTCTGCGCAATTGCCGGCTCTGCGCCGCCGAAAGTTTTAACAGGATCGGTTCTCTCAAGATATGTACATTCAGGCAGTACTACATCTGCATACATAACAGTATCACTTGGCATGGTATCGATAGCGACGACCAATTCCATCTTTTTAAGCATCTCTATCGTTTTATCGCGGTTTGGCATATTCATTACAGGGTTGTGCTTATAGATATACATGCCTCGAACGTTATAAGGCATCCTGCCTTCTAAAAATCTGTTTCTCCAGCCTATCCACGAACCGCCTCCTGAGACAATGGCGCAATCCTCATAGCCGGGTTCACCTTTTTTATGATCTTTTTTCTCGGCTACGGCCCTTCCTTTGGCCCTGTCGTAGAGAGGCTCCAGCTCCTCATGGCCTTTAAGCTTAAGCCCTTTGCCGAATATCAGACCCCCCTTGGTATCGATCCCGCCGCCAAGAGCCTGAAAAATAGCCATAGCACGTCTAAGCTGGAAGTCATTCTTGGAGAATGTACTTCGTCGCCCCGGGTAATAAACTGCTTTTGGCGCATGTGCCATAAAATCTCTTGCAATCTCTTTTATGTCATCGGCAGCGACATATGTGATCTTCTCTGCCCATTCCGGAGTATAAGCATTATCGATAACACTCTTTTTATACTCTTCAAAGCCGTTAAAATTCTCTTCTACGTACTTTTTGTCATACAGCTCTTCTGTCATAACGACATATGTCAATGCAAGCACAAACGCAAGGTCTGTACCAGGCTTGATCGCCAGCCACTTGTCAGCCTTAGCCGCAGTGTTTGTAAACCTTGGATCCACACAGATCATTTTGGCACCCCTGCCTTTTGTGCGCTTGAAAACATCCATAGTATCGGGGGTGACTATGGCTTCAGCCCTGTTGGCACCTGCCATAATTATATATTCAGCATTTTCAAGGTCAGCCTGAGGGTATTTGCCCAAAGTGACACCGTAGCCGGAAACTACTGTCTGAAGGCAGAGAGAAGCGTGGTTGAGCCAGTTGGCAGAACCAAATCCTTTGTAAAAAGTCTTGAAGGTGTGTTCAGCCATACCCTCACCTGCACAAAACAGAAATGCGGAACGGTTGTCTTTCTCTTCATCGAGGATCTTCAATGTCTTTTCAGTAATATATTCGTATGCTTCATCCCACGTAACTCTTCTGAACTTTCCGCTGCCTTTTTCCCCGTCACGTATCATAGGATATTTAAGACGATCGGGATCATAAAGAGCCTGTATTCCTGCATTTCCTCTCGGACATAACATATTTCTTGATTTGGGAAAAAGCGGGTTGGGATTGAGCTTGGTTACGACACCGTTTTCTACTCTTGCCAGTGCCGCACATTTGTTAACACACATCTCGCATAGTGTTGCAACCTCTCTGGCCTCTCCCGTTCCTGTTTTTGTGGTCAGTCCGGGTTTTCCCTTCTCTTCTTCATTGGAGAAAAGGCTGGGAACGGCAACTGTAGTTCCACCTACCACAGTCAACGCCACACTGCCTTGAAGGAATTTCCGTCTGGAAACTTCAACGTTCATAAGCACCCCTTTAAATATAAATTTTTTCTTAGCGATATAATTAAGACAAAATAAGTCCTATTCATATAAGCAAACACTCCATTATACATACTCTTTCTTATATAAAAAATAAAATTGAGTAATTTAAAAAATAGTGGAAAAAGTTTGTGTAAAACCGTACAAAGCAAAAATATGCCGCATAAATAGGCTTGAAAAGCATTCAGTACAATTGGTTGCGGCTTACAGAAACAAGGTGGCAATAAAATAATTTATAATATCTTACCGATACAGTTAACGGGCATAAAGTACTAAAAATACAGGAAATTCAATCCGGTATTTTAATATTGGTATCATCAAGGTTACCGTACTCAAAATCTTTGTGGCATGCAGAACAGTTGGATCTGTCCTTAATGGATTTACGCTTATAGACTGATGGATCTATATCTGCATGCGTCTCTCTCCAGTACATGACCTTCGATGTGGATTTTGGCCTGCCGTCACCTATTGATTTTAGCATTTTGTATGAAACTTCGCGGGTAGAATGCTCGGCGCTGTTGGCATAAAGATATTTTTTTATAGATTCTCTTGCACCCATAGAGATGTTATTTTCTGTTATCTCTTCTCCGAAATGGTTATCCAGCTTATCCATAATTCTCTCCCATGATCTCTTAGGAAAGAGAAAAGGAGGGTATACTTTGTGACAGTCACCACAGTCATGATAGTAGACCTGATTCTCTTTTTCATAATTGATCAACGCAAACTTGCTTCTTGTAAAAAAGTTGTCATAAGTACTGACAATATAATAAAAAGCGATAACTGAGAGAATAATAAAGGCATAGGAGGCAAAAACACCAAAAGGCGTCACATCGGTATCCTCCCCCTCACTCTTCTTATAACCGGTGATCATGGCAAAAACCATGCTGGTTTTATGATAAAACTGCTCAACCATAACGCCAAGAATATGGATACATGCCCAGCTTGCAAGAAACCACGATGCATATTTATGCACAGCATCTACGATATCCATGTACATATAATAATCTGTATTTAAAAAAGAAAATATTCCTTTTGCTTCCTGAATACCGTAGAGAAGCAGGCCGCTAATGACTATGACAGAACCTACCGAGACAACAAGTATGGTATACCAGCTGGATGCCGGATTATGCCCGGGGGGAATCTTACGCCACCGGTCAATGATCTTCTCCTGAAAATACCATACAAGATCTTTTGGTTTCAGCTTGAATGTATTGAAAGTGGCATACCGGGGACCGACAAAACCCCAGATGATGCGATATATAAGCATAACGCCAAAGATCCACCCGAAAGCCACATGGTAATGAAGATAATTTTCATAAAAAGAGGTGATGAGTGAAGCGGTAAAGGATATCGCTATGATCCAGTGAATGATGCGTGTAGAAATCGGCCAAACAAACACCAATCCTTCTTTTCTGTTCACAACGCCTCCATACATAATAGATGATAATAACTAATATAAATATAAATTTAACATTTTGTTTTATAAAAAAAGATTAAATGAAAGCATATAAAAAAAATGGGGCTTGCAGTGTGAAGGGATGCTACTTGCCAAAGCAGCAGATCCCCCTTTGCTTTAAAAAGCGATGGCTATTTAACGTAGAAATTATTGTAGATGTACTCAGCCATTTTGTCGGTATCGTAATCCATCCCTTTCTTCTTGATCGCCTGATAGTTATGCTCCATAACATCATGATCCGATCCCGAAGACTGATTTAGGCCCCCATTCTTTATATCTGTAATAGAAAGCTTAAGTTCGTGAAGTTCCTGATCGTTAATCGCCGGCCCCTTGGGCTTGCCCTGCTTGTTAAGCTCTTTAACGCCCTCACCATGTTTGCCGTGGCATTTTACACACATATGCGTATAAACATGCTCAACCGAATATTTGTA
>MZGN01000019.1 GCA_002085085.1 Helicobacteraceae bacterium 4484_230
ATCTACAGCGGAAAAAGCTGGATGTTTCACCGCTTGACAGCCTTTTTCTGCGCTTTATAGGATACCCGCAGCAGGGTTGGATATATATAGGCGAAAGCAGCATGACGCATGCTGATTTTTTATATAAGCTCGCTACTGCAAAAGCTGCTATGAAAGATATAACTCTGATACCGGGAGAGACCACCGAGGCATTCCTTGACCAGCTTGCTGAAAAGCTGAACCTGGATATACTTGTTCTTCATGAAGAGTATTTGCATATGAGTCCGATAGAAGAGGGTGCACTTGTGCCGGAAACCTACAGGTTGCCAATGGGCATAAGCGAGCACAATGCGGTAAAAATCCTTTTGGATCAATCTGAAAGACAGATGAAGAAATGGTCTCAAAAAATTTTTGGTACATACAACAAGCGCAAATGGTTTCAATATATAACCGTTGCTTCCATCATACAAAAGGAAGCAGCTTCAGCGGAAGAGATGCCGATTATAAGCTCCGTGATACAGAACAGGCTTAAAAAAGGTATGAAACTGCAGATGGACGGAACATTGAATTATGGAAAATATTCACACACAAAAGTAACTGCCAGGCGCATCAAAGAAGACAGGAGTCCGTATAACACATACATATACAAGGGGTTGCCCCCGACGCCTGTATGCAATGCTGGTTTTGATGCGATCAAAGCAGCCATTTTTCCTGCAGAAACGGACTTTTTGTATTTTGTTAAAGGCAAAGACGGCGGACATAGGTTTTCACGTAACTATTCTACCCATTTGCGCAATATAAGACATGTTACAAAATGAAACATATGGTGCTTTTGTGCCTGCTACTAAATGAAACACAATGCACTCTTTTTAAAATCTTTACAACGCCCTAACCATTTTTTATTATTGCAGGTGCTATTATGATAATTAAATTAGCACCGGCACTGGCGACATACTCGCTACTACCGATAGTAAATGCATTTACGCAGGCAGCAGACGTAGAGGTCGTAACAAGCGACATCTCGCTTGCAGGACGCGTTATCGCAACTTTTCCTGAGAGATTGACTGATGAGCAGAAGATCCCAAATAACCTTGCTGAACTTGGAAAGGTTGTTCTACAGCCTGATGGAAACATCATCAAGCTTCCAAACATTTCAGCTTCTATCCCACAGCTTCAAGCATGTATTGCTGAGCTTCAGAGCCAGGGGTATGATCTTCCAGACTATCCTGAAGATCCGAAAAGTGATGAAGAAAAAGAGATCCAGGCTCGCTATTCTACGTGTTTAGGTTCCGCGGTAAATCCTGTACTTCGCGAAGGTAACTCCGACCGCCGTGCAGCTGCAGCTGTAAAAAAATTCGCACAGAAACATCCTCATAAGCTTCGTCCGTTCTCTGAAAACTCGAAAGCTTATGTTGCACATATGGAAGGCGGAGATTTTTATGCCAATGAGCAGTCAATCATAAAAGATGGCGCAGGCAAAGTCACTATCGAGCAGAACGGTAAAGTATTGCGTGAAATCGATGCCCAGGACAAAGAGGTACTGGACGCAACATTTATGTCTAAAAATGCTTTACGCAAGTTCCTGGCTAAAACTATCGAGGACGCAAAAGCCAATGGCGTTCTGTGGTCGATCCACCTTAAAGCAACGATGATGAAGGTTTCAGACCCTATCATGTTCGGTCATGCCGTTGAAGTATTCTTTAAAGACGTATTTGAAAAATATGCTGATGAGTTTGAAAAACTGGGTGTAAATGCAAATCTGGGTCTTGGTGACCTGGAGAAGAAACTTGAGGGCTCAGACAAAAAAGATGAGATCTTGGCAGCTATCAAGGCAATAGTTGACAACGGTAATCCAAATATTGCTATGGTCGATTCCGACAAAGGTATTACAAACCTGCATGCATCCAATGATATTATTATCGATGCTTCAATGCCGGTTGTTGTACGTGATGGCGGTAAAATGTGGAACAAAGACGGTAATACCGAAGAGTGTGTTGCCGTTATTCCGGATGCTTCTTATGCGTTTTTCCATAAAGAGATGGTTGCGGACTGTGTGAAAAACGGTCAGTATGATGTTGCAACCATGGGTAATGTTGCAAATGTCGGTCTTATGGCGCAAAAAGCAGAAGAGTACGGCTCTCACCCTACTACTATCGAATTGGCTGAATCAGGGACTGTTGAAGTTAAAGATGAAAACGGAAATGTTCTTATGTCCCACGAGTGTGAAGCCGGTGATATCTGGAGAATGTCCCGTGCCAAAGATATTCCGATCAAAGACTGGGTTCGCCTTGCAGTAGAGCGTGCACGTCTTACCGGAAATCCTGCTGTATTCTGGCTGGATGAAAACCGTGCCCATGATGCAAATATGATCAAAAAGGTCAATGAGTACCTTAAAGATCATGATACAGAGGGGCTGGAGCTTCCAATCATGAATGTTACGGACGCTACCCGTTTCACAAATGCCCGTGTCCGTGAAGGTAAAGATACCATCTCTGTAACAGGTAACGTTCTTCGTGACCACCTTACAGACATGTATCCGATCCTGGAGCTCGGAACATCTGCAAAGATGCTCTCTATCGTTCCACTGATCGCAGGAGGCGGTTTGTTTGAGACAGGTGCCGGCGGATCGGCTCCAAAACATGTTGACCAGTTCTTGAAAGAGGGTCACCTCCGCTGGGATTCACTTGGTGAATTTCTTGCACTTGCAGAGTCACTGCGTTTTATCGGCCAGAAAAACAATGATGAAAAACTTGCCGCTTTGACTGAAGCGCTGGACGTTGCAAACGGCAGCTACCTTGACAACAACAAGGCACCTTCACGTAAATGTTGTGAGCCGGATAACAAAGCGTCTCACTTCTACCTGGCGCAGTACTGGGCCAATGCTCTGGCCAAGTCCGATAATGCAGAACTTGCTGCCAAGTTTGCACCGGTAGCCAAAGAGCTTACGGAAAAAGAAGACCAGATTATTTCCGAGCTTCTTGCTATTGAAGGCAAGCCTCAGGATATCGGCGGCTATTTCCACCCTAACAAAGAAAAAGCTGAAAAAGCGATGCGCCCAAGCGCAACGCTTAACGCAATCATAGACGCCATATAGAAAACCGGACGGGGCTTTGCCCCTGTCTGTTTTTCATCTTTTGCAGATGCTTTTCGAATTATCTGCAAAAGATGAAATACTCTTTAAATTTAATTATTCAATACCTGAATACAGATTGTCGACGATTATACTTAAACGGTATGTGTTTGCACATAGTGCTTAAGTATATATTGAGATATCGGCATAAGTATTGACAGGTGTTGTTAATAAGGAGCAGTAAATTGGGCAAAGGCAAAAAAGTCACTGTTATTGGTACGGGCAATGTCGGTTCGACCGTTGCGTTTATACTTGCCATGAACGGTGCATGCCATGAAGTAATGCTTCGTGGAAGAAATATAGATTCGGCAACAGGCAAGGCACTTGATATGTCACAGGCAGTCAATGCAGCAAGGCAGCATACGGTTGTAAGGGCTGCAAAAAGGCCGGAAGATATATCTGACAGCGATGTGGTGGTTATTACTGCAGGCGCTCCGAGGACTCCGGGCATGAGCAGGGATGACCTTCTTGTTAAAAATGCAGAAATAGTAAAAATGTATGCCAGGGAGATCAAGGAGCATGCGCCGGATTCCATTATAATAGTCGTAGCCAATCCACTGGATGTAATGACTTATGTGGCACGTAAAGAGAGTGGTTTTGCGCGTGAAAAGGTAATTGGTATGGCCGGCGTTCTGGATGCAGCCAGAATGGCACACTTTATTTATGACAAACTGGGTTACGGTGCAGGACAGATTAGAGCTACTGTCATGGGTGGTCATGGCGACACAATGGTACCGCTTCCAAAATTTACTACAGTTGCAGGTGTGCCAATAGATGATCTTTTTGATTCTGAAGAGATAGGTGAGATAGTCAAGAAAACCAGAAACGGCGGAGCCGAGATCGTCGGCTACCTCAAGACGGGATCCGCCTATTATGCCCCTGCCAAATCAACTGCAGTAATGGTTGAGGCTATTTTGCAGGATACAAAGCAGATACACTCATGTGCCATCTGCCTGGACGGTGAGTTTGGCCATAAGAATATAGTCAGCGGCGTACCTGTCATGATGGGGGCAGAAGGTGTGGAGATGGTTATAACAAACCTCTCTTTGAAACCACTGCAGATAGAGAGATTTAACAAATCGGTCCAGTCGGTACGCGAAATGGTAGATACTCTTTATGAGCTTAATTTTTTTGATGATAAAAAAGAGGGAGAAGAGAATGCGTGAGATCGCTTATGAGGAGATCGTAAAAAATGTCAGAGACATCATAGTATATTCTGCTTCACATCTTCCGGAGGATGCTCTGGATGCGATGAAAAAAGCTTATGAGAATGAAAAAAGTCCTGTAAGCAAAGAGGTTTTGAAGCAGTTGCTGGAAAATGCACAGATTGCCAGCTCTGAAGCCCGTCCGCTATGTCAGGATACCGGGCTGGCTGTATTTTTTGTAAAAGTAGGTGCAGATGTACGCGTGGTAGGCGGTCTTTTAAAAGATGCCATAAATGAAGGTACTGAAAAAGGTTATCGCGAGGGCTATCTTCGCGCTTCAACCTGTGAGCCCTTCTCCCGCCTGAATCTTAAAGATACAGTCGGCTACAATCTTCCTGCAATTATCCATTTTGATATTGTAGAGGGGGACAAGATCGAAATTGAGTACGCAGCAAAAGGCGGCGGCAGTGAAAATGTCAGCCGTGCCAAAGTTTTTCCGCCTGCAGCCGGAAAAGAGGGAGTTATCGAGTACGTTAAAGAGTGTATTTCCGATGCAGGTCCAAACCCGTGCCCTCCGTTAACGGTTGGTGTCGGCATCGGCGGTACATTCGAGAAAGCTGCTATCTCCAGCAAACATGCACTGTTTCGCAATATTGGTTCCGTAAATGAAGACCCTGAAATGGCAGAACTTGAAGGTGTTATTCTCAAAGAACTTAACAAACTTGGTATCGGTACGATGGGAATGGGCGGAACAGAGACCGTGCTTGCCGTTCATATTGAGGCAAATCCATGCCATATTGCAAGTCTTCCGGTTTCGGTAAATGTACAGTGCCACAGTAGCCGTCATACACATATCACAATATAGGAGAGAAAATGAGTAAAACATACCACTTGACCACTCCACTCAGTGATGAAGATGTCGCCAAGCTTGAAAGTGGTGATATCGTTTATCTAAACGGAACAATATATACCGCCAGAGATGCCGCGCATAAACGGCTTGTAGACCTTCTTGATGAAGGAAAAGAGCTGCCGTTCGACCTTAAAGGCGCGATTATCTATTTTGTCGGTCCTACACCTCCAAAACCGGGTGATCCCATAGGGAGTGCCGGGCCTACTACAAGCTACCGCATGGACAGTTATTCGCCACGCCTGATAGCCGAAGGCCTTAAGGGAATGATAGGCAAGGGCAAGCGGAACCAGGAGGTAAAAGATGCGTGTGTCAAGTATAAGGCAGTCTACTTTGGTGCGACAGGCGGTGCCGGTGCACTCCTGGGCAAGCAGATAAAAAGCGCCGAAGTGATAGCATATGAAGAACTGGGGCCGGAAGCGGTTCGTAAACTGGAAGTTGTCGATTTCCCGGTTACAGTAGTCAACGATGCTTACGGCAGAGATCTGTACCAGATCGGCCGTGAGCAGTATGAAGTTAAGTAATTCCATTTTAAAACAAGGAGAGTAGATGAATATTCATGAATATCAGGCAAAACAGATATTTGCCAAGTATGGTGTACCTACGCCAAGAGGTATTGTTGCAAACACACCGGAGCAGGCATTTTTAAATGCGCAGGAGCTGGGTGGAAACATCTGGGTTGTAAAAGCACAGATACATGCGGGCGGTCGTGGTCTGGGTGGCGGCGTGAAGCTGGCAAAATCTCATGAAGAAGTCAAGCAGCTTGCTTCAGAGATTCTTGGCATGACCCTTGTAACACACCAGACAGGTCCTGAGGGCAAACTTGTCCAGAAGGTATACATTGAAGAGGGTGCCGATATCAAAGATGAGCTTTATCTCGGCGTTGTTCTTGACCGTGCCAAAGAGATGCCTGTTATTATGGCATCTACCGAAGGCGGCATGGAGATTGAAAAAGTTGCCGAAGAGACACCTGAAAAGATTATCAAAGTAGCTGTCGATCCTGCAATAGGTTTTCAGGGCTTTCACGGGCGTGAGCTTGTTTTCGGACTTGGGATCACAGACAAGGCAGAGCAGGGCAAGTTCATCAAATTTGCTAAAGCACTTTATACTGTTTATATGGAAAACGATGCCGAAATGATAGAGATCAATCCTCTGATCAAGACAGGCTCAGGCGAATTCCTTGCGCTTGACGGCAAAATGGGATTTGATGATTCTGCCCTCGGACGCCATCCGGATATTGAAGACATGCGTGATATTTCTGAAGAGGATCCTGATGAGCGTGAGGCGAGCCAGTACGGTCTTTCTTATATATCACTCGACGGTGAGATCGGCTGTATGGTAAACGGTGCAGGTCTTGCAATGGGTACTATGGATACGATCAATTATATGGGTGGAACTCCTGCAAACTTCCTGGATGTCGGCGGCTCTGCAAATGCCGAAACTGTTGCAAAAGGTTTTGAGATCATCCTTAAAAACAAGAATGTAAAAGCTATTTTTGTAAATATCTTCGGTGGAATTGTCAGATGTGACCGAATTGCAAACGGTATCCTCGAGGCTACAAAAATAACAGATGTAAATGTTCCTGTTGTTGTTCGTCTTGACGGAACAAATGCGCCTGAAGCCGCAGAGATTCTTAAAAACGCAAATATATCCAACATTATCGTTGGTTCAGATCTGGGTGACGGTGCTGCAAAAGCGGTAGCCGCAGCGAAAGGAGAGTAATATAGATGTCAATTTTAGTAAATAAAGATACAAAAGTTATCGTTCAGGGTTTTACGGGCAAAGAGGGAACTTTTCATGCAGAGCAGTGCCTGGCTTACGGTACGCAGATAGTCGGCGGTGTTACTCCAAACAAGGGTGGTCAGGAGCATCTGGGCAAACCTGTTTTCAATACCGTTAAAGAAGCTGTTGCCAATACAGGTGCAACAGTATCTATGATTTTTGTTCCGCCTGCATTCGTTTCTGATGCAGTTATGGAAGCTGCAGATGCAGGAATCGAGCTTGCCGTAATCATTACGGAAGGTGCACCTGTTCGTGATATGCAGGCTGCCAAAGCATATGCAGTAAAACACAATATGATGACAATCGGGCCAAACTGTCCCGGTATTATCACTGCCGAAGAGTGCAAGATAGGTATCATGCCGGGCATGATCTTCAAAAAAGGAAATGTCGGTCTTATTTCAAAGTCCGGTACGCTGACTTACGAGGGAGCAAACCAGGTTTGTAACGAGGGCTATGGTATCACTACGGCTGTCGGTATCGGCGGCGATCCTATCATAGGTCTCTCATACAAGCAACTGCTTCCGATGTTTGAAGCTGATCCTGAAACAGAGGCAATCGTTATGATCGGTGAAATTGGCGGGGATCTTGAGATACAGGCTGCGGCCTTTATTAAAGAAAACATCACCAAGCCTGTTGTTGCTTTTATTGCAGGCCAAACTGCTCCGGCAGGTAAGCGTATGGGTCATGCCGGCGCTATCATCTCCGGTGGTGCAGGAACTGCAGCAGAAAAAATGGCGGCGCTTGAAGCGGCAGGAGTAAAGGTTGTTGTTTCTCCGGCTGAAATAGGCAAGGCTGTTTCAGAAGTGCTTTCCAAGTAGCGGCTTGAAATCCTGAAGCCTGTATTGATGATTGCGGTATTTCTGCCGTAATCATCTTTAGGTATCAAAAAAGTAACAGCCTGTACAGGCAGTGAAGTACGAACAATACACTTCAAAACGATTTTAAGAAAACTTGGTTATCCTTTATTTGATGAAGAGGCAGGACTGTTCGGTTCGGCTACTCTGAGAGTAGAGGGTGTACCTTTGTTCGAAAAATTTACGACCAATGACTGTTACGAAGTAATTTCGTATAAAAAAGAGGAGAAAAGATGGGAACTTTTACGACTGTAAATCCAGGCAACCAGCCTGTTTGGGTCAACACTAACAACTGTAAAGCATGCGATATCTGTGTATCGGTATGTCCTTCAGGTGTACTTGGCATGCGTTATGACCATACATCCACACTGGGTGCAATGATCTCTGTTGATCATCCTGAAGACTGCATAGGCTGCAGTGAATGTGAGCTGTCATGCCCAGACTTTGCAATTTTTGTAGCAGAGAGAAGCGATTTGAAAGCAGCCGGTTTGAGTTTTGCAAAACTTACTGATGCAGCCAAAGAGCGTCAGGCTGCTATTATTGCAAACAACTATATGTCACTTAATCAAGGAGCGAAATAATGGCAACTAGAGAAGTAATATCAACCGGTAATGAATTGGCAGCGATTGCAGCTGTTGACGCCGGATGTATGTTTTTTGGTGGATATCCGCTGACTCCGTCAAGTGAAGTAATGCACGTTATTTCCGACCTTTTGCCTAAAAAAGGCGGTGTCGCTATTCAGATGGAAGATGAGATAGCAGGTATCTGCTGCGTTATCGGTGCTGCAATGAGCGGTAAAAGAGCATTAACGGCTACTTCCGGACCTGGTATGTCTTTGAAGGCTGAAAACCTTGGACTTGCACAGATGGCAGAGGTGCCTCTGGTTTGTGTAAACGTAATGCGAGGCGGCCCGTCAACAGGACTTCCGACCCGTGTATCCCAGGGTGATATCCTCCAGTCGAAAAATCCTTCACACGGTGACTATAAATCTATTACACTGTGTGCCGGATCACTGGCTGAATGCTATACTGAAACAGTAAGAGCTTTCAATATTGCCGACAGATTTATGCAGCCGGTCATCGTTCTTCTGGACGAAACCCTGGGTCATATGCACGGTAAAGCCGAGCTTCCTACTTTAGAAGATGTAGAAGCAGGCATTGTTCCAAGAAAGAGATTTGACGGTCCTGCTGATGAGTATTTCCCATATCAGTGTGAGCATGATGAGCCGGCAGTGCTCAATCCGATGTTCGAGGGTTACAGATATCACTTTACAGGGTTGCACCACGATAAAAACGGCTTCCCTACCGAAGAGATTGAAACATGCAGAAAACTGATCCAGAGACTTGAAGACAAAGTTGAGTTGCACAAAGACGAAATCGAGTCCTATGAAGAGTTTATGATGGATGATGCCGATGTTATGATCGTAGCCTACGGTTCAGTGTCGCTTGCGGCAAAAGAGGCTATAAGACACTTAAGGGCAGACGGAATTCACGCAGGACTGTTTAGACCTATCACTATTTGGCCAAGTCCGGCTGAAAAGATTAAAGAGCATACTGACAGAATTAAAAAAGTGCTGGTCGTAGAGTTAAATATCGGTCAGTTCCACAGTGAAGTTCAAAGAGCAGCTGCAAGACTTGATATAGATGGACTTTTCAAGGTT
The DNA here is from genome assembly GCA_002085085.1 of Helicobacteraceae bacterium 4484_230. Classification (GTDB taxonomy): domain Bacteria; phylum Campylobacterota; class Campylobacteria; order Campylobacterales; family Sulfurimonadaceae; genus 4484-230. The sequence goes on from MZGN01000019.1 coordinate 9,458, forward strand.
AACGGCAGGCCGATATCTCCTTATGAGATCGTAAATAAAGTAAAGGAGCTGTAAGATGGCATTTAATTATGAAAGATATTTAAGACTTGAAAAAATGCCGACACTATGGTGTTGGGGTTGTGGTGACGGTGTAATTCTTAAAGCGTTTGTTAGAGCTGTAGAGAAAATGGGTTGGAATCAGGATGATGTGTGTGTTGTTTCCGGAATTGGCTGTTCAGGAAGATTTTCATCATATATCGATTTTAATACCGTCCACACTACGCACGGTAGAACTGTAGCATATGCGACAGGTATTAAGCTGGCAAATCCGGACAAGCATGTTATCTGTGTAGCAGGTGACGGTGACGCTCTAGCAATCGGCGGTAACCATACTATCCATGGCTGTAGAAGAAATATTGATATCACTATGATCATAATCAACAACTTTATTTATGGTTTGACCAACTCTCAAACTTCACCGACAACACCCAGGGGAATGTGGACCGTAACACAAAAGGCCGGAAATATCGATCCAACTTTTAATACTTGTGATTTGGCGATTGCCGCAGGAGCATCTTTTGTTGCCCGCGAAACTATGATAGAGCCTAAAAAACTGGAAAAAATGCTTGTAAAAGCATTTGAGCACAAAGGTTTCTCTATGGCAGAAGTGCTTTCAAACTGCCATATCAACCTTGGCCGTAAAAACCAGATGAAAAATGCTATGGAAAATCTTGAGTGGATCAAAAGCATTACAATGCCTAAGAAGAAATATGACGCACTGCCTGAAGAGGAGCGCCTCAATCTTCTGCCAACTGGTATATTGCATCAGGATACTGAAGCTGACGAATATTGTGAGATGTATGCAGAGATCCAAAAAATACATCAGGGTGAGAGAAAGAAGATCACTCAAGATGATTTTGAGAAAAAGATATAAGGAGACACAATGTCAAGAACATTAATGAGATTTACCGGTGTTGGCGGGCAAGGTGTTCTTCTTGCAGGTGAGATCTTTGCTGCTGCTAAGATCAAAACAGGCGGCTATGGACTAAAAACAGCAACCTACACATCACAGGTTCGCGGTGGCCCAACGGTCGTTGATATCACGCTTGATGATGAAGAGATCTACTATCCATATGCAAACGATGGTGAAATAAACTTTATGCTGTCGGTTGCACAGGTAAGCTATGACCTGTTTAAAAACGGTGTAATGAAAGGCGGAACGATAGTAATCGATCCAAACCTTATCACGCCGGCAGAAGGTGACAGGGATTATTGGAATATCTATGAAATTCCTATTATTACCATAGCAAAAGAAGAAGTTGGAAACGTAATTACACAGTCAGTTGTCGCACTTGCTATTGCAAACACTATGACAAAGGCTATTGACAAAGATGTGTTGATCGAAACAATGCTTTCAAAAGTACCGCCAAAAGTACATGAAGCAAACCTGAAGGCATATGAGCTCGGTGAAAAATACGCCAGAGCCTGCCATATGGATTAATCTGCTTCAAAAGATCCATAGAAATGCAGCTATGTGCTGCATTTTTTTATCTAATCTTCTTATATTAACTAATATTATTTTTTAAACCTCTCCACATAACCATTTCATATTGTTGAATATGAATTAAACTTCTTCTTAGGTATTTAGAATATCATTATGCAGGTACAACAGGTGATTGCTTGTCGTTTAGACAAGAGGAAAGTCCGGGCTGCCGTAAGACAGGGTTCCATCTAACGGATGGCCGGTGTAAACCGAGGGACAGTGCAACAGAGAGTAGACCGCCACTGGTTAATGTTGAATTGTAAATTTTGAATTTTGAATGAAAAGCAAAGTTTGTTATTTAACTTTGCGTATTGTTGCTGTGACGCTTTTTACGAAATTACCGAAAGTAATTTTGTGCTTTAGTGCCATAGCGGCTAGCGTAGGTTTGAGGAACTTGTTTCTTTGCGTATTGTTGTTGTGACGCTTTTTACGAAATTACCGAAAGTAATTTTGTGCTTTAGTGCCATAGCGGCTAGCGTAGGTTTGAGGAACTTGTTTCTCAAACCGTTCCATTAGTGGCAAGGGTGAAACGGCGGGGTAAGAGCCCACCAGTTCCTTGAGTGATCTTGGAAGCTATGTAAACCCAACCTGGCAGCAAGAAACAGATGGTTAGCGTCTTACAGTGCTATTGTTTCGCTGGAGGTATCCATCAATGGATGCAGTAGATAAATTTTCACCTTTTACAGAACCCGGCTTATGTTGTACCTGCTTTTTTACAGATTTCTTCCATTCCAAGATTAATAACGTAAGTATATTATTTAATATTATTAATATATTCTGTTTCTAAAGTTCCGCTCAAGAGATGAATATAAAAAACCAGACTCTTGTTACCACAGGCGACTGTCAGATTGGGGCAGGGGATGATATTATCTTCGCTTCCTATGAATGCTCCGGGCCTATCGGTGGATGTGAAGGGACTTTTAAGCTGAAAGGCGGAACAGGGAATTTTGCAAAGATCTCAGGTGGAAGCAAACTCAGTGCCCGCACCAAGATGAGTGAAACAGTTATAGATGCTGCAAATGGAATTGCTGTCAAAGAGGCCACGGGTATTATGATCCTCCCTGAACTGACTTATAAAACTCCTAAATAGACATATCCGCACAAAGGGTATTTGCCCTTTGTATGTAAAATGCTACATATAAATTATTCATATAAATAAATATTAATCCAGTATCCATCATATCCGGTCTTGTGTGGGTTATTGATCCTGGATCGTATATGAAAGACCTAAAGGGCAATGCTTTCCCAAAAAAAATCAACATGTTTTTCAAATTGTGTCGAAAGCGGAGTAGTGGACGCTCCATCCGCTTTTAGCAGGCTTATCTGCAATCGCAGATAAAAGAACGGCGCAAGGAACTCATTTGCCATTACCATGGGGTCGGAAGAGCGTATCAGACCCTCCTGCATCATGATAAAAAAAGAACTTGACAGGAGTTTTATGTTTTTCTCATGAAACTCCTTTATAAAACTTTCTCTGAGCGAAGAGTTTTGCATAAGCTCGATCATCATTATCCTGAAAAGTTTTTCACTGTTTTTGTCAAAGCTTAGAAGTTTAAATTCTGTCATAAATCTTTGAAGAAATCTTTTCCCTTTTTTTGCATTTTCGTAAAATATTTTCTGATCGTTTTCATGTGAAAAGGGTGTAGTAAATATTTTAGATGTAATAGAGAGAAAAATTGCCTCTTTATTGGTGTAATGGTTGTATAAAGCACTCTCGCGTATGCCTACTTTTGATGCTATTTTTCTGACAGACGTTCCTTTGTATCCATATTCGGCAAGCAGTTCCATTGCTGCATCCTGTATTAACTCCCTGGTATGCTTAACCCTCTTCGAGTTCGTAGTGTCGGGCATTTAAAGCTCCTTTCCAATTTAATTATGAACAGTTGTTAATATATTATAAACTATATATGAACAGTTGTTAATATCAACTTAAATTAATAAGAACAACTGTTCATATAACCATATCCATATATGAACAGTTGTTCTTTTGTAATTTCATATTCAAGCCTATGGTCCTAGAAGTGTTTTAATAATAATTCATTATATATTCAGAGGCTCTGCAGGGCAGTTTTATGACGGAAGTCTTTCTTGTTATCCATCCAGTGATATTCACTATTTTGGATATGTGTTTTAGTTAAATTATTGATCTTAAATATTAAATTTCAGTAATTTATAAAGTTTATTTAAAGATAGCATAATACAATGCAATACTCAACATAATGAGAAGCTATGGGCACTTTTAAGAATCACGATACCATCATTCTAAATGAGATAGAAGCGCCTCAGATTGCAAAAAAAGCACTTCCGGGCCAGTTTGTTATTTTGAAAGCCAACGAGATGGGTGAACGCATACCCCTGACGATGGCTGACGTAGACAAAAAGAAAGGGACGATTACCATTATATATATGATAGTCGGAAAAAGCACCAGGCTTTTTAGTACGTTGGAGGTCGGTGAAGGATTTCAGGATGTTGTTGGACCGCTTGGTTCCCCGACCCATATTGAGAAGCGGGGTACCATAGTTTGTGTTGGAGGAGGTACCGGAACCGCAGTTTTGCATCCTATAACCAGGGGAAATTTCGAAGCAGGCAACAATGTTATTACAATTCTTGGTGCCAGGAGCAGGGATTACCTGATTCTTGAGGAGAAAATGGCGGCAGTTTCCCATGAAATGAAAATCTGTACCGATGACGGCTCCAAAGGTATCCACGGGTTTGTAACCGATGCTTTAAAAGAGATACTCGACACCCAGAAGGTGGATGAAGTTATTGCCATAGGCCCAGTTCCTATGATGAAATTCGTCAGTAAATTGACAAAAGAGTATGGTGTGCCTACGCAGGTCAGTCTTAATCCTATCATGATAGACGGCACCGGTATGTGTGGAGGGTGCAGGGTGACTATAGGCGGAAAAACAAAATTTGCCTGCGTTGACGGTCCTGAGTTTGATGGCCATCAGGTCGATTATGACAACCTGATAAACAGACTCACTGCCTACAGACATGAGGAAGAGCGCTCGGAAGAGTGCATGTTCGAAGACGAGAACATATAGGAGCCTTGCAATGATTAGACCAAAAGATATGACCAAGAAAGAGAGAAGACAGATTCCGAGACAACTTATGACAGAGCGTCATCCCAAGCAGAGAAATAAGTATTTCGACGAAGTTACGCTTGGGTACAGCCTTAAGGAAGCTCAGCTCGAGGCAGCCAGATGCATACAGTGTAAAGATCCGCAGTGTATTGTCGGGTGTCCGGTAAGCATAGATATCCCAGGCTTTTTGGAGATGATAATAGACCATAAGCTTGAGGATGCCATAGGCAAAGTCTGGGAAAGTACGGCGCTGCCGGCTGTTTGCGGCAGGGTGTGCCCGCAGGAGATTCAGTGTGAAGCTGTCTGTGTGGTTGGGAAAAAAGCCGGAAGAGAGCCTGTCGGTATAGGAAATCTCGAGATGTTTATTGCTGACTGGGCTAGAAGCAATGGCGTTAAAAACAAGGTTGAAATAGCGCCGAAAACCGGAAGAAAAGTGGCCGTGGTCGGTTCCGGCCCTGCGGGGGTGACTGTTGCAGGCGATCTCGCCATAAAAGGCCATGACGTTACTGTCTTTGAGGCATTTCACAAAGCCGGAGGAGTGCTTCTTTATGGTATTCCTGAATTCAGGTTGTCAAAAGATATCGTTGATTATGAGATAGAGGGTCTGCGTGAGCTTGGTGTCAAGATAGAGTGCAACAGTGTTATAGGAAGAACCTATGATATAGATGAACTCCTGGATGAATACGGATATGATGCCGTATTTATCGGTGTCGGTGCCGGATTGCCAAATTTTTTAAATATCCCCGGCGAAGACCTTACGGGTGTTTTCTCTGCAAACGAGTATCTGACCAGGGCAAATCTTATGAAAGCTTTTGACTTTCCCCATTATGATACTCCAATCATTCCAGGAAAAAAAGTTGCGATATTGGGAGCCGGAAATGTTGCCATGGATGCTGCTAGAACTGCTCTGAGGCTGGGGGCAAAAAGTGTCAAGATAATCTACAGAAGATCCAGAGAGGAGATGCCTTCGCGCCATATCGAGATACATCATGCAGAAGAGGAGGGCGTAGAGTTTGAACTGCTTACCTCTCCACTGGAGTTTATTGGAAGCTCGGAAGGAAGACTGGCGGGTATCAGTTGTGAAAGAATGGAGCTTGGTGAACCGGATGAAGGGGGCAGGAGACGCCCTGTGCCCATAAAAGATTCACAGTTCTTTATCGATTGCGATCTTGCCATTATCGCTATAGGAACCAAAGCAAACCCCCTGCTCACCAATGTGACCGAAGGTCTTGAGCTGAATGAATGGGGCAATATAAAAGCTGATCCGAAAACGGGTAAAACCACAAAAGACAGAGTGTGGGCAGGCGGTGATATTACGCTTGGTCAGGCAACCGTTATTCTTGCCATGGGAATGGGAAGAGATGCTGCCAATTCAATTGATGAGTATCTAAAAAGTTTGGGAAAGAAGGGAAAAAATGAAAAAAACTAAAAAAATGAAAAAGACAAAAGAGGCAAAAGAGGTAGTAAAAGAGACTAAAGAGGTAAAAGGGCCTTTTAGCAAATATAAAAGACAATGTGTAGACAAGTGTGCTATTGTCAGAATGGAGGAGAGTTACTCCCGCGTAGCTTTGGAATATGGAAGCGATGAGTACAAGCAAAAAGTCATCAATGCCATCGAGCAGGTTAAAAAAGAGTTTCCGGACACGACTCCCTATGTGGTTGAAAAAAAATTCGATGATAAAAACGGTGACTTTTCCGTAGAGTTCGAACATGAGTATGAAAACAGGGATGTAGGGGAGTTCATAGAGAGGCTTGTAGAGATACTTGGCATAGGAAAGTGTGAATAAAAATTTTATTCACCTTTTTTTACGCTTTTTAATATTTTTATTTTAGGGTGTTCGACGACGCCGTAATAAAATGGCTTACAATCACTTACAACTTTTCCGGTTGCATCGGACGGCAGAGCAGTGACTATATTTATGCTTTTTTCGGTTACTCCGCCGACAACCGGAACATAACTGGTTAAGTTTCCAATAAAGCTGCCGGTCTTTTTTACAACATTTGTTCCCCACTTGGCGGCATCCGTTACATTTGACGCAACCGAGACTACTGCACCGCCGACAACTTTAAATCCTGCTGCTGCCAGTTCAAGTTCGGGATTGCTAAGGTTTCCTTCGATCTGCTGTATAAAATAAGCGCATCTGGCAGGGTTTAGAAGCCCGATATAAAAATCTGAAAATATCTCGGAATTCAAATCTATACTTCCCTGAAATGCTATCAGGTTTTTTTCTGTCGACATAGCGCAGTCATCACATGAGAGATAACCGTATTGAATTATGGTATTTGCCTGGAGATGGCTGATATGGGTTGTTTTCGCTTTATATTTGCTTAAAGCAGATGGGACATCTTTTACCGATCTTACGATCGGCAGATCTTTAAAATCTTTATTAAAAAGGGAGAGGTCCTGGGATTCTCTTAAATGTTTCAGGTATGCATCGAGCTCTACACCGTAGACAAGCAGGTCTGATGCGTAAATGTTTGTAGTGCCGGCAAGCATTGTCATGTTGTTCTCAAGAAGTGCCTGGGATGACAGTTTGATCACGGCATCTATTTTGCCGCGTTGCAGAGGTGTTTTCTTTCCTGCAAATGCAAGTAAAAGAGGAATGGATAACTGCTGCATCTCTATGTTTAAATCATTTTTGTTGAATTGAACCTCAAGTTTTCCGTCAAATGATTTTGTCTCAAGCGTAATATTCAGTTCGGGAAATGTATAAAACTTTCCTTCAATACTTGCATTTTTATGGTATTGCAACACTGGATCGTCTGTTTTTGCAAGTTTAATCTCAAAGTCTCCGGAAATGTCTTTATTGCCGGCGTAATTGAGCTTCCTGAGCGTCAGCTGTTGAGATGAAGTGTTTACAGATGAGTTATAAAGCTGTATGCTCATATTGTCATCATACGAGCCATGCAGGGAAACATTCATATCTTTTTGCCATAAATCTGTCAATATGCCGCACTCAAGTTTAAATGCCTGCTTCTTCGTATTTATATCAGCATAGAGTGGTTTAATGGAGATGATATCTGTTTTGGTAGTATTATTTAGCTCGATCAGACCATCTTTGTATTTAATATCAAGTTCAATACCGGTTTTAAGTGTACCGCTTGCATTGGCATCAAGATAGCTATGCCATTTTTCGGGCAGATTGAAATTTTGTGTGCTCATACTGAATAGCAGCATTTCATCGTTTAAAAAACTGCCTGTGATATCCAGTTTTCCCTGAAGCTCTTTAGGCAGAAGGAGGGTGGCTTTTTGCAAGGCAGTAATATTGAGATCATATTCGGCCGATGCCCTTAATGCATCCGTTCTAATATTAATATTTCTTAATATTAGCTGTTCATTGGCTGTTTTTATGTGCGCTTTTCCAAAATATGAATAGAGCAGGGAGGCTTTAATATATCCATTAAGGATAACCGGTGCCGATGTGATGACAAACAGCTCCTTCAAGGGCAGTCTTAAAATCTTTACGCGCGCCTTGTCACCCATTTTGTATATTTTTATTTCTCCGAACCGGTCGCTGTTTATGTTTAAATCAATTACATCGTTTTCATATGTAAATTCAGCCTGTCCGCTCAAAGTGTAGTTGTCGTCAAGTTTGGCAAAACGGCCAAGTCTTTTAACACTGTAGGATATATCTGATTTTATTTTGCCGTCCGTCCAACTGAGTTTGTTTATATCTACTGTTTCAAAACCTGTTTGTATGCGTCCTGCAGATATAGATGAGCTGTTAAGTTCTACAGCAGCGTTGATCTCCATATGAGGTGTGGTGTAGTAGGGCAGTTTGATGTTGAAAAGGTTTACGG
>MZGN01000115.1 GCA_002085085.1 Helicobacteraceae bacterium 4484_230
TGCCTCCCTCATCTATGATCATTCGGCACCCGTCATATTTCTCTACCGCTTCCCTGTAGTCAAGCAGTTCATCCCCTTTTTGGACCAAAAGCATCAGTTTGTGTTTTTCTATTTGTGTCGTCTCATATTTTTTCAGCATCTCCAGATGTTTTTGTGTCCATTTGTAGCTGCTTTCGTCATAGAAATTGGGCGCATCGCCTACGGCCCTGCCAAGCGTTACGGTCGGATGCACGGAAGGGTTCAGCAGAGCGACATTTCGTACATACATGTTTTTTGCCAGATAGGTCGCATAATAGCCGCCAAGAGAAGACCCTATAAGAGAGACTTCTTCCCTGTAGGAGCCGATGAGTTCTTCAAGTGTTTTGACGGCAAGTTCAGGCACATAGGAGAGTGAAGGCGCGATAAACGGTTCGCCCATACTGTTGAAGTATCTCCTAAAGGCTTTTGCCTTGCTCCCTTCACCGCTTCCGCCAAATCCGTGTATGTAGATAATCATCTATCCTGCTCCCGTCAATATATCCCTTTCGGCAGTCTGCCATCCTTTTTTCTCTGTTCATAAGTATCCTGCAGCAGACATCTGTTTATTATATTTTCCATGTGCCAGTACATATGATTTTTAAAAGGAAAATAGGTCATCTGCTTACTATAGAAATTCTCTTTATGGCCAAATTTATCTATACAGTCTGCTAATTCCGCAAACAGTACCTTATCCACCTTCTCTTCCACAAGATACTCATGCGGCCAGGTTTTTGCGTATGTTTTCGCAAATATCCATTCTTCGTCTTCTATAAAAGTTATCAAATGGTCCGGCAGTTCTTTCATGTTTCAGCTTTTGATCTTTTTGTTTAGATATATCAAAATATCTTTTGTTTTATCGACAACATGTTTAATTGTCTGATTTTTGTCTATCTGAATATTATAGTTATTTGTTGCTTAGGCATCTATTCTTACCAGAGAGAGACCCTGAAAGAACAACACCCTTTCTCATTGACTAAACGTACGTTATCAGGTACTATTAGACAAAAGGACATTTATGACTAAAGTGATGACAGCCAGCCAGGCGAGAGCAAATATTTATAAATTAATGGATGAAACCGCTGAGACTCATCAGCCCATAATGATTACAGGAAAAAGAAACAATGTCGTTATGTTGTCTGAAGATGATTGGAATGCGATAGAAGAAACACTGTTTCTTAATTCGATACCGGGAATGGCAGCATCGATAAAAGAAGCGATGAAAGCTCCAGATAGTGAATTCAGCGAAGATATTGAATGGTAAACTACAAGGTTGTTTATTCGAAACAGGCTTTAAAAGATGCAAAAAAACTTTCCTCCGTTTCCTTGGATAAAAAAGCAAGAGAATTAATTGAATTGATTCGGCAGAATCCGTTTCAAAAGCCGCCTCCTTATGAAAAATTAGTAGGAAATCTTCACGGCTCATATTCACGAAGAATCAATATAAAACATAGAATAGTTTATGAAGTACTCGAAGATAAAAAATTAATAAGAATTTCCAGAATGTGGACACATTACGGAGATTAAGATTCAAAGCTATGACGATGAAAAGTTTTATACCCAAAGGGTTAGACGTTGGAAATACACTTATATTTCAGATCCCTGCCTTCGCAGGGATGACGCGGCTTATGTTTTTACGTTTTTTCGTTACTCCTGTGAAGGTGTGGGAAAAAAGATGCTTGTTGTTGATGCGAATTTCGTTAAACTGTTGAACAACTTTTACGGCAAAAAGCGATAAAAATGATGAGAACACTGCTTGTTGGTTTTATGTTGATTACAAATATGACACTGTTTGCTGCATCTTCATATAAAGCCACTACTGCACAAAATCCAGATATAGATGATGACAAGTTTTCTATTATGATCAGTTATCTGCCTGAAGATAAGCTTTTTGTCGAAGCACAGGCATGGAAGAAGTTGCTTGAAGATGCCTCCAGAGATGTGGCTATTGCCCAATTGAATATTAAAAAACAAAATGACAAAATTGAACTTCATAAAAAGAAAATAGAGACTCAAAAAGAAAAAATAGAGACTAAAGAAGAGGCGACGTCCAACATAGATAAAAAAGCTGAAAAAATAGCACAAAAGGCCGAGAAAAAAGTTAAAGAGGTTGAAGTTGCAAAAGAAAAAGCTGAAGAGAAAAAGATTGATGTTCTTGAAGATCTTGCAAAGTTAAGAGAGAAAAGAACAAAGATTTCAGACAAACTAAATCTTATTTTACTTGAAATAAATGAAAGGATAGGTACAAAAGTAGACGGCACTGAAAAAGACGAAGTCCTTGCCTACCGCCGCTATATCAACTCTGTCAGTGGCGTTAAAATTGATATAACAGACAGCACATCTACTATAGTAAACATAAAAGAGTGGTTGATATCAGATCAGGGTGGGTTACGCTGGCTCAAAAATATCGCCATATTTATCTCTATTATACTGTTATCTCTACTTGCGAGTTATATTATTAGAAACGGTGTTACAAAAGCACTTAAATTATCAGGTTGCATTATCGGCATTAGAGATCAATGTGGGTCCCATAATGGCCATAGTCGGAGCCGCAGGTTTTGTTGTCGCTTTTGCTTTACAAGGAACTTTGAGCAATTTTGCAAGCGGAATTATGATGATGGTTTATCGTCCTTTTGATATTGGTGATGTTATAAATGTTGCCGGGATACAAGGCAGTGTAAAGTCCATGAACCTTGTTTCGACCACAATCGCAACTCCCGATAACAGACTGATGGTCATTCCTAACAATAGTATATGGGGAGATGTTATTACAAATGTAACTGCAAGTGATACACGTCGTGTCGATATGACTTTTGGTATTGGATATGGTGACGACATCACAAAAGCACAAAAAATTATCGAAGATATTCTCAGTACCCATCCGCTTGTTCTTAATGATCCGGCTCCTGTTGTAAAACTTAATGAACTGGCTGATTCATCAGTCAATTTTGTCTGCCGCCCCTGGGTAAATACCAGTGATTACTGGGATGTTTACTGGGATGTAACACGTGCCGTAAAAGACAAATTTGATGCTGAGGGCATCTCCATTCCTTATCCCCAAACAGATGTTCATATTATCAAGGAATGATATTAAATAGTTTTTACTTTGTTTCCACCTTTTCCATAAATCCGCAAAAGCTATATTTGGAATGAACGGGGACGGGCTGATTTTACTGATACTGCCTCTGCCGTCTCTCCCTGCGCTATGCTCCTTTTCGTATTGAGACCAATACAAAAATTCCGCACAAGCCCACGTGAATATTTGCATTTGGCGCAGTTGCATATTCCCACAAAGCTTATAGATAAATATTATATTTCTCTCCTTTATGATAATTTCACAATTTTAGGCTAAAATCTTTTCAAACATTTCAAGACAAGGGCAGCGGACGTGCGGTATACAGTAATACTTTTTTTATTTTTAACAACTCTTTACGGATCATGGCAGAATGCCTTTTTGCCGCCTGAAGAGGCATTTAAGGCCAGTGCGGAGCTAAAGAACGGTTCCCGGATAGAGGTTGATATCAAGCTTGGAAAAGATATCTATCTTTACGAAGAGTCGCTTAAGCTCATTGATCCTGTCGATAATGACGGTATCGTTTTCAAAAAGATCAGTACATCCGAGTCGGTTGACCACCATGATGAAAAAGTATATCTTGAAGATTTTCATGCAACTGTCGAGCTGGCAAAAGAGAAAGCGCTTTCGGGACATAAAGAGATCGAATTGCAGCTCTCTTTTCAGGGGTGTTCCGAAAAAGGGCTCTGCTATGAGCCGATGACGGAAAAATATACGTTCAGTATTGATGTTTCAAGGCTTCCGATGGCATCAGGCGGTGCAATGGCAGCCGATGCCGGACAGGATCTGAATGAAGAACAGCCGCCGGTTGCCGAAAAGGGGATGGTGTCTGAAACAGATGAGATAACACGCATCATAAAAGAGGGCAGTATTGCCATCATACTACTTTCATTTTTGGGCTTTGGACTGCTTTTGTCATTGACACCGTGTATCTTCCCTATGATCCCGATACTCTCTTCCGTTATTGTTGCCCAGGGCAAAGGTATCACTACCAGAAAAGCTTTTATGCTTTCGTTGACCTATGTCCTGGCAATGTCTGTGGCCTACACCCTGGCTGGAGTTCTTGCCGGACTGTTCGGTGCAAATCTGCAGGCAGCGTTTCAGACTCCATGGGTAATCATACTGTTTTCGATAATATTTGTCGTACTTTCTCTTTCCATGTTCGATCTTTATGAGCTGCAGATTCCAAGCTTTATACAGTCGAAACTCAACAAAGCGGGAGAGGCACGCAGCGGATATATCGGCGTTGCCATTATGGGCTTTCTTTCAGCGCTGATCGTCGGGCCATGTATCGCGGCACCGCTTGCCGGGGCTCTGGTCTATATAGGCCAGACCGGTGATGCGCTTTTGGGCGGCATGGCACTTTTTTCACTAAGCATAGGAATGGGTGTTCCTCTCCTTCTTATCGGTACATCGGCCGGTAGATTTATGCCGAAACCCGGCCCATGGATGGATATGGTCAAATTTATTTTCGGCATAATGCTGCTTGGTGTTGCGATCTGGTTTTTAAGCCGTATAGTGTCACCGTCGCAGGCTATGATACTCTGGTCGTTTCTGCTTATATACACCGCTGTCAGTCTCGGGGCTTTCGAGCCGCTCAGAAAAGAGTGCGACCGGTGTGGACAGTCGGTTAAAAAAGCGCTGGCCATACTGATATTTATATACGGCACATCACTTTTTATCGGCGGACTTGCCGGTTCGGAAAACCTTTTCAGACCGTTTGAGAAATTTACCTCCGGATATACTGTGGCTTCAGGTGCGGCAGTTCAGGCAGAAAAAAAGATCTCTTTTAGGAAAATTCACTCCATTTCAGAACTAGATAAAATCATCGAAATCTCAAAAGGAAAAAAGATACTGCTGGATTTCTACGCTGACTGGTGCACTTCGTGTCAGGAGTATGAGCATATTACTTTTGCCGATCCGGCAGTTAAGGCGAAAATGGCAGAATTTGTTCTTGTTCAGGCAGATGTGACAGTAAATACGGAAGAGGAGAAGGCGCTGACAAAAAAGTTCGGTCTTTTCGGTCCTCCGGCCATTATCTTCTTTGATGAAAACGGCAGGAAAATAGAAGGTGCGGATATCATAGGCTATCAGCCGCCTGAACCATTTTTGCAGTTGCTGGAGAGATTATAAGAGAATTACATCCCGCTCATGTTAAGATTACAGGGCACTCTAAAAAGAAGGAGAATATTTATGAATTTTAAGACAGCGGATCTATGTGATGCATTTGGCGAGGATGCCCAGATAGCACGTCCGGATTTTAGGTCTTACGGCGGTGTTGAGCACTGTTTCGGAAAGATCAGAACAATAAAGCTTGACGAGGATAACAGCGCACTGGTTGAGATGCTGAAAAATGAGAACGGTAACGGTGATATAGCCGTAGTAGATGTCGGCGGTGTACACTGTGCAGTTGTAGGAGACAATTTGATGGGGTTTGCCAGAGACAACAACTGGGCAGGCATTGTTGTAAACGGCTATGTCCGTGACACGTACATTACAAAAACTATTCCGGTCGGCCTTTGGGCACTTGGCACTTATCCTCTTAAAAGCAGTAAAAAAGCCCCTTCCAAAAGAGATATTGAGCTAAATTTCAGCGGAGTTACCTTCAGACCTGGTGAATATCTATATGCCGACCATGACGGCATAATCGTCATGCATAGAAATGTTGTTGACATAGATACGCATATGAAAAAGTAAAAGTTTTACCAAAAGGTTTTTTTTATGATCAAAACTATTTTATTGTCAATTGCCTTCTTATTACTGTTTGCCGGTTGTGTCTCCAAGGAGATACTTCCCGTAGAGGTTAAACCGGCAGCCAAAAAGATCGATTATCTTGTAGATGTCAAACCCATACTTGACAAGCGCTGTGTAGTTTGTCACTCTTGTTACAATTCTCCTTGTCAGTTGAAGATGAGCTCTTTTGAGGGGATCGACCGTGGCGGCAGCAAGGTAGCCGTATATAATGCGGAACGTTTAAGAGCGGCTGATCCTACGCGTCTGTTTATAGATGCGCAGACGACTCAGCAGTGGCAGAGCGAACACGGTTTTCACTCGGTGACATCCAGCAGCTTGAAAAACAGCAATTACAACGATTCTCTGCTTGTTTCCCTGCTCGATGCCAAGCGTAAAAATCCAAAAAGCATTGGCGACTATTACCCGGAAGCCGACAACCTGACCTGCGCCAAAGATAAGGGGGAGCTTGAGGATTATCTGGACGATCATCCAAATAACGGTATGCCTTTCGGTTTTCCGCAATTGAGCGACGAAGAGTTTACTATAATTTCGCAATGGCTACAGCAGGGTGCTTTGGGTCCTGATGACAAGCAGCAGTCAAAGATAACCTCACCTTCTACTATAACTGCGAAAAAGATAGACAAATGGGAATCTTTTCTGAACAATAGAGATGTCAAGCATCAGATGACTGCACGATACCTGTATGAGCATTTTTTTCTGGCACATATTACATTTGACAAGAACAGCAATGAATTTTATGAACTGATACGTTCTGCAACACCTCCCGGTGAAGCAGCATCGATTATCCCGACACTCAGGCCATATGATGATCCGGGTGCAGAGCGGTTTTATTACCGCTTTAGAAAGATTCATTCCACCATAGTCCATAAGACACACATGGTGGTTATGTTCAATGATGATATGTTCAAATCCGTACATTCATACGGGGTCCTGTGTGTAAAGGCCAGATCGCGCTGAATGTCATACATGACCACTTTTGGGTTATGTTTATGGATCCTGAATATGACCTCTCTATCAAATACCCGAATTTTATAAATCAGCATAGCGATAAACTGCGTATGCCTATAGAAAATGGAAGCTCAGACAGCGTTTTTAAACTTTTCAGTGATAAATACATAGATGATGCGATCAAATACAATGAGGAGAGAGAGAGGTTTTATTCGATTATCTATAAAGATGGACTTGATTATAATGCTATATGGAAAGGAAATACTTCAAAAGATGCGCCTTTGTTGACAGTGTATAGACACTTCGACAGTGCGTCTGTACACAAAGGTGCATTGGGGAATCTTCCAAGAACATTGTGGGTGATCGATTATCCTCTGTTTGAACGCATTTACTATGCTCTTGTTGCCGGCTTCGATGTTTATGGAAATGTTGGACACCAAACCAATATTAGACGGTATATGGATAGACTGCGCGTTGAAGGTGAAAGTTATTTTCTGGATTTTATGCCAAAAGAGCAGCGTCAGAGTATTTTTAACTCTTGGTATGTAAACCAACATTTTCTGGCGGGTGAGAAAAGCAGGTATCTGCCTTCATCAATGCCTTCAAAGATCTCTTTTAACAGTGATGATGCCAAACGTGAAATGGTTGAGTATGTTGTAGAGCACCACCTAAACAGATCTGCAGGTATTTCCTTCGATAAGATCAATTATTTCAGGGCCGGAGAGAAGCATCCTTCACTGCCTGAAAAATTTGAGACCAAAGATGACCTTATTCAGGCAATCCGGGCTGTATCCAGACCCGGAACCGCTTTTATACAGGCTATAAACGGATACAACTCCAACCTTGCCTACATACGTATCCGTATCCCGCAGCGTAAAGATCTCTTTCTCAGTGTTGTCGTCAACAGGTGGCATGACAATGTCTCATTTATGTTTGATGAAAAAAAGAGGCTTGATCCGACAAAGGATGAAACAGACTTTATATTTGGCTCCATAGGTTCTTACCCCAACTTTTTCTTCGATATTGAAAAAAAAGACCTTGCAG
The DNA here is from genome assembly GCA_002085085.1 of Helicobacteraceae bacterium 4484_230. Classification (GTDB taxonomy): domain Bacteria; phylum Campylobacterota; class Campylobacteria; order Campylobacterales; family Sulfurimonadaceae; genus 4484-230. Next base: position 7,835 of record MZGN01000115.1, read on the forward strand.
ATTTTTTCGACCTTCTTGTGAATTATCAGGATAAACCGGAATATATAGCGAAATTGCTGAAGTATGGAGTAGGGCGTGGTGATGACAGTTTTTGGAGCCATTATGACTGGTTTCAAAAACGTTTTTATGAAGATGATCCCCTGCAGGCAGGTTTGTATGATCTAAACCGGTATTACTATCACGCATGGGGAGATGAACTGCCGCAGCAGTAGTGCGGCAGTTTAAATTAGCTAATGGCTGTCTGGCTGATCTTTGCCCCAAAAGATTTTGCGGCTTTCGGGTCGGTTCTATCCCAGTCCTTAAACTCCCTTTTCAAGATATTACGATAAAAATTCTCAAGCAGCTTTCTGTCTTTTTCGCTTAGCTTCGATATATTCATGCGGCCGCCAAAATAGGCCAGCCTGGGCGGCCTGTTATTTAAAGGTTGAAAAAAGCGGTCAAAATACCCTTCAATTCTTTTTTTACCGGCTTTGTCTTTGCCAGTTGTGCCGCAAACAATAAAAGCGGCTATGATCTTAGGCTCTATCTGGTTTGTTTTTGCACTCAGCAGCTCTTTCATCCGTATATGTACACCGTCTATCCAGACGCCTGATCCTATGATGAACATATCGTATCTGTCGGCTATAGTGTTGAGATCTACTGTTTCTATATCAAGAATATCCAAATTGTCACCTGCGCCTTTAGCGATCCATTGGGCAGTATCTTTTGTCGCACCGTATCGTGTCCCGTACAGCAGGGCGGTTTTGGTTGAGTTTTTCTCAATAGACGGCTTTATACTGCATCCAAAACTGAAAGCAGCTATTGAAACAGAAGTCATTTTGGAAGCAAGATGGAGAAAGTCACGCCTGCTTCTGGTTTTTTCTTTCATGCTCAATCTCCTATAACATCATAATCATTTGGTATATCAGCTTTAAACAGGCTCTCTTTAAGTTCTATATTTGTCTTTTGATTTTCAAAAATAACCTCTACACTGTTTTCAAAGTCATCTTTATAGGAGATGGATTTTATAGTATCATCTTCCATTTCTATTTTGAAGCTTACATCCATATAGTCTGCGAGATACGATCCGTTTCCAAGACTCTTCGCTTTTGAGAATATGGCAAATAGATCAAGATCGTTGCCAAGTTCTTTTACGATAGCCTGTTCAAGCTCGGGTTCAACAACTATTACCGTATGTTTTTGCATATATATCTTTTTTTCAACAGGTGCGATGTAGATCCAAAGGGCCATATCCGGCCGTTTTGTCAGGATTTTGCCGGAATAGACTATGGTTTTATTGTGATCATCCGTAATGCTTTGTCTAAAGCTGGCTGAAAAAGTCTGGATATCTTCAAAAAAAGCAAAAAGCTGGTTAAAAAGAAGAAAAAGCAGGAGTATTGATTTCATCGAAAGCCTTGTATAGATATATCTGGAATTGCAAACGCCATTGTATCGTTTTATAGCCTTAACAATAAAAGAGGCTTTGGTCATATTATATAGTATGATATATTTTTCAGCCTTTTTATTGTGAAGATTTTCACAGTTAATGGGATATTTGCCCGGTGCAGTGGCAACTTTAGCAAATCCATATGATTGCTTGGATATAATCGCCCAATTATATATAAATAAGGCAGATAATGCTTCAGAAAATTACCGGAAAAATCTTTGGAACCAAGAATGATCGTGAACTGAAAAAGTACAAAAGCCGTGTACGTAAGATTAACGATCTTGAACCTCACTACGAGAAAATGAATGACGATGAGCTTAAAGAGGCATTTAACGACCTGAAACAGTCTGTACAAAACGGGGAGAAAACCCTTGATGATGTGCTTGTAGACTCTTTTGCAATAACGCGTGAAGCCAGTAAGCGCGTTTTGAAACTGCGCCATTTTGACGTTCAGCTTACCGGAGGTATGGTGCTTCATGAAGGCCGTATAGCCGAGATGAAGACAGGTGAGGGTAAAACCCTGGTGGCGACACTTGCAGTAGCGCTTAATGCAATGATGGGCAGAGGCGTTCACGTGGTCACAGTAAATGATTATCTGGCGCAGCGTGACGGTAAGGATATGGGTCAGCTTTACAGCTTTTTGGGATATGAGACAGGGGTGATATTGGAAGGTCAGCATGATCCCGCAATAAAACGTCAGCAGTACTACGCCGACATTACATACGGTACAAACAATGAATTCGGTTTTGATTATCTTCGTGACAATATGAGCTATACTAGAGATCAGATGGTGCAGCGTGACTACTACTTCGTTATCGTGGATGAAGTAGACTCCATCCTGATTGACGAAGCCGCAAAAAAGCTTGAGATCGAAAAAGATTTCAAGGTTGACGAGAAAGACAAGATTGTTTTGATGACGGAGGAGGGCACGGTCAGAGCACAGGAGCTGTTTGGGGTGGACAATCTTTACAGTATTGAAAACGCAAGGCTTTCTCACCATCTAGACCAGGCTCTCAAGGCAAATTATCTGTTCACTTTTCAAAATTACTTTAGAATGTATGAGAAGCTTGCCGGTATGACAGGTACGGCGCAGACTGAAGCGACCGAGTTTTCACAGATATATTCTCTGGATGTTATCTCCATACCGACAAATGTTCCGGTTATACGTAAAGATTTGAATGACCTTATCTATAAAACGGAAGCGGAAAAGTTTCAGGCTGTCATCGACAAGATCAAAGAGCTGCAAAAGACGGGCCAGCCGGTACTTATCGGTACCGCATCGATAGAGAAATCTGAAGCGCTTCACAACCTGTTGAAAAAAGAGAAGATTGCCCACACGGTACTTAATGCCAAAAACCATGAGCAAGAGGGTGAGATCATCAAGCATGCGGGCGAGAAGGGTGCTATTACCATCGCCACCAATATGGCAGGGCGCGGAGTTGATATAAAAGTAAACGATGAGATTAAATCCCTTGGCGGACTCTATATAGTCGGTACTGAACGTCATGAGAACAGGCGTATCGACAACCAGCTGCGTGGACGTTCGGGAAGGCAGGGTGACCCGGGTATAACCCAGTTCTACCTCTCTCTGGAAGACAGCCTGCTTAGAATATTCGGCTCCGATAAAATAAAATCGATCATGGAGCGCCTCGGGGTAGAAGACGGTGAATACATAGAATCAAGAATGGTCACCCGCGCAGTGGAGAAAGCCCAGAAGAAGGTTGAAGATCTTCATTTCGAAGGGCGTAAGCATATCGTCGAATATGACGATGTGGCCAATGAGCAGCGAAAAATTGTCTATAAGTTCAGAAATCAGCTGCTTGATCCAGAGTATGACATAGACAGTAAGGTAGATGAAATCAGGGTCGAATATGTTGACCATGTGCTTCTTGCCTGTGATATGTTCGAAGGGGTTGCACGTGAGGATTTTGATCTTGAGCGCCTTGTCCTGAAACTGAAAGAGGAGACCAATGTAAATCTGGAACTTTCAGAATTGGAGGGTATGGAGTTCGAAGAACTGAGAGAGACGATCATAAACAGGCTTAAAGACGAGTATGAAGAGAAAATGTCGGTCCTAAACGAGCAGATGCGCAAAGACATACAGTCGGAGATTTATCTTAAAACCCTGGATACTGCATGGAGAGACCATCTGTATCAGATGGATACCATGAAAACCGGTATCCGTCTTCGTCAAAACGCTCCAGATCATTCAGTTCAAGCTAACCAATCCTGAAGAAGAGGCGGAAGCATTTGCCAAAAAGATGGAGGAGGAGCAGAAGCGCCAGGAGGCCGAGCGCCTGCTCAATCATGGTGATGAGGAGCCGGTAGCGACAAAAAAAGTTCCGAGAAATGACCCCTGTCCATGTGGGAGCGGAAAAAAATATAAAAACTGCTGCGGAAAAAGCGGCCCTAAAAAAGGTGCTTTTGCTTCATAAGCCATAAATGCAAACCTGCTAAGAGGTACTATTGATACAGCCAAATTTCGTCACTTATCTTGTAAAGCGCTTTCTGCGCTTTGATAAAGACCAGCCGTTTATTTTTCTCTCTGCCTTGTTGGCATTTTTAGGTATTTCTCTTGGAGTCATGGTGTTGATTATCGCTATGGCGCTGATGAACGGCTTCGATAATGAATTCAAGAAAAAACTGACCGTCATGAACTATCCACTGACGGTATTGCCCCGTTTTTATGGGTCTGTTGATGATAACCTGCTGATGGATCTGGAGCAAAAGTTCCCAAATCTTGCTTTTAGCCCCTATGTTACTTCTGCCGTAATGGCAAGAAGCGGATCACAGCTGGAGGGCGGTTATATATTCGGAGTCAATTTCAAAGATGAGGCCAGGGCGAACAAAATTGTTGCCGAAGCTTTGAAAAAGCAGGTGCCGGGGAAGTTTGAGATCATGGTGGGCAAAACACTTTATGACAAATTCGGCCTGCATCATGACGATCGCCTAACTTATATTTTTACACAGATGGAGCCGGGTGGTCTTGCGGTAACACCAAGGATCAAGCGTTTTAAAGTCAAGGCCGTGTTTGATTCAGGTCTTTCCGCTTATGATAAAGCGTTTAACTATACTACGATCGAATCGCTGCAGAAAATACTTCATATACCCCAAAACCAGTACGACGGCATACATATCTATTCTGAAAAGCCGCATGAGGATATAGAGAAGATAAAAAAAGAACTTCCTATATCGGTTAGCGTAAAAGGATGGTGGGAAGACAATGTCAATTTCTTTGCCGCGCTGGAGCTTGAAAAGCGTTCCCTTTTTATTGTACTGATGCTGATTATTCTTATAGCCGCACTCAACATAGTTTCGTCACTTCTTATGACTGTTATGAACCGTAGGGCGGATATCGCACTTCTAATATCGCTTGGGGCGTCACCTAAAGAGATAAAAAAGATATTTTTATATTTGGGGATAGTAATCGGAATAGGCGGGATTATTGCCGGAGCACTGCTTGGTTTCAGTGGTCTGTGGGTACTTGGAACTTTCGATATAGTCTCTTTGCCGAAAGATGTTTATCCAACATCAAAACTGGCACTCGATCTAAACCCTGTCGATCTTTTTATGATTATATCCGGTGCGTTTCTAATTGTTCTCATCTCATCTTGGTATCCTGCAAAAAAAGCCAGTGAGGTGGATGTACTCACCGTATTGAGAAATGAGTAGGGACACCTTTAGAAACCATCTGTGTCATTATCCATCAAGTGTTCATTTAAAATATTTAAGCCTGACTCTTCGTTGCTTTCACTTTTGCTGTCCATGCCGGTTTTTGGCAGCAGTATTTTAAATGGAAGGTGGAGTGTCCGTATCAGTATGTTGAACGGGGCTACTGCGATATCTTTTGCCATTTTATTTTTGACATTCGGATTATCCAAGTCTCCACTGAGTTTAAATGAAGTCATTGCTGTATTGTCATCACCGACAAGTATGTATCCTACAAGAGGTATCTTTCCTACATTTCTTCCGGCCTGGGTTTTGACAGAGAGGTCCATGTCTATAGTGTTGGAGTTGTAATCGATCTGGCCGTCTCCAAAAATATCCATTTCAACTCCATCGACCTTGATTCCCTCGATATACAAAATTTTGTTTTTGTAGGAGAAGCCTGTGTATAACTCATTGACTTTAAATCCGCTTTTGCTGTATCTGGGCACGGTAAAAGTTGCAAGTGCGGGAATAGTGTTGATAAAGGCAAGCAGGTTGTTCAACAAAACATAGTTTCTGATGGTAGTGTTTTTAATCTTTGCTACACCGTCAAATCTGTCAAAGCTGCCGCTTGCGGAAAAAGAGAGGCTTCCGCCTTTAAAATAAGATGACTTGAATAGATTACTGATAAATTTTTCTCCAAACCCCTTGCCGTGAAGCTCGAAGATTTCATTATCTATTTTCAGCCGTGCCGACCCGCCTTTGTGGGTCATCTGCGCCAAAAGGCTGCTGCCTTCGTACTTGAGCGAGAGTTTGTCGGCAAGCGCACGCCGCTCTGAGCCAAGTGCCAGGTATGTATTCGTAGCTTCTATAAATAACGGTTTTTGCTGCTCCTGTGACTTTTTATCCCCGCTTTTTTGGTGTTCACCAAGATAGCGGATAAGTTCCGGCAGATTAAAGCCCATATTGTTTGAATCGATATGTATTGATTCATCTACGGTAACATCGAGTTTGTCGTTTATCTGAAACCTGGTGGATTTGTCATCATGAATACCGTAAAAGGAGTAGCGGCCTCCGGCAGTACTGAATGTTCCCCGTGTAATATTGTATTCCTGCATAAGATCCGATCCGCGTGAAAGCGGATTTAGCGAGTAGAAGTCAAGTTTCCATCCTGATTTTTTAAACTTGAAATACATATCCAGTTTTTCAATGTCGAGTGTTGTCGTGCCATTATTTTCCAGCAGTTTTATTTTTATATTTTTATCCGAAGCGAACAGACTACCCATCTCATGGTTGTCAAAAGTAAAATCACTAAGTGTAAATGTACCCTTTTTCTTTTTTATGTCATATATACCGTTTATATCGGTCTGTATGATGTCGCTGAGCATAAAACGGCTTTTTTGCAAAGAGAAGACGGAGTGGTCCATCTCTATTTTACATGGACTTATAAGGGTGGGTGTCTGGTCTATCAGCCAAATGCTCTGTCTGTCGGTGCTGATCTCTGTAGAACCCTGCTGCTGCAGTATATGTACTTTCAGATTTTTTTGGTTAAGGCTGAGGCTTTTATATGTAAGTGAGCTTATATCTGCCTCTATATCATATATTCCATTTAGTATATCAAGGTCTCCGCTCAGTTTTGTACTAATAGTGTTATCTATAGATAATTCGGTAGATGGGATTTGTGCGGTAAATTTTTCAAAATCAAAAGGTGCAGTGAATTTTGCAAGTTTGACATTTATCCCGTTTATATCCCATGCCGAAGGAGAAAAAGAGAGTATTTCTTCTTTCGAGGAAAGTTTGTAGTCTATATGGAGATCTCTGTTTTTTCTATCCAGACCAACCCTAAAACCGCCATCGTCTATATATACTTTTTCGACATTGAAATGAAGATCGGTATTGTGGGTAGAAAAGTTGAGATACCCTTTTGCAGATACTTTCAGGTTGTCCAGATAGGCGGCATGGAATCGAATGACATCAACTCTGGAGTTATGTATTTTTATTGCCGAATCAGTAATATTCAGATCGACTCCTTTATAGAGAAAAACTCCTTTGCCAATATCAAATTTGCCTTTTGCATCTATTTTAACGCTTAAAAGGGGAATCCTCAATGTAAGATTGGCATTCGTTTTGCCTGAGAGCTGTTTAAAAGGCAGGCTTATTTTGAAGTAGTCCAGTAAAAATAAAATATCATCATTTAGTATAAAGGGAGAGTCCAGATATGCAGTAAGTACCGGTTCGTCCTTGGGATTGAAGTCAATATTGAGCCAGCTGGAGCCAGTATCCTGTCCGCAGTAAGTAGCGTGTCTTGGAAGAATATTCAATACGCCATGTTCAAAAACAAAATCTGTATAGCCTGTACGTATCGGTTCCAGACCCTGCTGAAATGTGTAGACAAAATCCTGATAATCCGCTTTTGCATATATGCTTTCAAGAAGTTTTTCCGGATGTTCATATTCGTATTTTGCTTTTAGTACATGAAGGCTCAGCCTGCTTCCGGCAGTATAATCGACTATCCAAGGTTTTGCATCTTTATGGAGCGGAAAGAGGTCTACAATCGGTTTGAGTTTTTTGATCGGCTCCAGCCCCTTGAGCGTGACGGAGATGGCATTGTGGTCAATAGCTGCAAAGATATTCAGGTGTGCGCTGGCTGCGACCAGCGCCTCTGCCCGGATATAAAGGGCAAAAGCCGAGTCGTCATATATTATTTCACCGGAAAGAGAACTGTTTTGTTCATATGCCTGAAAGCGTTTTATTATAATAGAAAGATATTTGTCGGATAAAAAATTGAGCTCGGCGTCCAGTTCAAATTTTGGCGATATGGCTTTAAAATAGCTCTTCTTGTGCATGTCATACTGAAAAGAGGCATTGATGTCGTTATATGTGAGAGAGGTGATCTTAAGTGATTCAAACCAGTCATGATGAAGTTTTACGGCAGCTATAAGTTTTTTAGCGTCATCGAGTGCATATGTTTTACCAGTATTTGCATTGTTGCTGCTGATAATGATGTGATCAGCCTTTATGCAAAGTTTTTCATTCCATTTTATGTATAATTCTTTGACTTGAATACCGGGCAGTTTGATTTTTTCAAACGTTATGCCGTTAAGCAGTACAACAAAAAGAAGAGATCCTGCCAATACTATGAATACTAAAAAGCTAATGATCACAAAGTGGG
>MZGN01000116.1 GCA_002085085.1 Helicobacteraceae bacterium 4484_230
ACGCCGCCTACACCGAAGTTCATAAGACGGTATGCCAGCTCCATCGGCTTTTCACTGAACCCGTGAGAAAGGCCGAACATCGGCAGCAGCACCATTGAGATACCCATAATGGTAAGCAGCACATACCCGCCAAAAACAGCATAAACATGTGCTTTAAGCCAGTTCATAGGGTCTATATCGATCATACCTCCGAAAGAGAGTGCCATGACAAAACCGCTGAGAATCCCTAGAAGCAGAAAAACATTACTTGCTTTCATCGAACTGACGACGATAGATTTGTGATCACCCAGCTTGAGTGTCGCAAAGAGATTGGCGCCAAATATTATCATACTGATTAGCACTACCATACCGCCGTAAGGCAGAAGCGGCAGTGAAAAAGCAAAGGCGCTCACCATTAAAATTGTTCCGAGTGTCAGCATCGGCCAGATAATATAGAAAAAATCCACCGCAGCGTGACCTACCTCGATCACCACCGGCACCAATTGTGCCATAGCCCCGAAAATGATCATCATTACAAAGCCGAGAAGATAGAGATGCACCCAGCCTATCGTAGACAACTGCACAAAACTCGCTTCGCTGTCAAAAGCGAAAAGTGCAATCATACTGAAAAAATAGAAGATCGTCCCGATCATAAAGAAAGGGGAGATCAGCTTGAAAGGGGGTGCAAAATCCCTTGAAATTCCACTCATTCTCTTTCCCTAGCTGCAGGTATTGTCGCTGAGGTTCGCTTTTTCACTCTCGCCGGCAATATAGTTGAAGACCACTTTGACGTTGCCGTTGTCAAGATCTTCTACTTTGTAGTCATAGTTCTCACCGATCTTGCCAAAAAGTCCTCCGGGAGCTTTATGGTTGATCATCACCAGCTTTTTGTCAACGCTGTCTATCAGCTTCAATCCAGCCATCGCATTGACCATCGGCTCAGGCGGTCCGGTCATAGAGGTATCAAACTGATAAACCGTACTGTTGCCTTCCATGTAAGTATAAAAATCTACCGTTGAACCTGCAACTTCGATCTTCTGTGCGTCTTTTGGCAATAATTCCATTATTTTTCCTTTTTTTAATGTTTGGAAAAAATTGTCTGCCGGAGGCCGCAGGGCCTACAGCATCGTTCTTATCTGGGTAGCATACCAGAGGATTATCAGGTTTAAAAAGAAGATGAGCAGCGAACTTCCGCGTGAAATGATCTGCTGCCATGTCGAACGCGTTTTTGTATGTGTCTTAAAAGCGATGATCATGTGGATGATCGTAAGAAAAGTCAGGATTGCAACCAGAAAAAGCTTTCGTATCATGGTTTGCGCAAGATCTGAATCATACGCATTCTCAAAAACAGCACCAAAACCGTGGTGTATGAACATTATCGTACCGGTCGAGAGCAGTGTTACCAGCCAGAAGGTCTCAAAATAGCCGTAAAGCGGCCCCAAGTGCTCATATACGTTTGCCTGTGCCTGTTTGTCGCGCAGAAAAATACCCAGTGCAAAAAGAAGCAGGGCACCGCCGATCCACGCAGTAGCCGCTAAAATATGAATATAAAATACGATTTCCATACTGAAGTTTACGCTAACTAAACTGCCAAAGAGTTGATATTTGTCAATCACGGTATAATACGCGAACAAATATGTATAAAAAGGCATAAGAGTGACGGAGTTGAAGCAATCCTATTTTTTTGAGAGCCTGAGTGATGAACAGCTTAGGCAGATCGGTACATTTTCCAAAAAGGTGCGCTACCCTAAAGGGAGGATTCTGTTTTATGAAAAAGAGCCTACAAAGTCACTTGTACTTCTTATAGAGGGCTCTATTAAAATATACAAAATCGATCTTAAAAACAATGAAGTGGTACTTGGGCACTTCAAGGCACCCTCGCTTATTGCGGAGATGGCTACACTTGAGGGAATTCCCTATCCCGCGTCAGCCGTATTCGAGACTGACGGTGCGGTCATCATGATCGATTTTGAGCAGTTTAAAAAAGAGTTTCTTAATGATCCTGCCATCTCGTTCAACTTCATAAAATCGCTTTCAAAAAAGATCAAACGGCTTGAGAATCTCATCTCCCTCAACATCGTACTGGACTCTACTGCGCGTCTGGCAAAGTACATCTACGACCACGAGGATGCCCTCAGCAGTCTAAAAAACTATGAGCTGGCCCACGACCTGCACATGACACCCGAGACGCTCTCAAGAACGCTGAAGAAACTCTCGGTCTTACAGCTGCTTGAAAGGCAGCCGAGCGGCTACAGGGTCGTAAACAGGGAGGGGCTCAAGGTTTTGTTTGAATAAAACCTGCTCTCCCGCCAAATTCACTATGGATATAAAATGATAAAACAGGCACACGACGCATACAATGCACAAGATTATAAAAAAGCTTTCGAGCTGTACACGCTGCTGGCTGCAGAAGGCAGTGCCGACGCACAGACATCACTGGGATTTATGTACCAGAACGGACAGGGGTGTGAAGCGGATGAAGCAAAGGCTCTCAGATGGTATGAAAAAGCCGCTGATCAAAAACAGCCCTATGCCCTTTTTAACCTGGGTATACTTTATGCCAACGGCACGGGAGGGGTAAAGCACGACCAGTTCAGGTCTTATGAGCTTTTCCTGGAAGCTGCAACCCGCGAGGTACCTCCGGCCATGTATGAAACCGCCATTATGCTCGAAAAGGGGCTTGGCTGTATGCAAAACTACTCGGAAGCGGCATTCTGGTATGAAGAAGCTGCCAAACGCGGCCACAGGGAGGCTTTTAATAACCTGGGTGTTCTCTACAAAGAGGGCCACGGTGTCGAACAGGACCACAAAAAAGCGTTTATCTGCTTTTCCAGGGCTGCCGAGCAGGAGCTTGCACAGGCGCAATACAACCTGGGACTGCTTTACGATCAGGGCCTGGGCGTTGAAGAGGATCACGACAAGGCACTTGAGCTCTGCAGAAAAGCGGCCTATAACGGGCATGAAAAGGCCAAGGCGATTATAAGAGGCCTTCAGGAAGAGGGAAAGATCGTCTTTTAATCCGCCCTTTTGGATATAATATTAAAAAGCAAAAAAGGCGGAAATAGATGTTTACCGGACTGATCCGCGAGATGGCCACAGTCAAAAGCTATAGCGGCAACACTCTTGCTTTAAGGGCAGAGTATAAACCAAAAATGGGTGATTCCATCGCCGTCAACGGAGCCTGCCTGAGTGTCGTTAAAATCTCGCATGACGGCTTCAGTGTCGAACTCTCCCCTGAAACCCAAAAAACCATTTCTACGGAAAACCTGAAATCAAAAGTGCATATAGAACCTGCGATGCAGATGGGGGACCGCTTCGAAGGCCATATGGTCCAGGGCCATATAGATACAGTCGGCACGGTCACACAGATAAAAAACAGCGGCAACAGCTACGATGTCTTTATAGAGACTGATCCGAAATATATACCCCTTATAGTGCCGAAAGGTTCCATAACCGTTGACGGGGTCAGCCTTACGGTCAACGAGGTGTTCGAGAGCAGTTTCCGCCTGACGATCATACCGATAACCATGAAAGAGACTCTTTTCGGCAGCTACAGAAAAGGGAGCCGTGTCAACATAGAGACGGACATGTTCGCGCGCTATGTGCAGCATCTGCTCAAATCACAAAAACAGCCTCTTGACTGGGAGAGTGTTGATAGGATCAGTGCAATATATTAACTATATTACAATACACGCATAAAATGGCAGATAAACAGGCTTATCTGGCTGCGCCAACGCTGTATTTGCCGGAAAGACAGTATCTATGGGGCTGTAAATCTAGCGGGAACTGGTGTAGTTTTTCTTTTTTCTTTTAGACTCTTTGCTTTTCTTTGACCGTTTATGCGTCTTGTTGTTTTCCTGAAAAAGCGATATAAAACTCTCATGCTTAACAGGTCTGCTAAATGAGTACCCCTGGTAAAAATGGCAATTCAGATCACGCAGATACTTCAAAGCCGTGCTGCTTTCGACACCTTCTGCTATCACTTCAAGGTTGAATGTGTTTGCCAGATCAATCGTGATCTTTATGATCTCCTGGTTTACCTTGTTGTTGACATTGCTCAAAATGGCACGGTCGATCTTCACACCGTCTACCGGCAGCTGCTGCAGATAACGCATAGAAGTATAGCCGGTACCAAAATCATCTATGAGAAATGAGATATTACGCTTCTGAAGCGCCTTTATCTTCTCGACAGTATCGTCCATATCTTCGATCAGCACGCTCTCTACAAGCTCAAATTCAAGCATTGCATGGTTAAAACTGAACTCGTCAAGAATACTCTCTACGCGCTTGACAAAGTCTTTATGCCTGAAACAGTGTGCGCTGATATTTATCGCCAAGCGAAAATTGCGGTCAATCCTCTTGGCCCTGAGCCATGCTTCTATCTGCATGCATGCACTTCGCAGCACATAAGGGCAGACCTCATGCATCAGACTCGTTTTTTCAAGCACGCCGATAAACTCTGAAGGTGCCAGCACTCCTTTTGTGGGATGCTTCCACCTAAGCAGTGCCTCTGCCCCGATAATTCTCTCGGTATTGGCGCATACCGTCGGCTGATAATAGAGCATGAATTCATCTTTTTTGATTGCTTCTACAAGCTCATTCTCCAGTGTAGCGAACTGCCTTGATGCGATGTCAAGATCATGGTTATAGAATGTGATCTGGTTCCGGCCCATTTTTTTGGCCTGGTACATAGCGATATCTGCATGCTCTATGACATCAAGCTCATCTTTTACATGGTTGGGAAACAGCTTGATGCCTATACTTGCTGTCACCTCAAATGAGTATGATTCAAATCTGACAGGCTCAGTAACCGCGGTAAGGATCTTCTCTGCCAGGAAGAGAGCCTTGTTGGCCGCACTGCTTTCATCAACATCAAGATCCGGAGCTATAACCGCAAACTCATCACCGCCTATGCGGGCAACCATATCTCCCTCGCGCAACAGATCGCGCATGCGCTGGGCAATCTCCACAAGCACCCTGTCTCCAGCATCATGGCCGTAATTATCATTTATCTGCTTGAAACGGTCAAGATCTATATACATGAATACACTGTGCAGATTTGCACGCTTGGAAACGCGAAATGCCTGCTTCAGATGCTCCTGCAGAAGAATCCGGTTGGGCAGTTTTGTCAAAAAGTCATGATGCGCCTGATACTCTACCTGACTCTGAGCCTCTTTAATCTCAGATATATCAAAAAAATGTGCCATATAGTTGCAGACAGAGTTCTCATCATCTTTGATAACGGCAATAGAAAGTATGCCCGGATAGACCTCACCATTTTTGCGCCGGTTGTATATCTCCCCTTTCCAGGAGCCGTTTTCGTTGAGCTCTCTCCACATTTGATGAAAAAATGAGTCATCCTGGCGGTCCGATCGCAGGATCCTGGGTTTTTCCCAATAATTCACTTTCACTGTAACCCGAAATATCACATAATGCCTGATTGACCATAATAATGTTGACCTGAGCGTCAGTTACCAGTATAGCCTCCTGGGAATCGAATGCGTACTCGGTAATACGCAACTTCTCCTGCATCTCGCTCCTGCTCTGCCTGTTGCCTATATTTTCAAAAGCAAAAGAGAGCTTGTTGACCATTGGTTCAATCAGTTGACTCAATTCAAAATCATCAGCCTGACTCTGCCTGCTGTAGAGATTTAACAACACAACCGTCTCTTGCTCTTTTTTTATCGGAAAGGATATGACAAGTTTTATGTCAGCTGCATTCGAAAGAGAAGCGCACTCTTTTATGTGCGCCAGTCCTTCACACTGTTCAACGACAGTGCGCTCTTCAAAATATGCCTTAAGCGGTGTACTTCTATGGGTAGTCTGAGCGTCATCGACATCAAATGAAAACACGGGGAGGTGGCTGATTGGTACACCGTCGGACACATACGGCTGGAGTAGTTGGCGCTCTTTGTCAACCAGGGCAAACCATGCAAAATCAAAGCGGCTGTTTTTAACAATGGTATGGCAGGCCCATCTGCAAAGCTCTTTTTCATCATAAATGGAGGCAGTCAGCCTGTCTGCCTCGGCCAACAAACCGCAAAACTGCTTCTCCCTGTCAAGCTGATCGAGCACGCTCCTCTCTTTGATCACGGAACGGCGCAACAGATAACCCAGCATTGCAAATACCAGAAGCAATGCCGACCAAAGTGCCATACTGATCCAAAATGCCTGCATGGCATCTTTTTTAACACCGTCTGCATAATGATGAAAATTCTGCAGCATTAAAGTGATTAGCTGATCCATCTGATTTAAATAATCTGCCGAAAAAGAAAACCACTCTGACTTAAAGACCTGTCGATAATGGAGTGATAATTTCTAAGAAGTTCCGGTGATGCCTTTTG
>MZGN01000117.1 GCA_002085085.1 Helicobacteraceae bacterium 4484_230
AACAGTTTCCGTTTTATCCAAAAAGCGATCGAGGTAGAGGTAGAGCGCCAGATCGAAGCATGGGAAGACGGCCTGTATGATGATGAAATATTCCAGGAGACCCGCCTGTTCGACCAGGTAAAACAGGAGACCCGCTCTATGAGGGGCAAAGAGGAGGCTGCCGATTACAGATATTTTCCGGAGCCTGACCTTTTGAAAGCGGTGGTTACCGATGAGATGTTCGATGAGTTCTCAAAGATACCGGAACTTCCGGATGAAAAACGTGAAAGGCTTGTCCGTGAGTACGGTATGCGCGAATATGACGCGGCTGTCATCACGGCTGATCTGGAAATGGCACACTTTTTTGAGTCTATGCTCGAGGAGGGCATCAGCGCCAAGAATGCCGTTACCTGGCTCACTGTTGAGCTGCAGGGGCGTTTGAAGGGCGGGGTATCGCTGATGACATCACCGGTCGATGCAAAAAAACTCGCAACTGTTGTAAAACGTATAGAAGACAGGACTATCAGCGGAAAAGCGGCAAAAGAGGTGTTGGACCATCTGATGGAAAATGAAGATGAAGTTGATGCCGCTATTGAAAAGCTCGGTCTAAAGCAGGTAAGTGATACCGGCGCGATCGAGAAGATGGTCAGCGCCAATCCTCAGGTCGTAAACGAGATAGTCAAAAACAGACTGGGGTAGAATTTGAACTTTTTTTCGCGAATGACTATCGATATGGCTTATGCCATACAGGGTTCTTATATTTCTGATCGAATACATTCTAAGAGTATGGGTCTGCTGCAACGGCGCAAAAACCATTATCGACCAGTATGAGACAGACGAGTTTTTACAGCGTGATTTCAGGATATCCAAGGCACTAAAGACAGCCCTTGTCGCAAAACTGGACTATATGCGTTCATTTCAGGCCATTATAGACCTTCTGGCTATTATGCCATTTTTCCATGAACTTAGACTGCTTAGACTATTCATACTTTTCAGGGTCTTTAAACTGTTTCGTTATACACAGAGCCTCAGGTATTTTATTTCTGTTTTGGCAACCAAAAAGACTGAACTGTTTATGCTGGCTATGTTTGTTGCCATAATAATGTCGATATCTGCCGTATTGATCTACGTAATGGAGGCAAACAACCCAAACTCGCAGATAGATACACTGTTTGAGGCTTTCTACTGGTCGCTGGTTACGATCTCCACTGTGGGCTATGGTGATTTTACCCCGGCAACCGACGGCGGTCGTGCCGTGGCGATGCTGATTATTCTCGGCGGTATCGGGGTGCTTGCATTTTCCACATCTATCATAGTGACAGCGTTTACGGAGAAGCTGGATGAGATCAAGGAGAACAGGACGATCTCTGACATCTCAAATCTCAAATCTTTTTATCTTGTCTGCGGTTATGGAGAGATAGCACAGCAGGTGTGCGCAAAACTTCGGCGTAACGGTCATAACATTGTTGTAATGGATGCTGATTATGAAAGAATAGAGCGGGCAAGAAAGCATGGACTGACGGCTTTTCATGCCGATCCCGGCTCTTTGGAAAGTTATCGGCTGATGCATATCGACCTTGATGCACAGGTGAAGTCCATACTGTCTCTTCAGGATAGTGATGTCCAAAATGTATTTACTGCACTGACTATACGTTCTATAAACAAGAGAGCCGTAATATTGTCACTGCTGCATAAACAGCAAAACAGAAAAAAGCTGAAACTAGCCGGAGTGAACGAGATCGTTTACTCCCAGGAACTGATCGGCCTTATGGCGAAAGAGATCAGCGGAAGGCCGGTCGCTTTTGAGGCTATCCATCTTCTTCGTTCTGAAGATTCCGGTATTGTTGCAGAAGAGGTGGCTATCGACCACAAGGTTGCACAATACTACGATACTGTTTCAAAGCTGAACGAGAAAGAGTATCATCTGATCCTTATAGGCGTATATCTGTCAGAGACGGGCAAAACGGTATTTCATCCGGATGGTGCCTTCTCTCTGAAGAAAGGCGACAGTCTTATCATACTCGGAGAGCACGCATTGATCAAAGAGTTCAGGCTCGGCCTGCATCAAAAGAGGCACGCATGATAAAAGAGGCAACGCTTGTCTTTGGATATAACGACTATTCCAGAGAGATCATAAAACAGATAACCGGCGACAATATGCCGGTTTATGTCTATACTATGGATATGGAGCTTTTAGAGAAAGCGGAGGCTGACAGCTGTAATGTCGCGCTTTTTGACCTGAGTGACGACTGGGATGAGATAGCACACCGTTTCGACACCGGAAACCTGCGTCTTTTCTGTACACTGCAGGATGATGCGGAAAATATCTTTTTAACTATCTCTTTGCGTGCTGCGTTTAAAGATGTTTTTATCGTAGCGCTGGCGAGAAACCAGGAGAGCGCAAGAAAGCTGAGGATGGCGGGTGCCGACAAAACAATGCCCATCCTTCAGACTACGGCCAACATCATAACCGAACGTCTGGAGAAACCTATTGTAATGAGGGCGGTACACGATCTGCTTTATGGGCGCTCTGAGGTAATGATCAAACAGTTGGTGGTTCCTGAAGACTCTTTTTTTGTCGGTAAACGTGTTGAAGAACTCGACGATATAAAAATGCATAACGTAATCATTTTTTGTGTTGCGGACAGCTCGCACAGAACCTATTTTGCCGTAACGAAAAAAGGCAGACACCATCAGATCGCCGCTAATGATATCATTATTATTATCGGCTATAATAATGATATAGAAGCGTTTAAACTATTTTTGGAAGGACAAGAGAAGAGATGAAAATAGGGGTTATTGGTGCGGGAAAATGGGGAAGCGCCCTGGCATTTGCGATGGGGCAGAAAGAGGGCAATGAAGTCCTTATAACATCACGGACACCGCGTGATCTTCCAAACTTTGTCTCACTTGACGAGGTGCTCTCTCTCGAATATATAGTTATTGCGATTCCCGCGCAGCAGATCGGCCAATGGCTTGAAGATAATTTTGTCTTCAAAGGACAGAAAATACTTGTTGCATCCAAAGGCATCGAGGCTTCAACGGGCCGTTTTTTAAATGAGATATATGCCGACTATGTTCCGGAGAGTAATTTGGCTTTTCTTTCAGGCCCATCTTTTGCGGTAGAGGTGATGCAGTCTCTGCCGACGGCAGTCGTGGTCAACTCCGCAAGTCAGCAGCTTGCTATGAACTTTGGTGCACTTTTTCCGTCTTTTATGCGAACCTATATCAGTGATGACGTAGTCGGTGCCGAGATTTCGGGAGCTTATAAAAATGTAATTGCCATAGCTTCAGGCATATGCGCGGGCCTGAGACTGGGTAACAATGCCGCAGCCTCCATTATTTCACGCGGACTGGTAGAGATGCACCGTTTCGGTAAGGCTTATGGTGCAAAAGATGAGACATTTCTGGGCCTTAGCGGAGCCGGTGATCTGTTTTTGACGGCGAGCTCCACGATGTCGCGAAACTACCGGGTCGGACTGGGTCTTGCGGAAGGTAAATCCCAGGATGAGATTGTCGAGGAGCTGGGTGAGGTGGCTGAAGGGATCGGTACGGCTTATGCGCTGGAGACCATCTCCAAAAAAGAGAAGATATATCTGCCAATTGCAACAGAAGTGTATGCGATACTTGAGGGCAAACAGCCAAGCCGCAGTCTTAAGGATCTGCTTACAAGATAGGAGTCTGAATGAACAAGGCGTTACAGGTAAAAAGTATTGCTGTTTCATTGATCGTTGCATTATTTATCGGTGTTTTGGCATTTCTGTTTGATTTTGAGCCGGTTCAGGCATCCCTGCTGGGTATAATAGCTTTACTGGTTACATTGTGGACAAATGACGGGCTCCCGCTGGGAGTCGTTTCGCTGCTGCCGATTATTTTATTTCCAGCATTCTCCATACTGGGAACAAAAGCGACAGCTATTAATTACGCCCATCCCATTATCTTTCTTTTTCTGGGCGGTTTTATGATAGCTATAGCCGTCGAGAAAAGCGGACTTCATATCTGGATAGCCGACAAAATACTAAACCTCTTTCCAAATACGGCCAGGGGGATCATTACCTCTCTGGCTATCACTTCGGGAACTCTCAGTTCCATTCTTTCCAATACGACGACAACGCTTCTTTTGATCCCTATCGCGCTTTTTATATCGGACAATCCAAGGCTGAAGATGCGCTTTGCGCTTGCGATCGCCTATGGTGCGAGTGTAGGCGGTATAATGACACCTATCGGTACACCGCCAAACCTGATACTTCTCGGGATAATGCAGGAGAAAGGGATGGAGCTTATTCCGTTTTTTCAATGGATGTGGATGGTTATCCCTTTGGCTGTGATGATGTTCCTGGTTGTCAGTTTTGTGTTGAGTATCGGTGTAAGGGATGTGGAAATTGAACGTGATATCGAACAAAAACCCTTGGATCGGCAGCAGAAGAAGGTGCTTGGTGTTATTGCCGCCTTGATTGTTCTGTTGTTGGGAAATGCCCCAATAGAGCCTTACTGGAGTGGTTTTGGCCTAAGTGAATCCGGTATTTTGCTTAGCGCAGGCCTGCTGCTGTTCGCTCCTCCTTTTAATATCCTTGACTGGGAAGAGGATAAGGCAAAGATCCCGTTTCGTATTATGTTTTTGTTTGGTGCGGGCTTTTCCATCGCCAAGGCCTTTTCAGGAACAGGGCTGGCAGACCATACCGCCTCCTATCTGGTGCATATGACGATGCTTTCTCCTATCATTCTGTTGGCCATCATTGCCGCAATGGTAACATTCACGACTGAGATAACGTCAAATACCGCGTTGATCTCCATTATGCTGCCATATATTATAAAGCTTTACAGGCTGAATTTTGCGTATATGGGATTATGGTCGGAGAATTTTCCCGTATCTATGGCTGTTGCCTCTACAAGTTTCAGCTCTCTGTAAAAGATATGGTCAAGCTGCTGAAAATTGATCTTTTTGATATGGTGGTCATTTTTCATCACCGCCTGTTCAAGTGAAAGGGAGGTACACAACTCTTCGATATAGCCGCGCCGTTTTTTAGACCAGTTGTTGAAATCTCCCGCCAGCACCATTGGCCCTTCATACTCTTTGAGCCTGTTTTTAAGACGGTTTAGCTCATACAGGAACGTATCGAGCGGTACAAAGTTTATGGCATGAACATTGACGACAAGCAACTGCCTGAAATCCGGCAGTCTGTGGGTGGTTATAAGCAGGCTTTTGTGGGTTGCTATACCGCCAGCCTCCCTTTTTTGTGTCAGGAGGGGGGTGATGTCCTCAAATGAAGTACTGCCTATCGTCATTACACCATATAGAAATTTCTTGGTTTGAATATTTGCCGAGAAAGCGAAGGAATAACCGGCTATTTTGAATGGGCGGCTCAGTGATGTTTTGACTTCCTGAAGCAGCAGCAGGTTGCTTGGATGATGATGAAGAAGCTGATGCATAAATGTGCTGAACGAACTTTTCAGGTTCTCTTTATGGATGTTCCAGCAGAGAATCCCAAATTCACTTTCCAGAAGGCGGGTTTGATGTTCAAGTACTTGAAGCGATGCTGTTGGTTTTAGCATCTATTCTCTTTTTCTGCTTTTTAGCAGGGTATATATATCTTTAAATATCAAAGCCAGGCAGAATAGCCAGAGCAGGTTCATGGGCCAGTTGTTTTTTAGGCCATAGCCGTAATACAGCAGCGGCAGTCCCACTACAATAGGCCATTTCAGGAAATAGAAAAACAGAATCGCACTTCCATATATATCTTTCATATGCCAAAGCCTGTTTTTTGAAGATTCATAGTTATATACTAGCCAATATTGGTTAAAATTAGAGCAAAAAAAAGGAATCGACACATGATTGTACATATAGTTATGTTTACATTTAAAGAAGAGGGCAAAGCGGAAAATATTCAAAAGACAAAAAAGATGCTCGAGGCGCTTGTGGACAAGATAGAGCCGCTCAAAAGTATGGAGGTGGGCATAGACTTTAACGGTTCGGAGAGGGCAATGGATCTCTCCCTGATCTCTACATTCGATTCAAAAGAGGGCCTCAAAGAGTACGCCGTCCATCCTGCGCATCTTGAAGTGGTAGCATTTATAAAAGAGGTGACAGAGGCCAGTAAGGTCGTTGATTACGAAAAATAGGCCTCGGTAGAGACACAATAAGAGCTGGGATCGTGGAAGGTGCGTGGATAATCAGCCGCACCCGCCGCCGCAACTTGTGGCAGAAAAATCTGTCGTGTTCTGCGCATTCGGTTTTTTCGTAAATACGATCTGTGTCAATCCGTTTGGCAACTCTATATGTGCGAAGTCAAATTCGTCCTGAATCTTGGGAAACAGTCCTGACGGGGGGCAGTGGTTTATCATGATCAACTGCTCGTCCTCTTTCAACAGTGCCAAACCTGCCATTGCATTTACCATGGGGTGTCCTTCTTTTGAAGTATCGAACACGTAAGTAGTGATCGGCCCCATCGTTCCCTTTATAAATTCAACTGTAGCGTTATCAACCTTTATAGGGGTAGCATTTTCAATATTCATACCGGTATACCTTTTTTTTCCGGCATTGTAGCATAGAGAACTTTTTTTTGAAATGGTATGGCTCAACCTTTATAGGGGTAGCATTTTCAATATTCATACCGGTATACCTTTTTTTTCCGGCATTGTAGCATAGAGAACTTTTTTTTGAAATGGTATGGCTAATTATGGTCACTTTAAGATAGGGATAGGGGCTTGGTGATACCTGTACTTCAAAAAAACATTGATCAAACCCACGCCATTACGGACCTGATCCGGAATCTATCTCAATGTAAAAAAATAACTACTGCCCAGCCTGTTGCTTACATGTATTCCAGTGCAGGTGTCCAAATGGTCCGGCGTGAACAG
>MZGN01000118.1 GCA_002085085.1 Helicobacteraceae bacterium 4484_230
ATTCCCTATTCCCTATTCCCTATTCCCTATTCCCTATTCCCTATTCCCTATTCTCGCAATAATCAATAGCCACACCTTCACGTACGCCGTCATCTATAACTATAGCCTCGTCAAAGTCCAGCAAGTCATAAAACTTCTGTACAATTAAAATGCCGGCGATAATCAACACTTCACGCCCTACGCCGACAAATTCCGCCCGTCTGTTTTCATCCATTGCCGTCAGCTCTTTCAGGGCATGCCGACAGCCGCTTAGGCTTAAAATGTAACCGTTAATTTTTGAGGCATCATACGTATCGTATCTCATACCCTGCAGAAATGCCGCGATCGTAGTGGGAGTTCCTGCCGTGTTGACAAAGATCTGCGGCCTTTGGTATCTGCGGTACTGCTCTTCAATAAAATCACGGACCGGCTTCAGCAGCTGCTCAAGCAGAATCTCTATCTCTTCGTGTGTCGAACACTGCCCTGCGACGCTTACAATACCAAGAGGAAAACTCCTGCTGTAAACCTCTTTGCCATAAACAAAGATTACTTCGGTAGAGCCTCCTCCAATATCGACCAGGACGTAAGAATCACGATCCATACCAAGCTGAACAAGCCGGCTGCTGACGGCCTTGAGAGCAAATGCGGCCTCCTGTTTGGCATCAATGAGTTCAAACTTTACGCCGCTCTCTTTTTCAATCTGCTGCAGTACTTCGGTGGAGTTTTCGGCCATTCTCATGGCGTGGGTTTTGAAGTTATAAAACAGGTCTGCTTCACGGATTGCTTTCAGGATGCGCCCAATGGCTTTTTCGCCGATACGGCCGCTCTTATACATACCTTCGGCAGTTTTGACGATCCTTTCAAAATCTTTTGTAAAAGTCTTGACAGTGCAGTCATACTCTATACAGCGAAATGTGTTGGAGCCGAGATCTATACTGATCATAATCAGGCTCTAATGCCCCTCACTGCTTAGATAGCCGTTTTTACTCAGCAGATCCCTGATCTCACACTGGTGCTCTTCGCCTTTTGTCTCGAGGTGAATCGTAACATTGGCATCACCGTAATCCAGATCGGTGACCTTTTTCGATGATCACTGAAAGAAGTGTGACGTCCATATTTCCGCCACTAAGGACTATGGCTACGTTTTTGCCTTCGAGACGGGGCAACTTATGGTGCATCATCGCTGCTACACCTACTGCCCCCGCGCCTTCAACGACCAGTTTCTGCTTCTCCAGCAGGAACAG
Source organism: Helicobacteraceae bacterium 4484_230 (assembly GCA_002085085.1). Lineage (GTDB taxonomy): Bacteria > Campylobacterota > Campylobacteria > Campylobacterales > Sulfurimonadaceae > 4484-230. The sequence goes on from MZGN01000118.1 coordinate 1,224, forward strand.
AATAGCATTTGCTATCTCTTCATCATCCACCGTAATCACTCTGTCTACACTCTCGAGCATTAATCCAAGCGTGTATTTGGAAGTATCGCGCACCGCGATACCGTCGGCAATGGTGCGGACTTCGGTAGAGTCGATAGGTGTTTTGGCATCAAACGAGTTTTTAAGTGCAGGCGCTCCGGCGGCGGCAACGCCGATAACCTCTATCTCCGGCCTGAGAGCCTTTATGGCCGATGAGATACCGGAGATCAGACCGCCCCCTCCGACAGGTACGATAACGGCATCTATATTGTCATTCTCAAGAATATCGAGCGCTATAGTACCCTGCCCCGCGATCACCTCCTCATCTTCAAAGGGGTGGATAAAGGTAAGGTTGTTCTGCTTACCGTAAAGCGTTGCGTAGGCGTATGCCTCATCATAGTTCGCACCTGCAAGGATGACCTCTGCACCATAGTGTTTTACACCGCTCACCTTGGTCAGAGGTGTAGATTCGGGCATAATGATCACTGCACGGATACCAAAATGCCGTGCGCTGAAGGCAACTCCCTGGGCATGGTTTCCAGCACTTGCCGCCACTACTCCGCGGGTGCGTTCCTCGTCGCTCAAAGATGCTATTTTATTAAAAGCGCCCCTTATCTTAAAAGCTCCGGTAATCTGAAGATTCTCTTTTTTCAGATAAACGTTTGCACCGCTCTCATAGGAAAGATGCGGTGCATAGGAAAACGGGGTTTTGACAACAACATCACTGATACGCTTTTGCGCCTGATATATTTTCTCTATTGCAATCAATAAAAACTCTTTTTATGAAAAAATAGCTCTATGCTCAACCATCGTGCAGTAGTTCTGGACAACTTTCATCCCTGCCTTTTCGGCCTTTTCAGCCGCTTCATTGTTGACAATCCCTTTCTGTGCCCAGAAAAACTTGATATCACCGCGCTCTATGCAGGCATCGGCAATAGGATCAAGCGCGGCAGGTTTGCGGAAAATGTCTACCATATCGATCTCAAAAGGTATCTCTGCAAGTGATTTGTACACTTTTTCGCCCAGTATATCCGTGTCGGTTTTAGGGTATACCGGCACTATTTTAAAGCCGGCCTGCTTAAGATAGCGTGCTACTTTGTTACTGTCTTTCGACTCATCAGGAGAGAGGCCCAAGACAGCGATTGTCTTCGTAGCTTCAAAAATCTCTTTTATCTCGTCACGGTTTGCATTTACTGTAGGAAATTCGCACTCCATTCCAATCCTCCTTAGGATATTGATGGTGCGATTATAGCATTATTGCTTCAATCTATCCCGAAAACAGATCGCATCGGCATCTTGTTTGTACATTGAAAAAGTATCACAGATTGAAAATACACTTATATTTGCGTTTTAACGATATTCATATCAACATTTTTTTGGTAAAATCATATAAAATTATAAAGAGGCTCCTGAAGTGCAAACCAATTTCAGCAAAAAAGAGATCGTACGTCTTTCAATTGAGATTTTTACAAAACTAATTGCAATAAGCATTATCCTGGTCTGGGCATTTTTGATCCTGAAGCCGTTTCTTATGCTGATAGTCTGGGCTATCATTCTTGCTGTTGCCATCTTTCCTCTGATGAAAAAGCTTGAAAAACGTTTTCATCTCAAACGTTCGGTAATAGCTGCTTTGATTGTGCTTACTGCTGTTATACCACTTTATGTACCGGCACACATGCTCTCCAAATCTGCCTACGATATAGGTATGAACATTACCGAAAAAATAAAGAACGATGACCTTCGCCTGCCGCCGCCATCTGAAAACGTGGCAGAATGGCCGCTGATCGGTGAAAAGGTGTATGCAAAATGGGAAGAAGTTTCACAAAACAACCTAAGCGATACACTAAAACAGTACCATCCGCAGATCAAAGCCACTGTAGCCAAGGCTGTTTCTATGGCAGGAAGCACCCTGACTGCCGCTTTGCTTTTTATCGTCTCTCTTATTATTGCAAGTATCTTCATGATCTACGGCGAAAAGAGCGAACAGGCCTTCAAGGCGATAATGCGGCGCCTTGTCGGCAACAATGGTGAAGAGTGGGCACGGATCTCCACACTTACCGTACGCAGTGTCATGTACGGCATTATCGGCATTGCCGTAACCCAGGCTTTTCTGGCATTTGTCGGAATGGCGGTCATAGATATGCCTCTTGCTTCACTGTGGGCCGGGGCCGTCTTGTTTCTTGCCATTATCCAGCTGCCGCCTCTGTTGATTCTGGGACCTGTCATTGCGTATGTCTTCACATATGCAGGCACGACTGCAGCAACCATTTTTGCCATTTACACCATAATCGTCAGTATGCTCGACGGCGTACTCAAACCGTTTGTGCTTGGAAGGGGTGTAGATATCCCGATGCTCGTGATCCTGCTTGGTGCCATCGGAGGAATGATAATGTCCGGCATCATAGGCCTGTTTGTAGGTGCGGTCGTCCTGGCACTTGCCTATAAGATATTTATGGCATGGTTGCAAACAGGTGAAGATGAGGACTTGCAGCCTGAGCAAAACGGTCAAAGCAGTTGAACAGACTTTTTTGGCATACAAGGCAGACCTGATGCATCAGCCTGATCAAAGCAACAATTTTATATATCTTTTTTTTGCATTGACAACCATGTTGTTTGCCTCTACCGTCATTGTGGAGTTTCCCGGCACTGTCGGAGAAGATCTTTTTTCGGTTGTTACGACTCTAATGCTGATAATCAGCCTGAAAAGTATCAATACGGAGATGACATGGAAACGGAGTGTCTATCTTCTTGCAGCCACTTTTATAGCCCTTGCGATACTCTCCAGAATTTTCAAATCGGATCTTTACGGCCTGCTGCTGCTCGGCGTCTTGCTGGTATTTTTTGCAGGGTCATTTTGGAGTGCTGCAAAGCAGGTGCTTTTTGTCGGAGATATAGACCGCAATAAAATCATCGGATCTCTGACCCTCTACCTGCTTCTTGGACTGACATGGGCAACCATCTACCTTATCCTGATCGCATTCGACCATAACGCTTTTAGCGGAATAGAACACGGCAACTGGCAGCAGATGTTTGCCAGCGCTTCTTATTACAGTTTTGTAACCCTGACAACTTTAGGATACGGAGACATTCTTCCAGAGAACCATATCGCAGAATTTTTTGCCTATATGGAGGCAATTGTCGGGGTATTCTATATGGCCATCATCGTTTCAAGTCTTATAAGCCTCAGACTTGCCGCCATACAGAGAGAACAGAGGGGCGACTGATTGGAAGCTGCTGCGGGACAAAAAAAAGTATCATTGCGCATTGTTGCAGGAGAACTCCTCGACCTGTTCTCGCTTTCTGAAAAACTGAAATATGCCATCAAAGCCTCACTTGCACTTGTGCTGGCCTACCTAATTCCTTTTTCACAGGGCTGGGAAGATGCATATACGGCAGCGATCACCGTTATGCTGATATCTGTCATGGGCCCGCTTGACGCCTCGGTAATAAAAGGGATGATGAGGGTTGCAGGAACGGTCCTTGGGGCAATTATCGGCATGACGCTTATTGCACTCTTTCCTCAGGACAGAATACTGTACCTTATCCTTCTCTCCATCCTTGTGACCGTCATTCTCTATTTTGGACGTGCCTACAAAGGCGATACGACAATATTTATGCTTACTGCACTGACAATGATGCTTGTCTTCAAAGAGGGTGAGGTCGATGAAGTTTTCATGTATGGCATCAACCGCACATTCATGACTGTGCTCGGGATCGTTATTTATACGTTTATAGGGGTTCTCCTGTGGCCTGCCCGCCTGGAAAATGAACGGACCGGGATTGCCGAAGCACTCTCTCGGGCTGCCGGCAGATTTTACGGTCTTAAAGCACAAAAAAAAGAGAAAAGAGAGCTGATCGAGGCGATCATAGACCTTGAGCAGGAGCTTCAGCGTTCTGCCAACGGCATCAATGAAACAAACTCCCAAATGGGTGTTACACCGCAGCAATGGCAGAGTATATTGAGCGATTATTGACAGGGGCGACAAAGAGATCAAAGTACTTTTCGAAGAACTTGTCACACTGTGGCAACATCAGGAACCGATCAATATCCCAGATGCCTGGAAACCTGAATATCGTCCAAATACCTTGATAGAAACCGGACATCTTGAACGTGCATCGATCATAGAAGATATCCGCACTACGGAAATGCTTCATGCCCGTCTGAGAATTTTGGCAGAAAAGCTCAACAGCATGATAAGTCCGCAGCCGACATCATTTCAAATAGACAAAATGCCAGGCAGATCAAATTTTATCTGGCTTGATGTCGAAGATATCAAAGGTACGATAATCACTTTTTTGATATTCTGGGCCGGTATAGTTTTCTGGGTATACTTCAACTCGCCCGAGGGTTTTTCCATAGCCGCTGTTGCAACGGCGCTGTCAATGACGACAACTTACTCTTCGGCAAAACCGTCACTGCTTATTATCCTCTTTACCTTTTCATTCCTGTTTGCCGGAATAATGTATATTTTTGTACTTCCGCATCTTCATAACGGATTGGAGCTTGGCCTATTTCTGTTTGCCTACAGCTTCATAGGTTTTTATCTTCTCAAGCCGCCGCTAAGTATGTTTTTTCTGCTGGGCATAGCTACACTCTATATTACGAACGACATGATTTTCAGCTTTAATCTTTTCCTGATGATCCTGCTGGTGTTCTACCTGTTCCTTTTTCTGCTGCTTCTGTTTGACTACATCCCATTCTCCATGAAACCGGAAAAGCTTCTGCTTATACTGAAACACCGCTTCTTTTTCCTTGCATACCTGCTTCAGAGATCAGGGGTAAACATACTCCTGAAAAAACACTCGGTACTACAGGTACTGCTCTCACGCTACTGCAGTACACATCTGCTGCAGACAGTTGAAAAGATGGGTTTCTGGGCAAAACGGATCGATGGACGCTTTTTTGACAAAGTCGATAAAAAACAGCTCGATCTTTTTGTGCAGGCATGTGAAAATCTCTCCTACCACCTGCTGATACTTCATCGCGAGCTGCTTAACCGACGCAAAAACAGGCTGATAGTTTCATTTATCGGCTCTTTTTATAAAAAATCTCTGTATGAAGCGATGAAACCACACTCTATGCAGGACAGATCGACGCAGAAACACCTGCTGCACAAAAAGCATAATGAAGTGGCAAAAGAGATAGAAGCAACGATAGACAGCTCACTTCATGAACTGGATTTTGAAACTTACGATAAAAATACAATCGCTGAATTCTATGAGATGGTCAGTCTGAACAAAAACGCATGGCTCAAGTTTATGAGATGTCAACACTTAATGGAAACGATCGATTTCAACCAATTAAAAATGAGCAGGTTTTAGAAATGAACAATAAAACGAATAATCATCTATATACAGGTATCTTTCTTGCCGCCCTGGTTGCCATAATGAGCGGCTGTACGAAACTCGGGCCGGATTTCAACGGTGTCGAAAAGGTGCAGATCCCGGAAGAATGGAAGCACGATACAAGCCTGGACGACAATGCCACTTT
>MZGN01000119.1 GCA_002085085.1 Helicobacteraceae bacterium 4484_230
AGGCCGTAATGCTTTTTGATATACTCTTTTGTCATCTCTATTCTGTTTTTGCCAAAGTCGATGGGCTTGTCGATAATGCTGAAGCTCTCTCTTTGATCATATTTTTTCAGCAGTTTTGCGACTCTTCTATTTGATTCGACAATGCGAGAAAGCTTTATATTGCCTCTTTCGACCTCTTTATAGATAACATCTATCAGTTCGTCCACATCCTGAAAAGCGAGCTGGTTCCCAAAAAGCAGGATATCTACTCCGGAGTTAATGGCCAGTGTTACACTCTCTTTGAGAGAGAACTCTTTGGAGATGGCATTCATCTGCATATCGTCACTGACGATCACTCCTTTATACCCCATCTTCTTCCTTAAAAGATCTGTATTGACACTGTATGAAAGGGTTGCGGGGTATTTTGGATCCAGATGCCTGTTAAATACATGCGCGGTCATGATCATATCGGCACGGTTCTCTTCTATAAGCCTCCTGTAGGGTATCAGTTCCGCGCTGCTCCAGGTGTCTGTGACATCCACAAAACCTTTATGCGAATCAGCCAGTGACGAACCGTGCCCTGGAAAATGTTTCAGCACACTGGCAACTCCCTCTTTTTTTAACTCATCTATAAATATACCGGCATATTTCACCACTTTCTCGGGTGACTTTCCAAATGAGCGTTCAAGTTTGTATATCACCTTGTTGTCAGGATTGACACTCAGGTCGACAACAGGAGCGAAATCACAGTTTATGCCGTTCATGCGCAGCTCTTTCGCGAGAGAAGCATAGGCTTTTTTCGCAAAAAGCGGGTCGTCTTTTCTGCCTGTTTCGGCTGCAGATGGAGTAGCATCGAAGCCGTAAGCCTCTTTCATCCTCTCTACACGCCCTCCCTCCTGATCAAGCGCTATTATAAGATGTCTGTCGGAGACCGCCTGCAGCTGTGCGGTCAGCTCTTTAAGCTGTTTTGGGCTGCGGATATTTTTTACCCTTTTCCTGTCGCTGTAAAAACGGTCGAAAAGGATAACTCCTCCCAAGTCGTACTCTTTTATATAACGGTAAATATCACTCTCTTTGGTGATACGCTCCTCATCAAAACCGACAATAAGCATCGAGCCTATCATCTTCTTCAGCTCTGCCGGCGTATATTTCCCAACCGCCTGGGTATCCGACGAGTATAAAACCGTGACAAACATCATGAACAAAAGTATCTTTTTCAACATTTCAAACCTTGACACTGTAATTTCTCTGACGCTTAAGCAGCCAGTAGCCCAAACTTCCAAACAGAACCGTTTGTATCCATAACAGAGTATACTGCGGCAGCCGTCTCCTCTTTTCCGCAGTGCTGTGCCATTTTAAATTGGCTCTATTATACTTCATGCACTCTTTGAAGCGGCTCAATGGCACAGTGGCGGCATCAGAGGACTGATATGTCATCCCGAAGCGTTTTTCCGGCTGTCACGGCTTAGAAGCACAGAAACTTTTTTAGGAAAAACGGCCGCTTAGGGGGAGTTGTGCGAGTGCTGGGAACAGGAACATCCGTTACCGGCGGTTCGGTAGGGAGCTGTATGGCCGCTCGTCCACTTTATCTGTGACGAAAGCAATATCAACGGGAAAAATCCCCGATGACAAGATAGGCTGCGCCTCTGTCAGGATTGGCTACGGCGACCAGCGCATTTTCGTTGACGGCAACAGAATTTCTTGGATCGTCACCCATAAAACGTCCGACCGTTGCGATTTTCTGCATCGTGCCGTCGAGGCCGATTTTGAGAATTTTGAGGCTTCTTGAACTGTTGTTCGGATCAGGCTGAATGGAGTAGGTGTACAGAACACTTTCATCTGTGACGGTCATATCGATTTTTGTGATGTCACTGTAACTGGCCAGCGTGGCGTCGTCTTCCACCTGTGCTATTTCACGGGTTTCTCCGCTGGTCGAAAGCAGTTGGAGGCGGTGCGTCGTGTCGAACTGTATGTCGAGATACTGACTGTTGAACGAATGGACATCTCCGTAGACGACGATCTGCTGCTCTCCTTTGTCGAAGGCTTCCCCGGTAGAGTAGAGATTGTCATCCACATGGAATGCCTTGCCTTTGTAGGGGAAATATACAATATCGTTGTTCAGGCGCATTTCTCTGCCGTAATAACCGCTCACAACCTGATGGGGCGTGCCGACAGAAGGATGGATCTGCAGTGCATTGACCGTTTTGACGCCGTCCTGTGAAATGGAACGGTAGACGACAAAGGTTTTGCCCCGGTGATTCAGTGCCCTGATGGAATCGATCTGCTCACCTGAAGAAGCGGTGACGAGGGAGTTGTGAGCAGAAGCGGTGTGGCTCCTGATTGTTTTGGTTTCGCTGTTCCATGTCAGTTCGATAGGGGTGCCGTCCTGCGCAATGATGAAGTCTTTGAAATTTTCCGGAGGCATACTGCCGTTGTTGAGTTGCCTGATGTCAAAAAGCAGCACCGGCGAGGCAAGCTGTTTGGATGCGTAATCGTAGGTCATGTAAAAGTCTCGCACATGACGGCTCATGTCATTTTCTCCGTTCGCTTTCCACCAGCCGACGCTTTCGACCAGCAGATGGGCAACGCCGTTCGCGTCCAGAATCACTTTTTTGAGATAGTTGTCCGTACGCTGCATACTGCTATCAGCGGGAAAATCCTGGTAGGATTTGTCATAAACGGTAATCATGTTGCCGAAAATGTCTCCTGCATCGAGGTTTGCTTTGAGATCGAAGGTGAACGCCTCTTTAATCTCGTTGCCGTTAATGTCAGAAACTCTGATTTCGAGTTTTGCCTGAGCGTCGGCATAGAGGTTGTCCGACGGCAGTGTCAACGTGACGGATGTGGGAGGCGTGAAGCCGGACGTCTCGATATTGCTGTAGAGTATTTCACTGCGACCGTTCGCGATGAGCTTGATTTCGATCAGGTCGATATCGTAAGCATGGTCGATCTGAAGCGGCAGCGAGAACTGTTCCCCGACCTGATGGGCAGAGACCGTTGGTACAGTGACCGCCAGGCGGTTGTCATACACTGCAATGGAGTGAGAGACGATTTCAGAGAGGTTGCCGCTGTTGTCGGTCGCCGTGACCCTGATCTGGAGCGAATCGGTTAGATACCCCTGGTCTTCAGGGATGGTCCATTTGACCAGCCCACTGATATGATCTTTGTCAGAAGTGAAGGTCTGGATCAGATGCCAGTTGTCACTCTGTGATAGACGATAGTAGATCTTCGCTTCTGTTACCTGCATATCGTCTTTGACACTGAATTCGATGCCGTTGGAATCACCGCCCAGTACGCTGCCCAGTGTGCCGTGGACCTTGTTTTCGGCATAGAGACTCTGATGTCCGACATAGAGATAGTCAAATTGCGGTTCTCCCTGATCCGTATAGGTGATCTTATATTCCTGACGGTTGTCTAAGGGGTTGATGTCGTCATCGCTGTAGGGGAGGTCAATGACCAGGTAGCTCACTCCTTCAGCCAGGATGTTGTCATAGGACTTCCCGTTCTTTTCGATGATCTCGTCTCTGAAGTCGGCGATCAGGATGATATCGGTTCCCCCTCCCGGCGCCAGTGGAATATCGAAAAACTGCATTGGCTGCGTTGCGAAATCGTTGACGGTTCCGTTCTTTTTGTAGCGGAGTCGGGCATAAAAGGAATCGACTGCTTCCGTTCCACTGTTTCTGATATGTATTTTGAGACGGGTTTGCCGGTTGGGTCTGACAGGATCGAGCAGCGAAACCTGACCGATGCGAAGATCCGGGCCTCGGAGGATTGTACTGAAAGACCACAGAGGAGAAGAGGGATAATTCCCACCGTAATAGGCTTTGTCCCTCCCGGATTCACGTACTTTTACGCGCCAGTAATAGGTTGTACCCGGTGCGAGTTTGGTTGTGGAAATTTCATGCCAGTAGAGATGTTTTTTGGAGATCCAGCCGGAATGGTAAACAAGGTTTTGTACGGATGTCCCGATTTCAATATAGTATTCGAGATCGTCGCCGTCAAGGTCGGTTACACCCCATTCAAATTTAGGATCTATGTCCACATTGACGGCACGGTCGGCCGGTTTTTGAAAAGCGGTATTGAACTGTGGCGTATTCTGCAGGTCGACTGCAATAGAAACGGTGTCACTCCAGGGACCGGTACCGCTACTGTTCTTCGCCCGCACCCTGAAGTAGTAACGGGTGTTGTCCTTCAGGTCCGGTACTAGATATCTGAGGGCCTCTCCCGCATCGTATACTTGGCTTTCGTAGAAAGCAGGGTTATCCGCGACATTTATCTCGTACCGGGCTCTGTCATTCGATAGAGCAGGGACCTGTTCCCAGCTGACTGTCAGGGTACTTGAAGCTGTTTTGTAAGGAAGCGTATAGATTGAAACTTTTGGTGGCAATTGCCCGGTAGACACCGACCCTCCTCCCGTCGTATTACCCCCATCATTCGTTTCCGGCTGTCCCACTCTGATGCTTCCTGTAACGATATTGCTTCGATTTCCCCTCGCATCGAAGGCCTGTGCAGAGAACGTATAGGCACCCGGATTTTTGTAAACGTGAGTGAAAGAGTGCAGAGTCTCTTCCGCGTTCGGATCTTCGAGAACGGAAGTGCTGCCGTCCCCCCAGTCGACCGTGATTTTTTTCACGTCGTTGTCCGGGTCGTCAAGCCGCAGACGGATATGGAAATATTTTTCTGCCGTGACATTTTCCGGTCCGCTGTGATATGTCAGAACCGGTACAGCCGTTTCTACCACATTGACGATCAGGTTTTCCTGTCCAATGACACCTTCTCCATGCGGTTCGATGGCGACGTACAGGCGTTTTTTTCCTGTTTTTCCCGGGGTACAGATCACCGATGCCTTTGTCCCGTCCTCTTTGACAACGGGAGCAAGACAGTCGGCGTCTTCAAGGCTCATCGCCAGCGTCCGCGGCAGACCGCTTCCGGTGACGGAAAAAGCCGTCTGCTGATCGACGACGGCACTTTTTGGCGAATAACCCGTGATTTTCGGAGGAAGGTACCGCGACAGTTTCATCATGCCCGGCAACGGTTCCATGGCAACACCGTCACGGTTTTCGGCGCTGATTCGCCAGTAGACGACATCCCGGCTCCAGCCGTCGAGCGGAATGGAAAAATGTTTCGTTCCTCCGGCCTGCACGGCGTCGTAGTCGCCACCGACAGCGACGGAACGGGTGCCGACGGTCGGAAAATAGGCTTTAGGCGCGATGTCGACCCGGACGTTGCGCACGGCATCGTTGGCCTGGCGAATATTGAACGAGCCGCTAACGGCATCGGCCGCTTCGCGGATATGAACGTTGGTGACAGCAGGGGGTGCTACGTCGGAGGCGTCGACCGTGTAGTAGACATGCAGCGCCGCGTCACGGCCGCTTTCCG
>MZGN01000020.1 GCA_002085085.1 Helicobacteraceae bacterium 4484_230
CTCTACAGCCTTCTGAAACCGCATGAGCAGCGCGAGATAACGGCACTGTCAAAGTTCAACAGCGATCAGGCCGGAGCCTATATGCAGACCGAACTGCTCTCTGCACAACTGCATGAGCATGTAAAAGATGTCAAAGAGAAGATCCGGCGCTTCCGCAGGGAGGAGCCGACAAGCCCTATTGTGAAGCTATTTGTTACGGATGAAAAACAGAGGCTGATAGCCACCTTGCATTTTTCAGACCTTATCCTCTATGAGGATGCAAAAAGCATCGAAGAGATCATAGCCGAACTAAATCTACAAAATGGTTGGACTTGATGACGAAGCTGAGGAGGAGAGCATACAGAGTGCCTATAAAAAGAGGCTGGTCTGGCTGTTTGTAAACCTGGGTACTATATTGATGGCGTCATTTGTAATCGGCCAGTACGAAACTTTGATCGTATCTTATGTGGCACTGGCTGTTTTAATGCCGGTTGTAGCTGCGCTGGGAGGCAACACAGGCATGCAGGCACTCACCGTTACAATTCGCCGGCTGGCGCTTGGAGAGATCGATTATGCCAGCACCCGCACTGTGCTGAAGCGCGAGGCGATGATAGCGCTGCTCAATGGCACGGTTATGGCCGGAGCCGTCTCTTCTGTCAGCTATTTATGGTTTGGCGATTCCTATCTCGCGCTTGCCGTAGCGCTGGCAGTCTTTTCCAATCTGATGGTTGCCGGCAGCGCAGGGGCTTTGATACCGCTGGGACTGAAAAAGATAGGAGTTGACCCGGCCGTGGCATCATCTGTGCTGCTGACCACCACTACCGATGTCTTTGGGTTTTTTATTTTTCTGTTTACCGCCAAACTTATTTTGTCTTGACAAAGAGAGCAGAACCAGGATACTGCCATACAGCACCTGCAAAAATACTCTCTTTTACTTTAGCAGATCCGAATAGTCGAAATGTCGCGGTTTCAGAAACAGCTTTTTGTTCTTGAGTATAATGCGTTCATCCCTGCCGACTCTCTTTTTAAAACGTGCTTTGATCTTTTTGCGCTTTTTTTTGCCGTAACCTTTAAGCTTCATAAAGACCTTCAGCAGAACCGGCTTTTCTATATCCGGATCACTCTTCTCCTCGACAACCTCTGCTGTTACGGCATCCTCCTCCACACTGTCCATGCCCGACTGGGCTATCATTCTGGAAGTGACCACCTGAAGAATGCTTTTAAGCTGCTCGTCACGCTCTTTGTAAATGCGCTCTATCTTCTCACGGTCGTCTATCAGCATCTGCTCGCGCTGCTCGCGCAGCCTGGATGTTTCTCTCTCAAGCTTATCCACTTTCTCGCTGAGGCGTACATTCTCTTTTTCTATATACTCATAATAGCGCGTATCTGACGGGGGTGTCTGGGCCGCCCGCTTCGCCTCGCCGAGAATAACATATTTGACTCCGTTTTCTATCACGCTGTCGAGCGAACCCCTGCGGACACGGTTGTGAATCGCCTCTTTGGAGACGTTGAAATGCTGTGCGGCCTCCGCTATTGTCATCTTTCCCATGCCCGCTCCTTAACGAAAATTCTCATAGACCAGCGGGGCATCCCACTCCATTGAGCGGATTGTGCGCATCACTTTTTGCAGGTCGTCTATCTGTTTGGACTTTACACGGATATGGTCACCCTCAAGCGCAGCCGTTGCCTTGAGTTTCAGCTTCTTGATCTCGGCAACGATCTTTTTTGCCTCTTTTGACTCAATATAATCTACAATCTTGTAGACAATACGCCTGTTTCCTCCGCTGCTGTCTTCGGTTTTTGCCTCATCCAGCACCTTGGAACTCAAGTCTCGTTTTAACAGTTTGCCGATAACGATATCCTGAAGCGCTTCGAGTTTGTTATCACTGGCAGTCGTCAGTGTCAATGTTTTGGCTTTTTCACTGTAGTCGATATCACAGGTGATACCTTTGAAGTCATACCGGTTTGCAACTTCCCGTTTTGCCTGTACTATGGCGTCTTTGAATGCCTGCATATCTATCTTGGCAGAGATATCAAGTGAGTGCTCTTTGGCCATAACCATTCCTGTTAGTCAAGATAACAGAGTATAACTTATCAAAACTTAAGATTATGGTGAAACAGGGTATAACAACAGGTTGTTTGTAAATGGGGAGCTGGTTTTTGGTTTTTGGTTTTCGGTGATTGGCAACCTGGTATATCCAGCCACCCTTCAAACTTCACGCCTTACGACCTAAAAAGAGGGTGCTCCAAAATCCAGACCTCCGCCGAATCCCGATGAAAACTTCGGATCCATATAGCCCATCGTGCCACTTTTACTGCGCAGCATATCTATATCGGACTTGGGGGCTATCCCCTGGGGGCAGACCGGGACGCATTCACCGCAAAGCGTACAGTCCCAGATGCCGTTGGTCTGGACTGCGGCGATCTTATCCGCACTCTCTCCTTCGCGCACATCCGTGACATAACGCCAGACACGGGTCAGAGCAAACGGTCCCAAAAATTCGGAATTGGTCTCATATACCGGACATGCGCTAAAGCATGAGCCGCACAGTATGCAGTCGCTCTGGACCTCATTTCGTTTCTCATCATCCTGACTGACGGCAGTGTTAGTGCTGTTTTTACTTCCCCAAGCGTGTGCCTTGGCATTAAACTGCTGTGCTTTTTCCGCATCCACCACAAGATCTCTTATCACCTCCATGTTCCGCAGAGGCTCTATCAGGTCTCCGTCTTTGGGCTTGCATACACAAGAAAGCTTCTCGACTCCGTTTACGCGGACCGCACAGCTTCCGCAAACACTGGAGCGGCATCCGGAAGAGAAGGTGAGCGTAGTGTCCCGGGTAGTCTTGATCTCGTTCAGTATCTCCAGCAGCGTGGCATCTTGCGCATCAACTTCATACTCCACAACCTCTTCACGCAGAGTAGGCTCGGTTGTTTTTCTTCTAATCGACAGTTTCACAGGAGAGACTCCGCTACTTTATAAAATCTACGCACAAAACCCCCTCTTTGTACCGGCTGATCGTATGGGCCGCATATGCATCATCGTTGCGCTGCGGGGCATCGGATCTGAAGTGTGCGCCCCTGCTCTCGTTTCGGCTTATTGCCCCGACAAGAATTATCTCGGCAAGTTCCAGCATATTGCCAAACTCTATAAACTCAACCAGGTTTGTATTGTATATTTTTGACTTATCGGACGGACCCATAAAGGGAAGCTCTTTTCTCATCTGCCTTACTGTATCGAGCACCGTCTCAAGAGCCGCTTTGTTCCGCCTGATACCCACATTGTCGTAAAAAATATTGCCGAGCAGCTCACGCTTTTCATAAAAATCTATCCGGTTTGTAAAAGCCTTTATCCCATCAATAAAATTTCTGTCATTGACCAGCTGCATTTCATTTTCACAATGCAGACCAAAAGACGCGGCATATTTTGCCGCATTGTGGCCTGCCTGGCGCCCAAATACGACCAGCTCCAGCAGTGAGTTCCCGCCCAGACGGTTCGCCCCGTGGACATCAGATCACATACCGGGTCCACCCCTTCATAAAGCTTTGCCAGCTTACGCTCCTGCGGCAGCTCTTCATCAATAAACTCTTCGCCCAGATGGCGGATATCCAGATAGACCTCACCGCCCTTTTCGATCTCCTCAAGTATGGCACGCGCTACGACATCGCGCGGAGCCAGCTCGTCGGTAAAGCGCTCAAACCCGGCGTTGAGCAGGTATCCGCCGGCGCCGCGTGCACTTTCCGAGATCAAAATGGAAGAGTTTTTCAGGGCCGTCGGATGAAACTGTATAAACTCCATATCACTTAAACGTGCTCCCGCGCGTACAGCCGCCGCTATACCGTCACCGCTCGATCCGACCGCATTGGTCGAATGCCTGTGGTAGATACGGCTGTAGCCCCCGGTGGCCACAATAACGGTTTTTGCCTCGAGCTTCTCCACTTCTCCGGTTTTAATGTTGAGCATATTTGCACCGCCAATGCAGAGTCCGCCTTTTTCGTCCTCTTCGGTAATCAGGTTTAACAGGAATCTTTCATTATAAAACACTATCCCTTCTCTCATGCACTGGTCATAGAGCGTATGAAGTATCTTGAGTCCGGTATAGTCCTGTGCATAACAGGCACGCTGCGCAGAAGCACCGCCGAGCCTGCGCTGGGCGATCCTGCCTTCTGCAGAGCGGCTGAAAGGCAAACCGATACGGTCAAGCCACTCCACGGCATCGATACCTTCAACGCAGAGGCTCTGCACCGCTTTTTCATCAGAAAGCCCCTGGGCAGCCTTGAGCGTATCGGCGATATGGGCCTCTACGGAATCACTGTCGGCATTGCCCAGCGCTGCATTGATGCCGCCCTGCGCCATCGACGTCTGCGAGCGGGTAGGATAACTTTTGCCTGCAACCGCGACTGATGCCGTAGAGCCTTTGGCCGAAAGGGCGGCAACGAGCCCTGCTCCGCCGCTGCCGATCACCAGTACATCAATCACCCTCACTGCTCCTCAAGCCACTTTCTGCCCTGCTCTTCCATCAACTCGACACCTTTGGCCTCGGCACTTTTGATACTCAGTGTCACATCACCGTTTGCATCGAGGGTATTGGTAGTAAGTATGGAGCGCAGTACCGTGTAAAACGCCACCGCCGTCTGTACCGCCTCTTTGGAGCGGGCGGAATATGTACTGTAATCAAGACCTTCTATATGCATAATCCTTCTTGAAATTGCCGCATACTCTTCCATGTAGAGCTGAAGTGTCGTCAGTTTTTCGTTCAGCGTCTCAAGATAAAACGACACCCCGTTCATCTTGTCGCACTGGGCATACCTCTGCGCACACACATCTTCCACTTCTGCATTGGTGGCCTTTGCCTCCAGCAGGCTTTTTTTCGAACGCTTGTAAACAATTCTCATAGCTACGAAATTGGCTGCCAGAAGGGCAATCACCAGTGCAGTAACCAGACCAAGAATATCCGGCTTGAGAGGTATGGCCGGCACCGCTTTTGCCACTGCACCTCCAATGCCCGTCAAAATATTTTTGATCTGCTGCGGATCGGCCAGTTCAGACAGACTCATTCCCATTGTCAATGCTCCCACAATCAGAACGATGGCAAAAACCAAAATGGCAATCACGAGCGATGCAAAAAATGCCTTGGGCGCACCTGTTTTCAGAACCGTAAACTCCGGTGTCTTTTTCGGTGTATTTTTCTGATAATATTTCTCTATTACGTCATCCGGCTTTATACTGCCCTTGGCCAAGGCCGCCCCCTTGAAATCGGCATTTTTTACCTGATGCCAAAGATCGCCGAAGGGCTCTATTATCTGCTTTTGTATATCGCTGCGCATCTTGTTGTAGATATCGGCCGCATTGTGAAAACGCTCAACCGCTATGGCGTACTCTTTTTCCGCCTCGTCGATCTTCTTTTTCGCCTTCCGACTGATAGCCTTTGCCTGACCGCACTGGCTAAACGGCAGCATACATTCTATAGCACCCATGATCTCCTCCTTGTTCTCTTTGCTTTAGTTGCTTGGTATGGTGATATTGTATTGCAAGCTTGTTTAAGGAAAGCTCTCAATCCAAATCTTACTTCCTGTTTTATATGCAATAGTGCTACAATATGCCAATGGATTCTGTAATCTTTTCCGTATTTGGCATCTATATCTTTATAGCTGTGGGGTTTGCCGCCAAGTTGAGTTTTAAAGAGAAGATCGATGACCGCACAATTATACTTCTCTCCGTCTATTTCCTGCAGATATTCCTCACATTCTGGGGTCTGCTCAAACGCCCGATCGACTCGACGCTTCTGTATGCACCGCTGATGTACGTGGTAATCGTACTGCTGACACTTCTGATCACATTCCCTTTTGTAAAAAAGCTCTTCAAAGACCCCAAAGAGCGCTCTATCGCTACAGTTGCCGCATTGATAGGAAACACGGGAAACCTCGGTGGCGTCTACTTCTATTCACGGGGCAGCTTCAGTGCCAGAACCTCACTGATAAACATACTGAAACTGCCTATTCTATGGGCTGCCATGATAGCTATCACTTTAAATCTCGGCGGCTATGAACCAAGCGATACCGTGGACAAGACCCTTCAGATGGGAGCTTACGCCTCTATGGTCGTGCAGCTGCTTCTTTTTGGCATCTACCTCTACGATGTCCGGATAAAAACTCTAAACAGAATGCTTATCGCCTGGGTAGGAGGCATCAAGTTCCTGCTTCTGCCTCTTCTTGCTTTTGCACTGCTCAGTCTGGTCGATATGGACCCGATGGTCAAAGGGATCCTCTTTCTGGAGCTGATCATGCCGCTGGCTGTAGCCAATGTCAACCTGGGTTCACTCTACGAGTGCCGGCCGAGAGATATCACGGCACTGGTGTTTATAACATCTATACTTTTTTTAGGCATTGTTTTTGTCGCTATGAGAATTGTACGGTACTTCTAAAATCCAGGAATCCGTAACTTGTTGCGGGCTGAATGGTTGCAATGGTGTGCTGGCCCCGAACAAGTTCGGGGTTCCGGTAAGAGCCGTACATCATCTTGGAACCCGCAACTTGTTGCGGACCAAACGGACTGACTTGTTCTAAACAGGCTTGGAATCTTTAGAGGCACCCTGTATTTTATCAGCATTTAGGTATGATTTTCATCTCAATAAAAATCTTTTCTACAGGCTGTTATAATGGTTATAGAACTGACTGATCAAGAATATACCACACTAATCGAATCTGCCGAGAAGCCGATATTTATCGATTTTTACTCCCCGATGTGCGGGCCGTGCCAAGCCGTGTTGCCGCTTCTCGAGAACCTTGACGGCTATTTTGAGGGTGAAGCGATTATAGCAAAAGTGGATGTCACGCGAAATCCCAAGCTTGCCAAAAAATACGAGATCTCCTCCGTACCTTTTTGTGTCAGCATAGACGCAAAAGACAAAATGGTCAAAGACTATGAGATCGGGGCGGCTTCCATAGACCGCTATGTCCGCATGGTTAAAAAAGCGCAGGGCAAAGGATTTTTTTCAAGACTGTTCGGCAGCTGAGCGGTCAGTAAAATGCCAGCAGGATCAACCAGTAGCGCAGCACCCTCAAACCCCCTGCGATCACAAGAAAACCCATAAAGTTAAGCCGGATCACTCCCGCGGCCAGGGTAAGAGGATCTCCGACAACCGGCAACGCAGAGAGAAGCAAGGCCGCATATCCATATTTTTTGCTCCATAAAAATGCCCTGCGTCCGCTTTTGGAGTGCAGCAGTTTGCGGTGTGTCCACCTGCTTAGACAAAAACCTATCGCAAAATTCAATACTATCGCAAGAACATTGCCCGTTGAGGCGGCTACCAGTGCTGTCTGCTTCTCCATGCCCATCTCAAGCGCGGCGGCAAATGCGGCCTCAGAGCTGAAAGGCAGTATCGTAGCTGCCAGAAATGCTGAGAAAAACAGCCCGAGAGGCCCAAAATTTTCAATCATCTAAAAGATGGAAGCGGACTAACTTTTCATAAAATCGGTGATATTTTCGATGATCGAAGAGATAAGCCTCTCTCTTGCTTCGACCGAGGTCCAAGCAATATGAGGAGTGATATAGAGACGCTGCGGGTTCTTCAGGCCCATAAGCGGATGCGGATCGCTCATAGGCTCTTTTTCAAGCACGTCCAGACCGACATATATCTCGCGTGCATCGACGGCTCTGGCAAGGTCACTTTCATTTATGATGCCTCCGCGGCCCAGGTTAAGCAGATAGACACCCCGCTTTACCTGCATCAGTTCGCTCAGTCCTATCAGGTTCTTCGTCGCGTCATTAAGAGGGGCATGGATGGTAATGATATCGCTGTTTTGCAGCAGTGCGCCCAGCTCCACACGGAGATAGTCCCTGTTTCTGTTTTCACCGGAGGTAGAGTGGTAGATCACTTCTGCACCGAACGCAGTGGCGATTTTGGCTACACCCCGGCCGATCTCTCCAAGACCGATGATCCCCCATGTCTTGCCTTTGAGTTCAAAAAACGGCTTTGACACATTGGTAAAAATTGGGCTCTTCTGCCACTCTCCGGATTTGACATACTCATCATAATAGCGCGAATGCCCCATCAGGTAAAAAAGCATGCTGAACGTGTGCTGGATCACCGAGTCGGTTGAATAGCCTGCGACGTTTTTGACGCCGATACCGCGTTTTGCGGCTGCCGCGAGATCGATGTTGTTCATGCCCGTTGCTGCAACGCAGATAAGCTTAAGTGATGGTGCAGCGGCCATCAGCCCGTCATCTATAACCACTTTGTTGGTAACTACTACATCCGCATCTTCGATGCGCCCGCGCGTCTCTTCCGAAGAGGTCGTCTTGTATTTTACAACCTCGCCCAGTTTATCAAAACCGCCAAGGTCGGTCTCTCCAAACGTCAGTGTATCGAGCAGTACTATCTTCATCATTTGTCCGATATTTTAGCTATAAGCTTTTTTGCTTTTTCCAGCGCTGCCTCAGGCTCGTCAAAAACAAGCGATACCGCAAGGCGGCGCCCTTTGTGCGATTCCGGTTTGCCGAAAACCCGGACAAAACTGTTCTCATCGAAAAGAGCATCGTCAACATCGACGACCGGGGCATAGGAGTCGTTTTGCGCCTTGTATGCCGCGGAAGCGCCGCCGCCGTAAAAAGCAAAGCCGAGAGGAAGCCCCAGAACCGCGCGCAGATGCAGGGCAAACTCGCTCTGGCTCTGTGTGATAAGCGTTACCATTCCGGTATCGTGCGGGCGGGGACTTACCTCACTGAAATAGACCTCATCGCCTTTGATAAAAAGCTCGACGCCGAAAATCCCGCGGCCTCCCAGGCCGTCGGTGATGGCTTTTGCGATCTCCTGCGCTTTTGTTATGGCCGTTTCGCTCATCTGCATCGGCTGCCAGCTGAAGACATAGTCCCCGTCTCTCTGGATATGTCCTATGGGCTCACAAAAAACCGTCTCTCTGCCGTTACGGGCGGTCAGCAGGGTGATCTCGTAGTCAAAATCCACAAAAGCCTCTACGATAAGCTCACTCGCATCTCCGCGCGCCTCTTTGGCCATCTCCCACGATGCATCCAGGTCAGCCTCGCTTTTCATTACACTCTGTCCGTGTCCGGACGAGCTCATTACCGGCTTGACGACACAGGGATAGCCAAGCTCTGCACCCGCCGACGCCATCTCGTCACGGGTTTTGACGAATCTGTACGGCCCGGTTTTAAGCCCCAGCTCTTCTGCGGCAAACTGACGGATATTTTTGCGGTTCATAGTCTTGTTTACGGCATCGGCATTGGGGATCACATGAAAGCCCTCTTCCTCGGCCCTGAAAAGCGCCTCTATGCTGATCGCTTCGATCTCGGGAAGTATGTAGTCCGGTTTTTCCGCACGGATGATCTCGAGCACTGCCTCGGTATCTTGCATATTTACCACATGGCTGCGGTGTGCCACCAGATGTGCGGGTGCACCTTCATAACGGTCTACTGCGATCACTTCCAGCCCCAGGCGCTGTGCCTCTATGGCCACCTCTTTGCCGAGCTCGCCTGAACCAAGCAGCATAATACGGACGGAGTTACTTTTTAACGGTGCAGAAAATTGCATAATTATCTCCCGGGATAAATTGATGATAGAAGATATTTTACAGGATTTCGGCTGAAAAAGATGTTTTGAAACAGTGTTTGTAAGGGAGTTGAAAAATGAGAGAATTCAAAAAGCCCGAAGGCTTTTCGAGTTAGAGACGTGATTCGTATCTACGCATCATATAGAGTCGCTTGAGCAACTTTTTACGAGTACTTATCTTCTCCTTCTTGCGTTTCTCTGTTTCCGTTTCGTGGAAACGTCGGGCACGAGCTTCCGTAACTACGAGGTTACGGTCGGTCTGCTTTTTGAAACGGCGGTAAGCAGCATCAAAGTTATCGTCATGACGAAGCATAATACCAGGCATTCACATCACCTACTTTCTTTTAAAATTTTTGGAGGCGAATTATAGCATATATTTTGACAATTGCATGAAAAACTTCATTGCCGGCACAACAATCCGGTATATTGTCATGAAATATATGATATATTCTTTTTTATGAATCTGATCAATTACTCCGACTCTATTCTCTCTTTTCTTGTTCCGCTTGTCACTATAATCCTGGCAATATCGACAGGCCGCGTCGTCGTTTCGCTTCTGAGCGGCGCCGTTTTGGGTGCCTTTATGCTAAACGGGTTCGACATACAGGCAATAAGTTATCTTTTTGCAAAACTGAAAAATATTTTTATAAGCGACGGAAGCATAGATCTGTGGACTCTCAACATTTTCCTGTTTTTAATGCTGCTTGGCTCCATGACAGCCCTGCTGACGCTTAACGGAGCGACAAGCGCATTTGCACAGTGGGCGCACACAAAAGTGAAATCCAGACGCGGAGCATCGCTTCTTACCGTCGCTTTGGGCATCATACTGTTTATAGACGACTACTTCAATGCCCTCGGGGTCGGCGCAGTCTCAAGGCCGGTTACCGACAGCTTCAAAATTTCACGGGCCAAGCTCGCCTACCTCATCGACTCCACCTCGGCACCTATGGTAATAATGACTCCGATCTCAAGCTGGGGCGGCTACATCATCGCACTGCTCGGTACCACTTTTGCCGCGCACCAGATAGAGATAGGATCACTCTCTGCCTATGTGCAGATGATCCCTATGAACTTCTATGCAATTCTTGCTCTCATACTGGTAGTATATACCGCCTATAGCAACTTCAATATTGCGGCAATGGCCCGACATGAGGAGAGGGCGCTACAGGGGCATCTCTATTATGAAGGTGCCGGTGCGCCCGAAAGCAGCATCAATATCAGAGAGGGGAAGAACGGGCGTGTATTTGAGCTCTTTCTTGCCGTTTTAATACTGGTGTTTGTCACCATTGTCGCACTTGTCTATACCGGCTATTCGGCAATGGGTATGCAGAATCACAATTTCGGACTGATAGAAGCGCTCGAAGTGAGCGATGTCGGGCTCTCTCTTGTATACGGCTCCGGCTCGGCGCTTTTAACCGCACTGCTTTTTACCATTGGGAAAAAGCTGGAACTGCTTGAGATTGTAAAGACTGTTGCAAAAGGTGCTTTTACCATGAGAGACGCCCTGGTCGTACTGACGGCAGCATGGCTGATCGGTGCCGTGATCAAAGATATACACACAGGGCAGTACATAGCCTCCATTGTCGAAGCACATCTAAATCTTGCGCTGCTGCCTGCTCTGATATTTACACTCTCGGCCATTATGGCTTTTGCCACCGGAACAAGCTGGGGAACCTTCGGTATCATGATCGCCATAACGGTAAACATAGCGACGGCGTCAGACCCGGAACAGATGCTTGTCCTGCTCAGCGCGGTACTCTCAGGCGCCGTAATGGGGGACCACTGCTCTCCTATTTCAGACACGACTATCCTCTCATCTATCGGTGCACGCTCAAACCATATAGACCATGTCAAAACACAACTGCCGTATGCATTGCTCAGCGGCTCTGCTGCCCTCTGCGGGTTTCTGGTGCTGGGGATGACCGGCAGCCTGGCACTTGCATGGCTTGTCTCATTTATACTGTTTATAATACTTATTTATGGTCTAAGAAAACTCTATCCAGCCTCAAAGACAGCCAGCGCCATCTAAAACTCTACGCCCAGGCCGACCAGGAACTGCAGGTCACTCTGCAGCGGCACGCTCTTGTCTTCATTTGGCTCCGGATCAAGAGTGTAATCCCAGGTAAAGGTCAGATCTATATCGAGCCAGCCTGTCAGCTCGTTTTCAAGCGTACTTACCATATGGTGTTTATAGGTACCCGTATCCTTTTTTGAGAGTGTCATCTTATATTGAAAAATAAAATCGACATTCCTTGTTACTTCCAAGTCATAGTACGTACTTAATTCCAGCGCCCCTGTCCTGCTTGAATCATCCTTTCCTTCTTCAACAGTCTCATGCTGGACATAAAGCATTGCGGGACCACCGGATATATCCCAGTCTACTCTTTTTGTATCCATAACGGTATACCCTATACCTATACCGACAGTATACTGGTTTCTGATATTCTGATATTTATCTGTAAGATACTCTGAAAAGAGCGGGGTATAGTAAAACTGCTTTGTCACAAATACGTCAAAACTCTCATTGACCCGGTGATTGTTGGCGGTCTCTTTATTGGAAGCACTAAATACATTTCCCAGATAATCGAGCTGAAGCCGAGTACTGGATGTCCGCCGTTGTATCTTCGCAGATGCCGTATAGTCTGCCTTTTCGCTGTTTCCTTTTCTGACATCCAGCCCAAAGGTGATCTTGCCGGACCAGTGGTCACGCTCACGCTCTCCACCATAAGCGATCGAGATGATGTCTTTGCGCTGAAATTCAAGCTGGCCGTCACCCCGTATAATGGAAACCTTCTGTCCATCCATACGTAAAATCCCGACCACCTCTATCGTCGTCTGCTTCAGGCCGAGCAGTCCGTTATCCCTGTCGTCATCCACCGCAATATTTACAGTGACAATACGGTAGGTACGGATCTGCCTGACATCTTCAAAACTGAAGGTCTGAAGCTTCATTTTTTTGCTGTCGAACTCCAGTTTCCTCTCATACATCGCCTTGAATTCGCCCTTTAGCCACTCCCCCGACACAAGCTCGATCCAGTCATACATTTTAGGGGTTGGGGAGAGATCCTCCCATGCGCTTTTTATCTGCTCTTTTTCTGACGGCATCAACAGCTCTGATTCTTCTTTGATAGCCCGTTTCTCTATTGTCGCCTTAGACTCCGCCTTGTCCGCCTCCTCGGCGATACGGCGAACCTCATCTTCACTAAGCCCCGACGTATCTTCGATCTTGATCACATCAGAAGGATTGTTCGATGCCGCTTCGGACGTAG
This sequence comes from Helicobacteraceae bacterium 4484_230, assembly GCA_002085085.1. Taxonomy (GTDB): domain Bacteria; phylum Campylobacterota; class Campylobacteria; order Campylobacterales; family Sulfurimonadaceae; genus 4484-230. The sequence continues at coordinate 12,815 of MZGN01000020.1, forward strand.
AGAGTGTATCTTTTCCTGCTGCCGTCTGCACACTGCCGAACAGAATAGAAAATATGACGACAATGGGCAGGAAGTGCTTGGAGTTCATCAGAGGCGTGTCAGATCATCTTGTCAGTATATGAACGAAAGATAGAGCAAGATACCGGAAAGCCTGTTTCTACTTCCACCTTTTTCTCACCGTCATCCATCTCAACGACGATCACATCGGAATCAAAACCGAACCCGGCCCTGACATGGCCCATAAGGCCGTATTCCAGTGCCATGGTATTGCTGATCAGAGCTCCTTTGTAGTCACTGGGCGCCAGATAAAAATAGTTTGCCTGGTATCTGGCAAAAAGGCGTTCGGGAATTATGGCGTATTCACCCCCAAACCCAACAATGGGCAGAGGTGCCGTAACACTGCTCGACTCCGAAGTGTTCTGCTTCTCAACACCGTTGATCTTGCCTTGAGCCGTCAGCCCAAGCCTTATCGATGTAATATGCAGACCCGCACCAAGTGCAAGCTCCACTCTGTCACTATGGTAAAAAGAGTAGGCATAGTTTATTTTGAAAACGTCCATATCCAGGTAGCTGTCGACCATAGCTCTCGCTTCGATCAGATCGCCGTTCCACTCGAGCTCACGGTCTACTGTCTTATGGCTGTCGCTTCTTACACCGTAATATGAACACTCTGTGCCATGGCTGTCACTAAAACGGTAATGGCCGCCTATGCGAAACGAAGCGGTATCGCTATCCATCCCGAGCTGATCTTTTGTATTGATCTTACCTCCGATAGGAAAACCTTTTTTGCTCAACTGCATATCCGTTTCAAAAGAGGTTGCAAACATACCTCCCACATCTATCTTTACCCTATCCGCACTTCCTGCATGAAGAGCTGCAGTCAATAAGAACAAAACAGATACAAGCCTGCCGAAAATCATTTTATTCCTTTGCCCCACTTTGATTATATACAAATCACATAACCTTATCTATTCGCAGGATAATTATACATAACATTTGCCTCTTTTTTTTTTGAAGCCGCATAAGATATCTCCTCATTCGGCTTCAAGCAGCAAGAGGATAAAATATACCCATGATTTCCCAGGACTCCATCGAAGGGCTTAAAAGCCGTCTCGACATTATCGACGTGATCGGAAACTACATCGAGATCAAAAAGACAGGTGCCAATTTCAAGGCAGCCTGTCCGTTTCACGACGAGAAAACCCCCAGTTTCGTGATCAGTCCGCAGAAGCAGATCTACCACTGTTTCGGCTGCGGAGCCGGCGGCGACGCCATAAAATTTGTAATGGAGTATGAGAAGCTGAGCTATCCCGAGGCGATAGAAAAACTCGCCTCCCAGTACAACTACAGCCTGCACTATACCCAGGGTGAACGCAGACAACAGCGCTCACAGCTGCTCGACAAACTGAACGAATGGTACCAGAGTCTGCTCGACAAAATGCCTTCCGCACTACAGTACCTTAAAGAGCGAGGTATCTTCGAGTCAAGCGTAGAGCGTTTCGGCATCGGATACGCACCGTCATCCGGGCAGACCCTCTCTTTTATAAAAAGCAATATGTTCACCATGGTCGAAGCAGTCGAGGTCGGTGTCGCAGGCAGTGAAAACGGACGGGAGTTCGCCCGTTTTATAGAGAGGATCACTTTCCCGATCCATGCACCAAACGGCTCTATCGTCGGATTCGGCGGGCGGACCATTACCGGCCACCAGGCCAAATATATCAACTCTCCGCAGACAAAGCTCTTTAACAAATCACGTCTTCTCTATGCCTACCATCTTGCCAGAGAATCCATCTACCGCAAGAAAGAGCTGATCGTAACTGAAGGCTATCTCGACGTAGTGATGCTGCACCAGGCCGGTTTCACCCAGGCGGTTGCAACCCTTGGGACTGCACTGACGCAGGAGCATCTGCCTCTGCTCAGAAAAGGAGAGCCGAAGGTCATTCTTGCATATGACGGAGACACTGCCGGGCGCAACGCCGCTCTTAAAGCATCGAAACTCCTCAGCGCTTCCGGGTTTGACGGAGGAGTGGTGCTCTTCGAAGGAGGGCTCGATCCGGCAGACATGGTCAGCTCGGGCAAAGTCGAAGAGCTCAACCGTATGTTTCACAATCCGGAACCTTTGATAGAATTTGTCCTGCACCAGATCATTGCCGGCTACGATCTGCACAGCCCCAAAGCCAAAGAGCAGGCCATGACGGAGGGCATCGGCTACCTTAAAACTCTCTCGCCTATCCTGCAGGAGGAGTACAAACCCTACCTTGCCGCCCGGCTGGGTATCAGCCCCTCTTTTATCCGGCTTGGCCGAAGCCAAAATACCGGCATGCCGGAAATGCATACCGGAAAAGCTCTACATCGTGATGCCTGGGAGCTTGGACTGATCAGAACGATCATCGAGCGACCGAGATCGGCAGGGCATATCCTGGATTTTATCACTCCGGAGATGCTGCAGTTCCACGGTGAGGAGTTTGCCCTTGCGCTGCAGGAGAGGTATGACGACCCCAGGCTAATGGCAATCTCTTTAGACAGAAACATACACCCATTTGAAGACGATGAGTCGCTAAAAAGTGAACTGGTAATCTTTTTGAGAAAACACTATGAGCGGCAGCGGCAGCTCATTATGCATGACCAGAGTCTCACCATGGAGAAAAAAGCTTTTCTTAACCGCAAATATCTTGGTAAAATTGCGGCACTGAAACGGGGCGAGCTTGTCCCGTTCGAAGACTGACAGGAGTATTGATGTCAACAAAACGTAAAGCCATAGCACTTTTTAGCGGCGGTCTCGACTCCGTACTGGCCATGAAACTTGTCATCGACCAGGGCATCGAAGTGCTTGCCTGCAATATCAATACCGGCTTCGGCGCAACCCGCGACCGTAAAGAGCATATGCAGAATATGTGTGATCAGATCGGTGCCGAGCTGATGATCATGGATATACAGAGCGAGTATCTTCAGAGTGTCCTTTTCGATCCAAAGCACGGCTACGGCAAACACTTCAACCCCTGCATCGACTGCCATGCGAAGATGTTCGAAGTGGCAAAGCGCATAATGGAAGCCGAGGGGGCAAGCTTTCTGATCAGTGGCGAGGTGCTCGGGCAGCGCCCGATGAGCCAGAACTCGGATGCGCTCAAAACCGTCCTTAACGAAGCCAACGTCAACGGGCTGCTGCTGCGCCCGCTCTCTGCCAAACGGCTGGAGCCGACCATTGCGGAAACAGAGGGGTGGATCGACAGGGAAAAACTCGAGGGCATCCAGGGAAGAAGCCGTGACCGGCAGATGGAGCTTGTCAAAGAGTATGGGCTGAAAGATTTCGAAAGCCCCGGCGGAGGCTGCCTTCTGACTGATGCCAACTTTGCCATCAAGATGCACGACTACATCAAATATGACGAGAGCTTCGACGTAAAAGATATCCCCGTTCTGAAATGGGGGCGCCACCTGCGCCTGAGTGACGGAGCCAAACTGGTTATCGGCCGCCAGAAAGAGGAGAATGAAAAACTCCAGGAGATAGAAAACGACAAATTCATCCATATTAGAACCGTCGGCATCCCGGGACCACACTGCCTGCTCTCACGCAATGCGACTGAAGCGGACAGGGAGCTGGCCGCGCGAGCTATCCTCACCTACTGCAAAACATCGCCCGACCAGGAGTATTCGCTTGATTTTGAAGGCGATATCATACAGGTCAAACCGCTTGCATCCCGAGCGGATGCAGCAGCATTTTCTATCTTATAATACAAATTTAAGAGAGCGCCCTGTATAATTTTGCCTCTCAACTGTGGGGCATTAGCTCAGCTGGGAGAGCGCTTCGCTGGCAGCGAAGAGGTCAGCGGTTCGATCCCGCTATGCTCCACCATTGACAATCTTCTATCTTTTTTATTTCCTTTGTATTTCTTTGACTACAGCTTATTTGATCGTAATAACAAATAAATCTCTTGCGTATTTCTGATATTTCAACCCCATTTTTCTTGATATAATCTCCGGAAGAAGGATAGTCAATGTATGTCTGTCCGTAAAGCATATTTTTTCAAATCAAAACGGAGGTGTGAAAGTGGCAAAGAAATATTTGATTGTCGGCGGTGTTGCAGGGGGTGCTTCGGTAGCGGCAAAACTTAGAAGACTGAGCGAAGAAGATCATATTGTAATGTTCGAAAAGGGTCCGCACGTCTCTTTTTCAAACTGCTGCCTGCCCTACTATTTGAGCGGTACGATAGAAAAAGCGGAAGACCTTGTCCTAATGACACCCGATAAGTTTAAGAATCAGTACAACATCGATGCGCGTGTGAACAATGAAGTCACCGCTATCGACCGTGAAAAAAAAGAGGTAGAGGTCAAAAACCTTCTTACGGGAGAAACGTACCGGGAGAGCTATGACAAACTGATCCTCTCTCCAGGTGCACAGCCGATCAAACCGAGCCTGCTTGGTATTGAAAAGGTCAATACATTTACCATCCGCAATGTAGTCGATATCGACAAACTGCAGCAATCCATACAGCGCATTAAACCCAAACATATTACAGTAGTCGGCGGCGGCTTTATCGGGATCGAAGCGGTAGAAAACCTCATAGAAGCAGGATATAATGTAACTCTCGTGCAGTCGCCCGAGCAGGTTCTCAAACAATTCGATTTTGACCTGGCACAGATTATGCACAAAGAGCTCATCGACAATGGCGTAGAGCTGATACTTGGTGACAGGGTGGAGGC
>MZGN01000021.1 GCA_002085085.1 Helicobacteraceae bacterium 4484_230
TTATCAGCAATGACAATACGCCGATTACAGTCAACTCATTCAGTATGAGGACAAAAGACCAGGATGCTGCCTATGATGATATTGAGTATCGTGTTAATGGGGCGTCGAGACCAATGTCCAGTTCAAGCTCGTCAAGCGAGTCATCATCAGTCGAGTCTTCAAGCAGCTCTCTGTCAAGCTCCTCAAGTGAATCGTCGTTGAGCTCGTTCAGTGAGTCATCGTCAAGCTCATCAAGTGAGTCTTCATCAGTCGAGTCATCGTCAAGCAGCTCATTGTCAAGCTCGTCAAGCGAATCTTCATCAAGCGAATCTTCATTGAGCTCGTCAAGCGAATCGTCATCAAGCGAATCTTCATTGAGCTCATCAAGTGAATCTTCATCGGTCGAGTCATCGTCAAGTGAGTCGTCGTCAAGCTCGTCAAGTGAGTCATCGTCAAGCTCATCCAGTGAATCCTCATCGAGCAGCTCATTGTCAAGCTCGTCAAGTGAGTCATCGTCAAGCAGCTCCTTGTCAAGCTCATCCAGCGAATCCTCATCAAGTTCGTCTAGCTGACTCTATTCTCTTGATAAAAGTGGCTTTGCGTGGGTATTGTGCTATATATAGTATGATATTTAAATGAGGTATAGCTCTTAACTTAATGTGATATTGTGGTTTTCTTGTCACAATATCTCTCTTTTTAAACCGCAAATACAAATCTCTAAAAAAATATGGGTAGAAAAACACAAGATCTGATTAATAATAAATTGGAGTTTTATCAAAAGTGTTAAATAGCTGAATACAGGGCTTATTGTGGTAAATTGCAGTTTGGAAAAAAGTTGTTGAATAGTTTAAAATGGTGTCAAGAGAGAGACTTGAACTCTCGACCTCCGGCTTATGAGACCAGCGCTCTAACCAGCTGAGCTACCTTGACATTTTTTTAAGAGGGTGAAATATTAGCGAGCCAGAGCTTATTTATAGCTAAAAGTTAGATATTTCTTTGATATTAAAAAATGGTTTATAAAACTAAACATTATTTGGCTCATTAGTATTTAGTCAAAATGACTCAAGGTATTGACAATTAATAAAATCTTTTGTACAATCCTTCCAAAATAATAATCATATTCAAGGAGATATTATGAATTTTAAACCACTTGGTGATCGCGTGCTTGCTGAGCGCGTAGAAGACGCTACGACTACAGCTTCAGGAATTATTATTCCGGATAACGCCAAAGAGAAACCATCTCAGGGAAAAATTGTAGCTGTCAGCGAAGATGTGGAAAATATCAAAGTTGGTGATACTGTTGTGTTTGGGAAATACTCAGGAAATGAATTGACACTTGATGGTACGGAGTATCTTATCCTTGAAGCCGATGAGATATTCGGAATTATAAAATAGATTAGTAAAGAGGAGAAAAAAGATGGCAAAAGAGATTTTATTTTCAGATAATGCACGCAATGAGTTGGCGGTTGGTGTTCAAAAGCTTACTGATGCGGTAAAAGTTACTATGGGTCCAAGAGGACGAAACGTATTGATCCAGAAAAGTTATGGAGGCCCTAGTATCACAAAAGACGGCGTGTCGGTTGCCCGTGAGATCGAGCTGAAAGATCCACTGCAGAATATGGGTGCACAGCTGGTTAAAGAGGTGGCTTCAAATACGGCTGATGAGGCTGGAGACGGCACTACAACAGCTACTGTTCTTGCAAACTCTATCTTTAAAGAGGGTCTGCGCAATATTACTGCCGGTGCAAATCCGGTTGAAGTTAAGCGCGGTATGGATAAGGCGTCTGCAGCGATTTTGGAAGCGCTTAAAGCTTCTTCAAAAGTTGTCGGCGGAAAAACTGAGATCGCACAGGTTGCATCTATCTCTGCAAATTCGGACACACAGATTGGTGAGATGATTGCAGAAGCGATGGAGAAGGTCGGCCAGGACGGTGTTATAACTGTTGAAGAGGCGAAAGGTATCAGTGATGAGCTTGACGTAGTAGAGGGAATGCAGTTTGACCGCGGTTATCTCAGTCCATACTTTATTACAAACTCTGAAAAAATGATTGCTGAGATCGAAAATCCGTATATTCTTCTATTTGATCAGAAGATCTCAAGTCTTAAAGACCTGCTTCCTGTGTTGGAGCAGATCCAAAAGTCAAACCGACCGCTGCTTATTATCGCAGAAGATGTAGAGGGTGAAGCACTGGCAACACTTGTAGTAAACAAATTGCGTGGAATATTAAACATATCTGCTGTAAAAGCTCCTGGATTCGGTGACCGCCGCAAAGCGATGCTTCAGGATATTGCCATTCTTACAGGCGGACAGGTAATTTCCGAAGAGATTGGACGCACACTCGAGTCTGCAAGCATTGAGGACCTGGGTCAGGCTGCCCGTGTCGTCATAGACAAAGACAATACGGTTATCGTAAACGGTTCCGGTGCCAAAGAGATGGTAGATGCAAGAATCAACGAGATCAAGAACCAGATGGAGACAACAACGTCCGATTATGACAAAGAGAAACTGCAGGAGCGCCTGGCAAAACTTGCCGGAGGCGTAGCGGTTATCAAAGTCGGTGCTGCCACCGAAACAGAGATGAAAGAGAAAAAAGACCGTGTTGACGATGCGCTTTCGGCAACAAAAGCAGCTGTAGAAGAGGGGATTGTAATCGGTGGCGGCGCAGCGCTGATCCGTGCTGCGGCAAATATAAAACTTGATGAGCTCGAGCATGACCAGAAGATCGGTTATGAAATCATTATGCGTGCCGTCAAAGCCCCGATTAAGCAGATTTCGGAAAATGCCGGTTACGATTCAGGGACGACAACGTAGGTTTTGATGCTGCAAGCGGTGAATATGTCGATATGTTCAAGGCCGGCATTATCGACCCTCTTAAAGTTGTACGTGTAGCGCTTACAAATGCAGTTTCAGTTTCAAGCCTGCTGTTAACGACCGAAGCAACAATTCATGAGATCCCTGAAGAGAAGCCGGCGATGCCTGCCCCTGATATGGGAGGCATGGGCGGCATGGGAGGCATGCCGGGTATGATGTGAGTTCGGAAAAGTAAACGCCAACTGCTTGGCGTTTACCCGAACGAAACCAGAAGCGATGTGCCAAAGGCACCGCTGGCGGCTTGAAATCAATAGTAAACCTTATGTAAAAACGACAACTGCTTGTCGTTTCGGTGAACGTGACCAAAGGAAATCCCTTCAGGGAAAACCAGAAGCGATGTGCCAAAGGCACCGTTGGCGGCTTGAAATCAATAATAAACCTTATGAAAAACGCCAACTGCTTGGCGTTTACCCAAACGTGACCAAAGGAAATCCCCTCAGGGAAAATCATAGCCTGAAAGTTTAATAATGCAAAACCCTTTTACTTCCAACCAGATAAAAAACTACCTGCTGTTATATGCTGCAGTAGTAGTTATTATGGTGATTTTTTATCTTCTTAACACCAGCTTCAATAATATTGCAACCCATGAGAGAAAAGTTTTTGATGAACGGGCGGTGAATTTAAACAAGAAGGCTGATGTTGAAGATGCCCAAAAAAAAGATGCAAACCGCTCTTCGATACGTTTGCTTAAAAAGGCGTATTGATTACTGCTTTATCTCCAGCAGTTTTTCAATACGTTTTTGATCGAATCCACAAATCCACTGTCCCCCGATCATTATTACCGGAACGCCCCTGCACCCATGACGCTCACAGTCTTTTGCCGCCTTTTCATCTTTTGAGATATCGATCGCTTTAAATTTTATACCCTGCTTTTTAAAATACATTTTTGCAGTCGTGCACCATTTGCATGAGGGGCTTACGAAAACAACGACACGTTTCTGTTTTTTTGCTTCCATACCTACTCCTTCGTTATGATGTAAAGCTGCTCATGATGCAGCTTTTTTAAAATGTCCATTACTGTAACAAAGTCCTGAAAGGTAGCCTCTTTATCGCTTCTAAGCACTACCGTCTGATCTTTTGAGATATTTGAAAGTTTCTCTTCCAACTCTTTGGCTGAAACCGGATCTTTGTCATAGTGAAGCTGTCCGTCTTTTGTGACATAGATATCTATCTCTTTTTTATTCTCTTTTTTATCAGAAGATTTCGCTTCCGGAAGGTTTATGGGCAGTACACCCTGTTTGATGAATGTTGCCGTAGTTATGACCATTACCAGCAAGACTAGAAGTATGTCAATGAACGGTATCACATTTACCTGGTCAAACTTTTTTCTCGGCTTCATTCTTCCTGTCCGGATTTTAAACTTTTCTCCTGCTCAACATCCCAGTAGACCAGCAGGCGCTCCATTTTACGCAGGGCTATGGTATAAAAAGAGATAGCGGGAATTGCTACCAGTATACCGGCGCCGGTCGCTTTGAGTGCCAGTGCCAGACCCGTCATGACCTGTTTTGGATCCACGCTACCGGCTTCACCAAGGGAGTAGAAGGTAATCACGATTCCTATGATAGTGCCTATCAGTCCGACATATGGAGCATTTGCTCCTATCGCAGAGATTGTCGAGAGATTGTCTCCAAGGTCAAGTTCAAGAAGTTCTTTGTTGGTATACTCTTCAAGGCGTATGCTTCTGTAGTACATCATACGCTCAATGAACAACCAGAGGGCGACTATGCTCATGATGAGCAGTGTGCCCATTATTCCGTAATCAAGCACCTCTTCTGCATAATGCAACATATTTGAGTTTGTCATGGTCTCTCCACTCTTTTTAAATCCAGTATCATACTTGTTCCTTTGCCTTTTTTCGACTCTACATGCAGCATAATTCTGTGCCGGTCGCAATAATCTTTAACCAGTCCCAGCCCTATGCCAAAACCTGGCGTAGCCGCATCGCTTTGATAGTAGCGGTCGAAGATCCGTAACAGTTCCATATCGTCCATTCCTACACCTTTGTCGCTGATGCGAAGCTCACTGTCGTGAAGTGTAATGTTGACCGTTGCCGGTGTTGCAGAGTATTTTATGGCATTGTCGATAAGATTATCAATAGTTTTTGAAAAACCCATTTTATCCATTTTTAGACTAAGCGAATCTAAATCGGTATTAAATTTTGCAGATGGATAGATCTCTTTAAGGATCATCACCCGTTCTTCTATAAGCTCTTTTGCGTCAAAAGGTTCAATCAACTCTTTTTGGATCTGTCTTTTTATGAGGTAGTCGAGTTCGTTGTATCGTTTTTGAAGCATTTCGCAGGCCATTTCAATTCGGTTGAGGCGTTTGAGGGATTTTTCGTCATGATTACTTTTGCGCAGCATTTTAACATTGGTGGTAATAGTATTAATGGGAAGGTTCAGCTCATGCAGGGTCTCTTTGGAGAATTTTTCAAGTTGCTCAAAATGTTCCCTGATAGGTTCGATAACGATCTTTGATAACAGATAGGCTCCTGTTGCCGAGACTAAAAAGGCTGCAATAAAAAGTACAGACAGGTTACTGATGTCAAACGCTATAATCATAATGTATGCACCAGATAGTGCCAGCATTGTAGATACGGTATAGAACAGGATGACGGCCCAGGTCAGGTTACGAAACAAGACGATAGCCTATGGCGCGTATATTTTCGATGGCTTCACTGCCTATTGCCTGCTTGAGGCGATTTATATATACCCGTATGGCGCCGTCGCTGATATCCTGGGCATCGCTCCATAGCTCACTTACAATCATCTCTTTTGTAACTACTTTTTTAGCATAGCGCATCAGCAGAGAAAGCAGGGCGTACTCTTTTTTTGAAAGACTGAGCTCTTTGCCGTCAAGAGATATGCGGTGATGTCTGCTGTCTAGTTGAAGCGCACCGGCACGTATGATTTTATCAGGCTCACGGCGGCGCAGTATGGCTTTTATGCGCCATAAGAGTTCATCACTGTCAAATGGTTTTTTCAGGTAATCGTCGCCCGTCTATTAAAGGAACATTTATATCAAGTAGATAAAGGCTGAATCTGTGTTTGTATGTGGCATCGAGTGCTTCTTGTCCGTTGCGGCAAAGATGCGGTGAATACCCCTCTTCTTCAAGCAGATCCTGAAGACTCTCTCCCAGGAGGATGTCGTCTTCAAGCAGGAGAATATCAGATTTCAAACAATACCTTTATTATGGCAGATATAGTTTGTTTTATATGACATCCTCGATGCTCCACGCAATTGTTTTCCCTGCATATATCGGTACGACTTCACCATATCTTTCAGGAATTTTGAACTCTTTATTTTCAAGAATAACCTCTTTGAATTCAGGACATATACCGTAGATGTTCTGGGCATTATCGCTGACAAAGTTTTGAAGGTTTTCCAGTTTGCCGTGCTTGTCAAAAAGCTCACATAGCAGCTGCAGAGCGATCGGTGCGGTAAACACACCCGCAGCACAGCCGCATGCTTCTTTTCTGTGTTGGGGATGTGGTGCCGAGTCGGAACCGAACATCACTTTCGGATGCGCTTCGAGAGCAACTTTCAGAAGCGCCTCTCTGTCTTCCGGACGCTTTGCGATCGGCTTGCAGAAGAGATGCGGTGCAAGCATACCGCCGGCAACATCATCCAGAGTAATCAACAGGTGGTGGATCGTGATGGTAGCGTAGAGGTTTTCATGGCGCTCAAGCATATCTACGGCAGCCATGGTTGTAATGTGCTCCATAACGATTTTAAGGTCCGGAAAGTTCTCGGCAAGCAGTTTATAGATGCTCATAAACTCTGCTTCTCGGTCCATTACAAAGCCGTCTGTTTCACCATGGACCAGCAGTGGAATATCCATACGGGCCATCGCTTCAAGAGTGGGGCGCATTGTTTCTATATCAAAACTTTCTACTCCGCCTTCGGAGTTGGTGGTTATTCCTGCCGGGTAGAGTTTGATTGCAAAAATATCATCACGCACTTCCTGCAGGAAGTCTTCGCTGTAGTTTTGATAAAAAAGTGTCATAAGCGGTTCGAAGTCACTTCCGCCAAGTCCATCGCCATCTTCAAAATTATCACTATCGACTCCATAACCGCAGGCAAGTAAAACGCGTTCTTTGTAAGCCAACAGGCTCTCTTTGGAGGTGATAGGCGGGACAAGGTTGGGCATCACTACCGCTCCGCTGAAAGTATATGAAGAGAGCGGGGCAACCGTTTCAAGCATTACGCCGTCGCGAAGATGGAGGTGCATATCAAGAGGCATCAGTAGTGTGTGTTGTCTGCTCATATTTTTTCCTTTGCCTGTTTTATCAGATTGTTCAGGACTTTTTCATAGTGTTTTGCTTCTTCTTTGTCTGTCGATTCGAATCGGGTAACCAGTACCGGAGTTGTATTAGAGGCGCGAACAAGCCCCCATCCTTTTTCAAAGATTACACGTACACCGTCTACATCGATAATCTCTTTAATATGTGGAAAGTCTGCCGGCGGAGATTTCAGGAGCAGTTTGAGATTTTCCATGATCTTGAATTTTTCCGATTCTGTCGTTTCGACTTTGATCTCTTCTGTAGAGTAGGTTTGCGGCAGTTTTGCAAGCTCTGCATCAAGGTTGAACCCGTCCTTAATCAACTCAAGCATACGCAGTGTGGCGTAAATGGCGTCATCAAAACCAAAATAGCGGTCATTGAAGAAAATGTGCCCGCTTACCTCGCAGGCCAGGTCGGCATCAAGCTCTTTTATCTTTACCTTCAGGTTTGAATGGCCTGTTTTGTACATAACTGCTTTTGCTCCGCGGCGCTCAAGTTCGTCATACATTACCTGAGAACACTTCACTTCGCCAATAACTGTCGGATGATCCATCTCCATACTGTAGAGAAGGGCCATCTGATCACCCTTGATATTGTTTTTATGCGTAAGTACGGCAATGCGGTCGGCGTCTCCATCATAGGCAAAAGCGATATCACCTTCTTTCTGCAGCAGATCTTTTATATCTGAAAGATTTTTCTCTACGGATGGGTCCGGATGGTGATTGGGAAACGTACCGTCAGGTTCTATATAAATGCCTTTTGTGTTGAGCTCAAGGCCGTCAAATATTTTTGGAAGAGCAATGCCGGCAACGCCGTTTCCGCAGTCATACACTATGCGCTCTTTCATCCCTTTGAGGTGTTTGAATTCTTTTAGCATAAAATCGATATAGCGCTCAAGTGCATCTATTTCTGTTGATTGAGGTTTACCACTTTGCGGTATTGGTGCTGCTTCTACATCTCTCCCTAGTTGATATATATCTTCACCGAAAAAAGGTGCTTTGTTTATGGTGATCTTAAAACCGTTGTATTCACTTGGATTGTGCGATCCTGTAATCATGATCGAGGCGACAGGGGTGATGCCGTCAAACTCCTGGAAATTACAGAAATAGTTTACCGGTGTCGGCACCATACCCATTCCCAGCACTTTGATGCCGCCTGCATTGAGACCGGCTACAAGATAATCAAAGAGGATTGGTGAATGGCTTCTCGCATCATATCCGACTGCAGCATATTCGCCATATTTTAAAATGCGTTTTGCCAAAACATATCCAATTCTGGTAACAGTTTTTTCATTCAGTTCTTTTTCAAAGATTCCACGTATATCATATTCTCTATAGATGCTCATTGGTAGAAAACCTTTCCGGGATAGTTTTATTATTATACTTAAGTGTCGGTTATATTTATATTACCGCAACAGTAAAAATATAAAGTATTTTATTTACCGACTATTAATCAATCAGGGGCAGTATAGGCTAAGATGCTGTGATACAGTAGAAAAAATTAACAAGATTTAGTTTGATAACGTTATAATATCTGCATTCTTGCGCTTACAGAGGGGATTGGTAGAAGTAGTATGATTATACTTGGTAAAAAATATCTTTTTAATGAGATGGAATTGGTTTTTATGCAAAAAAAATCAGGCAATCTCTCCTGGTTGTCATTCTCTCAAAGTGATTTTGCAACTCTGAAAAAAAGTATTGATGAGATTATCGCCAAGTATGGTCCTCAGCATATTGTTTTGAATTCCCGTCAAAATCCCACAAATGAACTTCTTACCTATCTGACCCACCTGGAACTTGAAGGCAACAGCTTCATAACCACTGAACATTTTATGGAGAGTGAACTTAACAAATGCTATATTCCGGAAGACAACAGTGATCTGAATTATCTGCAGAATATCTCTTCATATACTCCTTTTCAGTATTTTCAGAAACGCATTATTGACTACATAGGTTCTATAGGATTGTTGCTTGTGGCATGGCCTGTTATGCTGTATACGGCTTATAGAATTAAAAAGGAATCCCCGGGACCTGTTTTTTTCAGGCAGTCCCGTATTGGAATTCACGGTAAGCCGTTTCAGTGTATAAAATTCAGGAGTATGCATGTTAACGGACACCATGATCCGTATACCCGTGAAAATGACCCGAGAATATTTGATTATGGAGCCTTTATTCGAAGAACCCGCATAGATGAGTTGCCTCAAATATTTAACGTACTTAAAGGGGATATGCATTTTATAGGTCCTCGGGCAGAGTGGGATATCCTGGTCGAGGAGTATGAAAAAGAGATTCCATTCTATCAGAAGCGTCATCTGGTTCGACCCGGGATTACGGGAAATGCCCAGGTTAATTATCCTTACGGGCAGAATCTCGATGACACTCGTCAGAAGCTGATGTATGATTTTTATTACATCAAGCATTGGAGTTTCTGGAGCGATATAGAGATTATTTATAAAACTATCCATACTGTTCTTGAAAAAAAAGGTCTTTAAAATTGTCTATACTTGAAAAAGTTGCAGGGTTGTTTTCACCAAGAGAGAAAACTGCAGTACCTGCGATAAAAGTCGATATGCATTCACATTTGATTCCAGGAATAGATGACGGGTCCAAATCAATGCAGCAATCTATTTCTTTAATAACAGAGCTAAAAGATATAGGATATGAAAAACTGATTACTACTCCACACATTATGCAGCATCGTTATCCAAATAGTTCCAGAATTATTTTAAATGGCCTGAAGAAACTTAAAGAAGAGCTTCAGAGGCAAAAGATTGATATTGAAATTGAAGCTGCAGCCGAGTATTATCTTGATGACCACCTTTATGACCTACTTAAAAAAGACGATATTTTGACTTTTGGAGATAATTACCTGCTTTTTGAGATGTCATATGTAATGGCGCCGGCAGATCTTGAAACTATCGTATTTGAGATGCAGTGTTCTGGCTATAAGCCCGTTTTGGCTCATCCTGAGCGTTTTATACATATGCATCCTGATTTTAATAAATATAAAGCTTTGAAAGAGAGGGATGTTTTTTTTCAGGTAGATATTAACTCGCTGGGAGGCTATTACTCCAAGCCGGTACAAAAAATAGCAATAAGGCTAACTGAAGAGGGAATGGTGGATTTTATAGGTACAGATACCCACCATCAGCGTCATATCAAGGCCCTTCAAAATACATTAAAATCAAAAAACTATATCAGACTTTTTGAAAAAAACGATATTTTAAATAATACGCTGCTTTAGTTTTTAGTCAGTATAGTATTTTTCGCTGCCGTATCCACCGTAGCCGTATCCATGGCCATAGCTTCCACCAAGATCAACACCGTTTATTACTATACCTACGTGCTTGATATTGAAATCGCCGATCATTCTGTTGAGCCCTTTGATAAAATCTTTTTTGCTGTAGTTTGCTTTTACCACCATAAGAGATACGTCAGCTTTGTTCATGAGTATCATCGCATCGGTAACCAATCCGGCCGGAGGTGTATCAAAGATAATATAGTCATACACTTTTCTAAGTTTTTCTACAAGCTCTTCGGCTTTTGCTGACATAATCAGTTCGGAAGGATTCGGTGGTGTTGGTCCAGCCGCAATAATGGAGAGTCCTTTTTCATCTGTGCGCTGAATAACCTCGTCAAGTGAATGTTTTCCACTCAGCAGGGTACTTAGTCCAATTCTGTTGGAAAGTCCAAAATGGTGGCTTAACTGGGCTCTGCGCAGGTCTAAATCCAGTATTATGACTTTTTTGTCTCCTTTGCCAAGTATAATACCCAGGTTGGTCGTAATGGTTGTTTTTCCTTCTCCGGAAACAGATGAGGTAACCACAATTGTCTGGTATCTTTTACCCATGGGGATAAACTCCAGATTGGTACGAAGAACGCGGAAGGATTCTAAAAAAGCGGAAGTAAATTTTTTGCCTTTGATTAATGGGATTGTTCCATACAGCGGAATATTTGTCAAGCGTTCAATTTCTTCGGCCGATTTGACGGTATCGTCCAGCAACTCGCGTAAAAAAGCCAGTGCTATTCCAACGATAAAGCCCAGAACAAACCCAACTATAATGATCAGTACTCTTTTCGGTTTGATAGGTCTTGTTGGAAGAAGTGCTTCATCAATTATACGTGTTTTTGAAACAGTGGATGAGCTCAATATGGCTGTCTCTGCCCGCTTTGGATTTTCGCGTAAGGTTGGCAAGCTTACGCTCCTGGGTTGGCAGCTGGCTAAGAGATTTTTCATAATTTTTGATTATCTTTTTAAGTGAGCGTTTACGCTCTGAGATGGCAGAAAGGTCATTTTTTATTGTAAAGCGGATAGAGGCTTTCATGGAGTTGATGCCCTCTGTCAGCTTTAGAACATCCGGGTGCAGTTCTGTAAACTCTATCAGAAGTGTCTTTTTTTTGCGAGAAGCATCTTGGAGATCCAAAATAAGTTTACTTAAAGCAGGATCGGTAAAGGTAGCAGACCCTAGGGTTATACCGGAAATATCCTGATTATTTTTAATATATTGTTGCAGATTTGAGAGGACGCTCTCTTCAATTTCTAGTTCCTGTATCTTGCTCTCATACTCACTCATTTTTGAAGAGGTTAGACTTGCCGTTTGTGAGATATTTACTACAATATTACTCTTTCTGAAATCTTCAAGTTTGCTCTGTGATGACTGAAGGGTTTTATTGATCGCTTCAAGCTGTTCGTCTATAAACATCAGAGTCTGGTCGGCTTCGGATGTTTTTAGATCGATCTCCTGGTTAAGATAGGAACGTGCTATCGCATTTGCGATTTCCTGTGCACGGAGAGGGTTGGTATCTTCAATCGTGATCAGGACAACTGAGCCCGAGGGAACTGATGCTTTGACCTCTCCCTTTACAAAGTCCCACATGTTGTTGTTGGGAACAATGGAAAAGCTGTATTCGGACAATGCGGGATCGTAGAGTTTTTGAAGCGTCAGTTTAAACCATGGGGTGTTAACCTCTTCATTGTAGAAATGTACACCATTGTAAGTAATAATCTCTTCTTTGCTTTTGGGTAAAATACCATAAGAGCGCAATAGTGCTGTCAGTTGATTTTTCAAGCCTCCCGGGGGGTCAAGGCGGAGTTCGTAGCGCTCCTTGTCAAGCGGAATGACAGAAAATCTTCTGCCGTACAGCTTCTCGTCAAGATAGTTTGATGAAACTACAAAAGGCGAGTTTTTATACAGCTCTACTTCACGCAGATTTTTTTCTGTAAAGTATCGGGTGCCAATATCGAGATATTCCAATGCTTTGGAGGCCAAAAATCTCGATTGGATAATTATTATTTCGTTGGCAAGATTGGAGTTGCCGCCGCCAAGGGCCTGTGCCATAATGTCGGTAGAAAGAGCGCTTGACTCAGATGAAAGTTCCAAACTTACTTCGGCAGCATAGATATCCGGTCGAAAATAGGCAAAAAGCGCAGCACCAACCGTAAAAAAAACTACCAATATAACAATTGATATTTTGTGTCTTGCAAGTGTCTGCAAGACTCCTTTCAGATCGTTTTCACTGCTGTCTGCAGGTTGAGGCTGCGTTCCGTCTGTCACTTAGTCACTCCATGACTTATAAAGATATGTGACATTTACGAATGGTGAAAGCATGGTCGCAAGAAGCTGAAATGGCGGTGCGATCTCTTTGAATGCCATGTTGTAACCTTTCATTGTTCGAGGCTGCACATAGATAACATCATTCGGTTTAACATAAAGGCTTGAGATACTGATCATGGACATGTGTGTCAAGTCTATGATGCGTACTTTGGGGTTGCGAAGATCCCCGCGAAGTATTTTAATATTGGTGCGTTCCGCAAAATCAGTAAGATCCCCGCTTCTTGCAATAACTTCGACAAGATTCATGGTGCCGTTGGTAACAGGCACTACACCCGGATGTCTTACTTCACCCAGAACATAGACACGCTGGTTCATGATTGTTACGGTTACATATGGGTTGCGTAGATATTTTTTGTATTCGTTGATAAGATGTTTAACTGCTTCATCTTCAGTCATGCCTGCAATTTTCTGGCTTCCGACAAGCGGCAGCCTGACCGTTCCTCTTTGTGTGACCAGCAGACCGAGGCTCTCGTCTCTTCCTCTGGTGTCGGCACCTCCTTTGTCGCTAACCATAGACGTAAGCTGTCCGGCACCGGAGCCTGACTGATTATAGACCATAATAGAGACCCTGTCATTAGGGGCAATTTTATTTTCAAAAACCATCTCATCATGATAGACTTTTTGCGATACGACTGTCGGCTCATCGGTATTGTTTTCATCCTGAAACAGTTTGTACTCCTTTAAACTGCAGCCGTTAAATAATAACATTGTGGCCAATACGGTCATAGACAAAAGATACTTATACATTACAACCCCTTCCTGGTGTTTAAATCTCTAATTGGATGTATTGTAATATGTTAACATTAACAGTATTATTAAACAGGCATAAACCTGTATTATTTAGGCAAAGAGAAGACATAATAGTATATCCGGCAAGGCTAAAAAAGCATTGCCGGATATGGCGGGTTAATTAAAGAGAGTGTTGCGGTTTACATAGAACAGGCGGATACGCCCGGAGGAGTTGTAGGCTGGATAGCTTCGTTGTCCACCCCTCCTTCTTCATTTATCTTCTCTATTTGAGCCCAGATGTCCTCCGCTGCTTTCATATAGCGCTTGGCGGTTTCAGAATCAGGTGCGGCATAAACTATAGGCTTGCCACTGTCTCCCCCTGTACGGATTGCCGGCTCGAGAGGTATTTCCGCTACTATTTTCGTATCGAACTCTTTTGCCATTGGCTCACAGGTGCCTTTGCCAAAGATATCGTACTCTACGCCGGTGTCCGGAGCGATAAAGCCGCTCATATTTTCTACGATACCGCCAATGGGTATATGCAGTTTTTTAAACATATCAAGGGATCTGCGTGAGTCATCAAGGGAGACCATCTGCGGTGTAGTTACCGTCATGCCCAGTGTTACCGGAACGCTTTGTGCCAGTGTCAGTTGTGCATCACCTGTTCCCGGAGGCATGTCGATGATCAGACAGTCAAGTTCTGACCAGAGAATGTCACGTAAAAACTGCTCGATCGCTTTCATGATCATTGCACCCCGCCAGATAAGTGACTGACCGTCTTCTGTCAAAGATCCCATTGACATCATCTCTATACCGTAAGCTTTGATGGGGAGGACTTTGTTACCCTGGACCTCAGGTCTTATGTCTTCTACACCAAGCATACGAGGGATATTTGGACCATAGATGTCTGCATCAAGAAGACCGACTTTTTTGCCCTGCATGGCCAATGCAATAGCTAGGTTGACTGAAGTGGTTGATTTTCCGACCCCGCCTTTGCCCGAGCTGACCATAATAAAGTTCTTGACCTGAGGGGCGATGTTTTTACCTTTTGACGAGCTTTCGCGCGGCATTTTAGGCGCTGCAATGTTTATGCATACTTTTTCTGCACCTGCTTTTTTCAGTTCGGCAGTAGCTTCGTCATATATAGTCTGAGCTACCTCCGGTGCACTTGATGTAATGTCGATAGTGACTGTAACATCATTACCCTCAACTACTACCTCTTTTACAAATCCAAATCCGACTATATCTTTTGTGAAGCCTGGATAAATTACGTTCTTTAATGCATTTTCAGCAATTTCTTTTGTCATAAATTGTTTTTCCTTTCTTGAATTTAACTTGCGCTTTTTGCGTCTTCTGCTATTTTTGCGATCGCTTCCGGATTGTCCATAATATCCTGGGATATTTTATATGAGCAGAACTTTGGTCCGCACATGGAGCAGAATTCAGCCTCTTTGAAAATATCCTGAGGGAGTGTTTCATCGTGGTACTCACGGGCCCGTTCGGAATCGAGAGCCAGTTCAAACTGCTTCTCCCAGTCAAATGCGTAACGGGCATCACTCATGGCATCATCTATATCACGGGCGCCTTTGCGGCCCCGTGCGATGTCCGCCGCATGCGCTGCTATTTTGTAAGCTATGATACCTTCGCGTACATCATCGGCATTTGGAAGTCCGAGATGTTCTTTCGGTGTAACATAACAGAGCATAGAGGCGCCATGCCATCCCCCGACCGCAGCGCCGATAGCTGATGAGATATGGTCATACCCTGCGGCAATGTCGGTAACAAGAGGTCCAAGGATATAAAAAGGCGCTTCATGGCAGTATTCGCGCTGGATCTTCATATTGCGTTCGATCTGATTTAACGGTACGTGGCCGGGGCCTTCGATCATCACCTGGACATTTTTCTCCCATGCACGCAGGGTGAGTTCACCAAGAACTTTAAGCTCTCCAAGCTGAGCGTCATCGCTGGCATCTGCAAGGCAGCCTGGACGAAGCGAATCGCCAAGTGACAAAGAGACATCGTATTTTGCACAAATATCCAAAATATCGTCATATGCAGTATAAAACGGATTCTCTCTATGGTAGTGCATCATCCATGCCGCCATCAATGAGCCGCCGCGGCTGACTATTCCCATTTTCCTTTTAGCCACTTTTGGCATTGTTTCAAGCAGGAAGCCGGCATGGATCGTAAAATAACTTACACCCTGCTGTGCCTGTCTCTCCAATACCTCGAGCATCTTTTCAATGGTAAGATCTTCGATTTTATTGTTCACGTCATGAAGGATTTGGTAGATAGGCACTGTGCCGATGGGAATTTTTGAATTAGCAATTACGTTTTTGCGAATATCGTCAAGATCACCGCCGGTTGAGAGGTCCATGGCGGTATCGGCTTTATAGTGTTGGGATACCTGTATTTTTTTTATCTCTCCTTCGACATCAGATGCCAGTGCGGATGAGCCGATATTTGCATTGATTTTACATGTCGCCGCAATTCCTATCGCCATTGGCTCAAGGTTTGCGTGGTTAACATTGGCCGGAATAATAAGACGTCCCCGCGCAACTTCACTTCGAACCAGTTCCGGCTCAAGTTTTTCGACTTTGGCTACATGCTCCATCTCTTCAGTGATAATGCCTTTTTTGGCATAGTACATCTGTGTTCGGATTTTATCGTTTTTTCGTTTCTCTAACCATGCTGCTCGCATAATCCACTCTCCCGGGTTTCAATTGGCGTAATATAATCTGACCGTATAAAAAACAGTACCTTGATAAAAGTAACTTTAAAATATTAATATTTTTTTAAGACAATCTAAAATTGCTGTAATTGCCATTTTGGTTTTTACAGGCTGAATTTTACACAAACAAGATAAAAAAAAGCTTTTCAAGTGTATAATTTCGTAACAGTTTTTCAGAAACAGGAGTAATATTGTCCGATTTAACGCTGATTTTGCTGTCCGCGGGTAATTCAAGCCGTTTTGGAATGAATGTCAAAAAGCAGTGGTTGCGTATAGACCATAATCCTTTATGGCAATTTGTTACAAAACGTCTCAGTTCGACAGGTTTGTTCAGTGATGTTATTGTTACGGCCCATGCTGACGAAGTCTCTTTTATGAAATATTATGGTGATTTTACGATCGTTGAAGGCGGCAGGACACGCCAGGAGTCATTGCGCAATGCCCTGTCGGCTGTAAAAAGCAAATATGTCATTGTAACCGATATAGCCCGTGCCTGTATCGACCCCATGTTTATAAGGAAACTTATAGACCACAGAGAAAAAGCTGACTGTATCGTGCCTTTTTTGAGCATGAGTGATACGGTTGTTTATAAAGATAATACCATAGAGCGCAGCGATGTCAAGCGCATCCAAACGCCGCAACTGTCAAATACAGAGTCTTTGAGGGCTGCACTGCAGAGCAAGACAGACTATACCGATGAGAGCAGTGCCATCGTAGCAAACGGTGGATCGAGATATTTTATCGAAGGGCATGAAGATGCTCATAAGATCACATATCTTTCAGACTTGAAGGCTATGCCATGTCTGCATAAACCCTCTTCAGATATGCTGGTCGGAAACGGTTTTGATGTGCATGCTTTTGATAAAGAGAGTGAGATGGTTCTGGGCGGTGTAAACATCGATGTGGATTTTGGATTCAAGGCTCACAGCGATGGAGACGTTGCCATTCATGCATTGATAGATGCTCTGCTGGGTGCTGCCGGCATGGGAGATATCGGAATGCTTTTTCCCGATACGGACAATGCTTATAAAAATATTGATTCAAAAGGGCTCTTAAGGGAGACTGTTGTCAAGATTAGGCAGTTTGGCTATGAGATTGTTAATGCCGATGTAACCATTATGGCGCAGGTACCGCGTTTAGACAGGTATAAAATAAAAATGCGAAAAGCCCTGAGTGCTATTTTGCAGATTGAACCGTCGAGAATGAACATTAAAGCGACGACAACGGAAAAACTTGGCTTTGTAGGCCGGAAAGAAGGGGTAGGCGTTATTGCTACTGCCGCTCTTAAAGGTATTCCCTATGATGTAGTACTGCTCTCTACAAATATAAGCGGTCAGGACTACTATTCTGTAATTGAAGCATATAAAGATTCTGTAGTCATACTGATGGTTTCGTATATCAGTAACGATACCGTATCCAAACCTCTTGATACAGGTGCCAAGGACTATATACTCAAGCCGTTTATGATAGAGGAGCTTATCCGCAAAATAGAACATTTTCAGGAGTTCGAGGCGCTTAAACGCCAGAATAAGATGTATAAAGACTATCTGCGCCATTCTCTTGACGGTATAAAAATAGAACATGATCTTGAAAATATCAAACTGCCGCTGTTCATCTCTTCCAATTTTCAAAAATATACAGATCTGTTTGTATTTAGTTATGCCGAATTAAAAAGCAGGCCTATGAGTTTTGTTTCATTTAAAAACAGCAATGCACTCAGCGAGATCGCTTCACTCCCTAAAAATACATTTGTTTATATCAATGATTTTCAGGCTATAAAGAAAAGTGACCGCAGACCGTTTCTGGATATGATTGCAGATATGGACGTAATCGTCTCAAGCAGTGAGAGCATAGAAGATGTAGAATACAGGGTGATTGAGATAAAAAGTGACAATAATATCTTTGAGCAGGGGGATATCCTGCCGATTGAAGATTATGTCAAATATATTGTGTTAAATTATCAACACAAGTTCCCTGACACCGAGCTTTCAAAAAAACTCGGTATTTCTCGCAAGAGTCTCTGGGAAAAAAGAAAAAAATATGGCATCATCAAGAAAAAATAGATCACTTTTTATCGATTGTGAAGCGGTTTCTGCATTAACGCTGGTCAAGGCTGGTCTCTTAGACCCGATTACCGGCCTTATGAACTCTTCTCAAATGAACGAGGTCATTCAAAGCGGCAAATATAATAATAAAACTTTCCCATTTCCATTCATTCTCGCACCTGGCGGCAAGGTAAATGAACAGATTTTAAAAAGTGCCTCAAGCGGTGAAAAATTTGATCTTGTAAATAATGATACGGTAGTCGGCAGTATTACGGCTGAAGAGATATTTAAAATAGATCCGAAAGAGCGTGTACGCCAGCTTTACGGAACGGACGACCTGAGGCATCCGGGTGTCGAGGCTACTATAAAACGCCTTGGAAAGTATGCAATTAGCGGCGAATACAGCATATCTACCGAGAATATAGACAGTACGAAAAAGATACTTAAAGATGCCATTGAGAAAAGCAATGCCAGGCATGTCACGGCCATTATGATGTCGGCAAACCCGCTTCATCGTGCGCATGAACGTCTGATCCGCCAGTCTCTGGAGCAGACTGATCTGGTCGTCATTTTCCTGTTGAAGCCTTATGATGCTTCCGATCTTCATTTTGATTTGCGTCATGAAGTCATAGACTATTTCATCAAGCATTTTTTGCCTCAAAACCGTGTTGTGATTATTCCTCTTGAGAACAGCTATATTTTTGCCGGATCCAATGAAGTGATAATAGATGCGATAGTAGCTGAAAATTACGGCTGTGACAGGCTTGTGATCGGTCAGAACCATGCCGGAGTAGGGATGTATTATGATCAGAATGCAAACAGGTCCGTGATTGACCGTATCGTAGGTATCGATATAGAAATTAGAATTACACCTGAGTATGTCTATTGTAATGAATGTACCACTCTTGTCAGCACAAGGACCTGCCCACATGGACAGCATCATCACATCTCTTATCATTCAGAGTCGATTTTGGAGCTTATGAGACTTGGGATCCTTCCTCCGGCTGTATTGATGCGTCGCGAAGTTTCAGCCAAAATACTGGCAAAACTTTTTCCCGACCGTTTTAAAAATCTTGAAAAGCTCTATTATGACATTATGCCTGTAGACGGTCTTATAGAAGAGCAGAGTGAACGTGATTTTTATCTTGAACTGATGCAGCTCTACCAGACAACATCACTGACTTAAAATATAGTACGGCAAAAAACAGGAGTTTTTACCATGAAATTCAATAAGTTTTTTATAACGGTAGGTTATAGCGGGCTCTCTCCCGTTGCGCCTGGCACCATGGGCTCCCTTGTCTCTTTAGTACCGGGTGTTTTTATTCTTTCTATTTTGGGACCGCAGACTCTTTTTATGGCTACGCTTCTTGCAATATTGATCGGTATAAGGGAGATAGATAAATATGAAGCCGTATCCAAGACACATGATGACAAGCAGATTGTCATCGATGAGCTTGCCGGGATGTGGCTTGCCCTCTCTATAGCGCCAGGAATTTTGACCCCATTTGCAGAGTTGTTTAAATGGGAGAATGGAATGATGATTCAAATTGCTTTGAGTTTTGTACTCTTTCGGGCGTACGATATAAAAAAACCCTCTATTATAGGACGTATAGACCGGGAGGCAAAGGGTGGCATCGGGGTTATGGGTGATGATATTCTTGCCGGGATTGCTGCAGGGATCACTACCGCTCTGATTTGGCAGGCTGTATTGGCACTGGGCTTGTTCTGAAACATTTATAAGCTTTTCAAGCGGGTTGAATTTTACCTTCAGCAAAGTATTATAACGCTTGAAAAGGAGTGTTTTAGGGTATAATAATTACTCGTAGATCATGCAAAGTAGTAAAATGACTCATATATTTAAAAAGAATATCTTATATACTGTGCTTGCAGTATTTACTATTATTGCTGTTGTCAGGACTGTTCTAGCCTATAATGATGTTTTGTCAAGGGCTTATGACTTTGCTAAAAAAGAGGCAGCAGTTCTCAGTGATTTTATGACGATACATAGAGATTATTATCAAGGTCTTTATATTAACAAGACGATTCCTCTCGATGAAAAGACATTTAAAGGGCTTCCGGCCTACAGCTCTTCAACGATTTCCAGAGAGTTTACCGATAAAAATATTTTCAAAATAGAGGTCAAGACTGTTTCAGACAGGGCAAGAAACAGAAAAAACAGTGCTGATACAGATGAGTTTGAGGCCATAAGATATTTTAGTGCAAACCCTATGGATAGAGAGTATTTTAAAGAAAGGGAGACATACTACCAGTATGCAAAAGTTCTTAAGGTAGAGAAGAAATGTCTCAAGTGTCATGGAAAACGTGAGAAAGCCCCACTGTTTATCCAGAAGAAATATGACATGGCTTATGACTACAGAGTCGGTGAAGTAAGGGGTATCGTCAGCATAAAGATTCCAAAGGCATCACTGCACGACTATTTTTTTCATCAATTTGTCTATTCGGTTCTTTATGCACTTGGACTATTGGTTTTAATATTTATATTTATTCAGTATTTGCTAAAACGTTCCGGAAAGATAAATGAAGAACTTGAGGCAAAAGTCCTTGAAAAGACAGGGGAGCTCTCTTCAAAAAATGCGATTTTGCAAAGCTATATTAAAGCACTGGACCAGACGTCTATTATTTTTAAGATTAATACTGACGGTATTATTACCGATGTCAATGATGCTTTTATAAAAGTATGCGGCTATTCAAAAGATGAGCTGATAGGACAAAAATACACATTTATTCTGCACCCTGATATGCCTGTTTCAGATGTTGAAAAACTGCAAGAGACTATCTTTTCCAAAAAAATATTTAAAGGTAAACTGCTGTGGCTAAGCAAGGATAAACACAAGTTGACACTTGATGCTTCAATGGTTCCTGTTCTTGACAGGTATGGTGAAATTATAGAATTTATTGCTTCGCAGACAGATATTACCGAACTGAAGCAAAAGAGAGCCGAGCTGAAGAAGAGTCTGGTTATGGATAGCCTGACAGGTCTTCCAAACCGCTATCAGCTGCTGCATACGATTGAGCTTTGCCAGAATGAAGGTGATCTTGCTTTATTGAATATTGATAATTTCAATGAGATTAATGATTTTTACGGTTATGGTGTTGGAGACAAACTTTTGACAAGTGTGGCATCTATATTGAAGTCCATGTGCGGTGAAAATATTGAAGTATTCAAGCTTCCTTCAGATGAGTTCGCCCTCTACTCTATAGGGTCGATAGCACCTGAGATATTCCAGGCAAGTGTTAGCAAAATTATAGAAGATATAGGACATAAAGCATTTGAGATCGATAGCTACGCGATCCATATTACGATCAGCTGCGGAGTGGTGTCGGGTTACAATGAGCTCCTTATAAAAGCGGATATGGCACTGAAGAAAGCGAAAAGAGAGAAGAAGTATATGGTGGTTTATGACCGTGATGTAGACACCTCCATAGAGATCGCCAAAAACCTGGAAGGTATCAATACGCTTAAAAAGGCGATAGATAACGATAAGATTCTACCCCTCTTTCAGCCAATCTACAATCTAAGCAGTAACAGTGTTGAAAAATATGAGTGTCTGGCTAGAATCGAAGATGAACACGGCTACCTTCTGTCGCCGGCCGTTTTTCTACAGGTGGCAAAAAGAACAAAGCTTTATTCCCATATCAGCAGAAGCATGATAAGAAAATCATTTGCATTTTTCAGAGAGAGCAGATATGATTTTTCTATAAACCTGTCCATACAGGACATACTTGACCGCAATACCGTAGAGTTTATAAAATCTGAACTTGAAGCATTCGAGGACTCGAAACGTATTATTTTTGAAATAACGGAAAATGAAGAGATCAGGAATTATGACACCATTAAAGCGTTCATCAATACGGTCAAAGCGTATGGAGTGAAGATCGCTATTGATGATTTTGGCAGTGGGTACGCTAATTTTGGACATCTGCTGGAACTGGAGGCTGACTATATTAAAATAGATGCCTCCTTGATCAAGAAGATAGATGACAGGTATTCGCGTATTTTGATCGAGGGTATCGTTGATTTTTCAAAACGTCTCAATATGATGACAATAGCAGAGCATGTGGAGACGAAAGAGACTGTAGATATACTGAGAAAGATAGGTGTAGATTGTATACAGGGTTACTATATAGGCAAGCCATCGGTAAAATTGTTATAATAACTTATCACAGTTAAGATCACCGTGAAGTATCATAAGAGTAGCTCCAGCCTGTCAGCCCTTTCTCTTTTGCCTCTTTGAATTCCGTCGAGTCTCCTTCAAAATCCATGATGTACATAGTGGTATGAGGAAGATTTTTTTTGTCATTGTCTTTATAAAGGTGCAGGGGCATCAGTGTCTGTTGTGAAGTTTTTACAAAAGCTGCTGCATCCAGACTGCTGAAAAGATCACTTATTTTACTTATTTTGTACTCACGGGCAAATTTATCCAGAACTGCTTCCTGTATTTGCGGAGGAAGAGATTCTTGTGTATTTAAAAAGATAGTGAAATGTATTGGCGCCTTTGCGTCCTCACGTGTAGACGGAGCTGCCATTATTATGTATTCGACATTTTTCAGATGTTCTTCTATCTGTGCTTTATCAATATAGTCTTCTACTCTGATTGCATCATATTTTTCCATAAACCTACCCTTGAATGATTTTTTTAACAGTATCGGCTATACCGATATGCAGATTATAGTGCGCTATGGGAAAATCTACCGATTCGTTTTCCAGGTCAACTCCCTGTTTGCCCAGGTAGGTCGCCAGAATTTCAAGATCCAGCGGTTCGTATCTGCGGGCAGCATCTTCATCTATTTCCGTCCGCACCAGTTTGCCTGCCGTATTGCTTTTTTGAAGAGTGAAGGCCAGGGTTTTAAGGCTGACAAGATCACACCATCGTAAAAAAAGTTTGGTGTTCAGGTCACTTTGCGGCTCCCCTTCGGGATTAAAAAGAAGATTTTGGTCGCGAAGCGGGATGATGACGGAGAGGATTGCATCGGCCAGTGGAATAGTTTTGTCTGCCCAGAATGGTGATTCATCGGAGCCGTTAAGCGCACTGCTCAATTCCAGGGTTATCTCTTTCGCCGATGCCGTATTTAAGAGCTGTGTAAAAGTCTTCACTGTTCAACCTTGATGTTTACTTCGCCGATAGTGATAGTTTCACCGGCTTTTATTTTGGCCCGCTTTCGTGTTTCGGCCAAACCATTGCGTAGAACAAAACCGTTGCTGATCAGTTGTTTGGCTTCTGCACCGCTATCTACCAGGTCCATTACCTTGATAAGCTTGTATAGTTCGATATATTCGTCTTTTAATGTGTAATTCATTTCGAAATAGTACCAAAAATATTACCGTACATAAAAAATTGGCATGAATTGGTCATTGGTTTACTTAAAAGGCATAAAATAGTTTTAACAATAAAGGAATAAAAGTGAAAATAAAATTTGTATTTTTTGGAACTGTTTTACTGATAGGAAATCTTGTTTTTGCGTTACCGGCAGGTAATATGCAGCGCTTCCGCCAGGATGTGGCTGTTGTCGACCATTCCCTGCTTGATAATGTAATTCTGGCACTTGTTGAGATGGGTTTTGAATATGATGTAGCTAAAAACAGAGCCGAAACCCTTTTTGGAGGGGATCATATGACTGCTGCCATGAGTCTGTATAATCTGAAATCAGCTTTTCCCGAGATAGATCATGATGTTATGGTAAAACATCTGAGCAAGTTGGCTGTATATGGCAGAAGCATCGACCTGGCATCATATGACACATTGATCAGTATAATTCAATCTACGAACCACGAGCTTTTGTTAAACAGCGATAGCTATGAAAAACTTTATCGGGTGGCCCGGCTTAACGGCAGTATAAAGGCTTAATAATCCAGATTTTGGCGCCCACGCCTGTTTAAGCCTGAAACAGTCGAGAGGTTGCCGTAAACAAATACCTCCTTGTTATCACTGCGTTTCACTCTTTTATGATATCCTTGTTACCAATATTCTTAAAGGATTTTTCATGCGGTTTTTATCGTTTTCCATGCTGCTTATTGCAATATTGATCTTTCCCGTTGCCGTAAAAGCTGATTTTATGATTATTACAGGGGCGTTTTACACAAAGAAACAGGCTGACAGCCGCACCTCTGCTCTTAAAGAGGCTATGAGTACCCGGCAAAATATTGCCAAACTGCAGAATAGGATAGGGTTTGACTATATAAGCAAGAGGTCAGGAAAATATTATATCTCTGCTATCGAGCCGTTTTCAAACGGTGAAGATCTGCGTTCTGTTTTGGCAGTTGTAAGAATGGTCTATCCAGATGCCTATACAAAAAGAATTGCAGTTAAACATACTGGTCAAAAAGGTAAGATAGAAGAGCCAGAAAGGGCGCCAGAGGCTTCTAGGGAGGATGTTTCGGAGACAAAAGATGCTTTGGAAATGAAAGCAGAAAGCAAAACGGATGGTAAAGCTAGCGAAGTTGTGGAAGTTGTTGAAGTTGTTGAAACGGTTGACAACTCTCCAGTAGCCGAACTTGAGGAACCGTCTTCTTCGCACTCTTCGCATGAACCTATCCATCAAAACAGCAGCGACAGGGAGGAGTCCAATATGCTGATGTATATTCTTGCCGCAGGTGCCCTTGTTCTGCTTATTGCCATAATTGCTATTTTTTCCAGAAGAGGCCGAAAACAACCGCCTGAACTAAAAGAGATTGTTGTCGAAGAGCCTGAAAAGACCAAGGTTAAAGAGGAGCCTGCTAAAAAGACAGAACCGGAAGCTGCCCCTTCTCCCGAGCCTGTAAAAGAGGCTGTCAAAGAGCAGGAAGTTGAAAAGCCTCGTGTAGAAATGGTGCTGCCCGGCAAAAAACGTGAATACAAAGCGCCGGCCGGGGTAATAAACAAAGAGAGCCTTGCAGACTTTAGCGGCACCAGGATTTTGGTCGCTGAAGACAATGTTATCAACCAGAAAGTCATAACAAAGACATTTGAAGATACCGGTATAAGTATTGTAATTGCAGATAACGGCCAGGAGGCTCTCGATATTCTCGAGAATGATAAAGATTTTCAGATAGTTCTGATGGATGCACATATGCCTATAGTGGATGGATTTGAGGCCACAAGGCAGATTCGTGCCAATCCGGCGTATGGGCATATTGTTGTTGTAGCGCTGAGCGGTGACGTGGGAAGTGACGATATAAGAAAGATGAGAGAGGCCGGTATGCAGGAGCAGTTGGCCAAACCGCTTAAGATAGAAGAGCTTTATAGAGTGATCTATGAGTATACCAATGAAAAGAAGGCTGAAGAAGAGATGCAGGAGGCCCCGGTTGCCGAAACTGCAGCTGCCCCCATTCCCGACAGAAGAAAGAAGAGTGTTGCATCACCAAGAAAAAAACGGGAACCGGTTAAGCACAAAACAGCTATTACGAAAGATAATCTTGCAGAATTCAGCGGAAAAAGAGTACTGATAGCAGAAGATAATATGATAAATCAAAAAGTCATAAGCAAGCTGCTTGAAGATTCCGGTATAGAGGCAGTCATTGTCGATAACGGCCAGGCAGCATTGGATCTTTTGGCGGAAGATCCAAATTTTGAGATAGTTTTAATGGATGCCCATATGCCTATAATGGATGGATTTGAGGCTACAAGGCAGATTCGTGCCAATCCTGCATACGAGCATATAGTGGTGGTAGCCCTTAGCGGCGATGTCGGCAGTGACGATATAAGAAAAATGAAAGAAGCCGGTATGGAAGAGCAGCTTGCCAAACCGCTCCGTGTCGAAGCGCTGTATGACATAATGTACTCCTATTTTGATTTTGAAACTGAAGATGAGACCGCTTCTAAAAGAGGTGCAAAGGTCCTTGATGTCGAAGAGGGGCTTTATATTGCCGGCGATCATATGCAGTTGTATAAAGAGATACTTGATGAGTTTGCTGATGAATATGGCGAATCGGACAAGGTTTTACAAAACTGTTTTGCCAATGGCGATACGGAGCGGGCAAAAGCATTATTACTTGATATAAGAGGAATAGCAGGAAATATAGGTGCAACCGCTCTTTTGAAGATTGCGGAAGAACTTCGTGAGGCTGTCATAAACGGTGAAAGTGCAAAACAGGATGCTCTGCTTCAGAAGTATGAAGAGCAGTTGCATATGCTCTTGTCGGAAATAAAAAAGGTATAAAACCGACCGTATCGATATTACTCTTTCATTATGATATAATCGCGAAAAAAATTCAGGGTGCTTTGAGGGGAAGTTCTTCAAAGTACTTTATTAAAGAGTAATGCAATGGTACAGGTTACAAATCTCACAAAACGGTTCGGCAGCCGTATTCTGTTTGAAAATATCAATCTTAAGCTGGATCCCCATAAGAGATACGGTCTTATCGGTGCCAACGGGGCGGGTAAGACTACATTTTTAAAGATTCTCAGCGGTGAAGATACCGAATATGAAGGTGAAGTCTCCATAGAGCCTGGTCTGAAAGTAGGCGTACTTGGGCAAAATCAGTATGCATTTGAAAATTACACTATTGCCGATGCCGTGCTTTACGGCAACAAGCGTCTTTATGATGCCGTTAAAGAGAAAGAGAAGCTTTATGAGACCGGTGACTTTGAAGACGATGCGGTAAATGACCGCCTGGCAGAGCTTGAAGTGATCAGTGTAGAAGAAGATCCCACTTATGAATATGACGTCAATATTACGAAAGTCCTGGAAAATGTAGGAATTCCCCAGGAGCTTCACCATGAGTTGATGTCTACTCTGCCTAGCGGTGAAAAATTTAAAGTCCTGCTTGCACAGGTGCTTTTTCCAAAGCCTGACGTACTGTTTCTGGACGAGCCTACCAACAACCTTGATATCAATACTATAGGCTGGTTGGAGAATGAGCTGCAGCGTCATGAAGGCACAATGGTAGTTATTTCACATGACCGCCACTTTCTTAACGCAGTCGTAACCAATATTCTGGATGTAGATTATCAGAAGATCAGAGAGTTTACCGGCAATTATGACGACTGGTATATCGCGGCAAACGTAATGGCCAAACAGGCGGAGATGGAGCGTGACAAGAAGCTTAAAGAGAAGGAGCAGCTGGAGGCATTTGTGCGCCGTTTCAGCGCAAACGCTTCAAAAGCCAAACAGGCTACTTCACGCCAGAAGCAGCTGGAAAAACTCAATATTGAAGACATCAAGCCTTCATCGCGCCGTGACCCGAGTATCGTATTTAAAGCCAAGCGCCAGATGGGCGATGAGGCACTGGATATTATTGACGTAAGCCATGATTACGGAGAAGGTCCGGTTTTGAAGAATATATCTTTGCATATCGAACCCGGTGAAAAAATTGCGCTTATCGGCCCCAACGGTGTAGGTAAAACTACGCTTTGCCGCATTATAATGGAGGAGATCAAACCAAGTAGTGGTACTGTGAAGTGGGGGGCAACAATTGAGCCGGGATATTTCCCTCAGGATACTACGGACCGTATCCAAAGTGATGATACGCTTTATGACTGGCTGCGTGCATATGATCCCAAAGCCGATATTTCCGAGATCCGCAACTGTCTTGGCCGCATGCTTTTCAACGGAGAGCAGCAGGAGAAGGCCGCAACCAATATCTCAGGAGGCGAAAAGCATCGGATGATGCTGAGCAAACTAATGCTTGAAGGGGCCAACTTCCTGGTTATGGATGAACCGACCAACCACCTTGATCTGGAGGCTATTGTTGCACTCGGAGAAGCACTTTATAATTTCAAGGGAAATGTTATTTGTGTCTCTCATGACAGGGAACTTCTTGATGCATTTGCGGACAGAATCATAGAGTTGAAGCCTGACGGCAGCTATGTTGACTTCAAAGGCAGCTATGAAGAGTATGTAGAGGCTTGCAGTAATGTTTAAATATGCAGTGGGGCTCGGTATTGCAGGAAATTTTGCCAGACATCTTGAGCAGGCGGGAGAGATGGAGGATTTTAAAGATCTGGAAGTTGCCGATGAGAATGGTCCAAAGGGGATATTTCCTTTTTACCTGAAGGATTTTGACGGCCAGCTTGGAACGTATCCGCTCTCATCGGATACTATTATTCTTCCTGATGACAGTTCGCTGAATATTCAGGCCGAGCCGGAGGTTGCACTGATCTGCGATATGGTCCATGACCGTGAAAATGTTATTTCGCTTACGCCAAAGTATTTTGCACCTTACAATGACTGCTCCATACGCCGCCAAGGCGCCAAAAAAATATCGGAAAAGAAAAACTGGGGCGAAGCATCAAAGGGTATCGGCGAAAAAATGATCGAGATAGATACCTTCGATGCCGGCGGCATAATGGATAGCTGGCATATCGCTTCATTTCTTCGCAGAGACGGTGTGCTGCACAGGTACGGAGAAGATGCAGCCATGATTACCTATAGCTACTTTCATAAAAAACTGACGGACTGGATTGTCAACCAGCTTAACAGCCAGGAAGACACCGGACCACTCGAGGCTATTCACCGTTACCTGAGAAATCTTGAGCGGGTAGAGCAGGTTGTGATAAGTATCGGTGCAACACGCTATACGCCTTATGGTGAGAGGACTTTTTTGAAGGCCGGTGATGATGTGATTACCGTAGTCTACGACAGCAACAGTTTTGATGAAGAGACTGTAATGAAAAATATTGATTCAGAAATATATGATGCAGAGAATATGAGTGTACTTTTGCAGAAAGTTGTCAGTTGAGCCGTGGTAAAAGACTTGACCTTTTTGTAGGAGCCCATATCGGTGACGGTTGGAGTGAAGTTGAAGA
>MZGN01000022.1 GCA_002085085.1 Helicobacteraceae bacterium 4484_230
GGATGGTTATACTCAAGTGGATATTGCCAGGTATTTGAATGTATCTAAATCATTGATTTCAAAGGTGATTGGCAGTGGAGATTCATTCACAGGGGTGTAAGATGCAAAGGTGATTGGCAGTGGAGATTCATTCACAGGGGTGTAAGATACTCATTCACTTTATAAGAACAATCAAAAATTTGATAATGGACTTTATGAAAAAGGATATCATGGAACCAGGCAAACAATGAAATTGTCGCTTGATTTAAGTTGTTTTTAACGTGGCAACTGGGGTAACATCTGGAGGGGTTGGTAGTTAAACTATGTAAAAAACCAGCAGAAGCAGCATTTGGATTAGTAGATCACCATTGGATTGTAACAGATACCAAAAGTGCCGGTATGTGGAATGCTAAGGGAGCGCCATTCCCAAATATTCCTTTTTTGGCTGATGTTGCCGTTAGGGATCATAGTTCAGAAAAAGGGGGTGTTTGCAAAGTAATTCCAAATGTAGATGAAGAAAAAGTAAATCAGCAATTAAAATTAGGTCGCCATCTGGGGAGGTGGACTCCATGGAATCAATGCCAAACATTCGCACAAGATGTCATTTATAATGCACGTCCATTTGGTTATAATAATTATATGTATGGTCAAGATAATCACACAACAACACCTATTCCGATATGGTAAAAGTGAGTATATAAATGATGAAAAAAATATTATTCTGGTTTGTTGTTGTAGTTATTATATTATTTATAATTGGAATAAGAGGAGTCTATGTAGATCCAATGCTTGTTGATATAGATAAGAAAAGGTATATACTTAAATACATAATTGTAATCTTGGGTGGTATTGCTTTTTTGATCTTTTTAAAATATAAAAAATGAGGCAAGAGTATAGGGTATAGAGGTTTTAAAGGAGTACAATAAGAGGGACGGGCTGCTTTTTACGTGCACTAGGCAACTGCTCACTAGGTAATCCCTCCTCAAAACCACCCTTCCCAAAAGTAGCGAATAGCGGTTGCGAAGCAAACTTTCTGTGAAAAATAGAAAATTCCAATAAACTAATAATAGGGGTTTTCTATAAAGAAGTCATGATCCAAGTGAGACCCAGCTACTGTTTATCTGTTTTACGTGACTTATGCTTATGATCAGACCGTTGGAGAAGAAGCGATAAAGAGCAATCAAACAGGAGTAGGGGTTTTAACCCCGTCAATCGCAGAAAAGACTTTGGTATCGTCAAATGAAACAGGGATTTTGGTCCCATCTGATAATAACGGGACTAAAGTCCCTGCTCCAAAGGGGTGTAAAATACACCAAATGCACCCTTGGGGTAATATCTCAAATGCACCACTGGGGTAATATCTCCACTTTATAGAAAATAGAAAAGAGGTCGGCCGCCACCAATAAATTCTCCTAAAAACTGCTTTTACTATTTTATAGCACCTAGACTCCTGCCTTCGCAGGAGTGACGAAAGACAGGTCTTTACAAAAAAGGAGCAAATCAGTGTCATCCCTGCGAAGGCAGGGATCTGAAATGCAAAAAACATCCCAAATACACCTAGGTTGCCACGTTAAAAACACCCTAAATCAAGTGACATTCCCATTGTTTGCCTTGTTTCATGACACCCTTTTTTTCATAAAAAGGTCTGGTGATACCTATGCATACCGCCTCTCTTTCAGATAAAGCCCAAATATAAAAATACTCAGTATTTTCGGAGATAAAACCATAAAAGGTACAGTCGGGAGACTGTACCCTGCGGCAATGTCGATCAGCGGAAGCAGAAAATCAAAAAAACGAAATCATCGCATTGGGGATTTAGAAATTTGTTCTATGGAGCAATAATAGTATCGAAAGTACATATCAAACAATCAGCATCGCGTCACCGTACGAGTAGAAACGGTACTTCTCTTTTATCGCCTCTTCATACAGTCTGTGCGTCGTTTCAAGTCCGGCAAACGAGGCGACCAGCATCAGAAGTGTCGATTTTGGCAGGTGAAAGTTTGTCAGAAGGTAGTTTACACGCTGTGGAGGGTTGCCTGGATGGAGAAAAAGATTGGCTTCTCCGGAGAGTTTTTTTGTGCGCACATAGTATTCCACCGTGCGGGTAGATGTCGTTCCTACGCACAGCAGGGGCTGTTTGCCGTTTATGATCTCTTCAGCTTCTGGTGAGACCGAGTAGTATTCCGAATGCATGGGATGGTCCGTAATGATCTCGCTCTCTACCGGCTTGAATGTTCCGGCGCCCACATGCAGTGTCACGTAAGCATTGTCATGTTTTTCACAGATCTGCCTGAAAAGCGTGTCACTGAAGTGCAGCGATGCCGTCGGTGCGGCTACGGCCCCCTCTTTTTTCGCAAAAACACTTTGATAGTCGGCTTCATCCTCTTTGTTGTCTTCGCGCTGTATGTACGGGGGCAGGGGAGTGTGCCCGATCTTATCTACAATGGGCAGCAGCTCTTCAAAACGCAGCATTTTTTCATGACGGAAAAAGTTTACATCTCGGCTTCCGTCATCGTGAAGTGCAGTAACGGCAGCTGCAAGGTCTTCATCAAAAAAGAGCTTTGTGCCTACTTTTACTTTTCCGCGTATATAGACGTTGATCCTGCAGGCGTCTAACATCCTGTTGATCAGAAGTTCGATCTTTCCACCGCTCTCTTTTTTACCGAAAAGACGGGCTTTTATTACTTTTGTGTCATTGAAGATAACCGCACTGTTCTCGGGCAGAAATTTTTCAATTTCATAAAAACGGGCATGAATTATAGTGTCGGTGTCACGCCTGTATACCAGAAGTCGCGCATTTTCGCGCGGTTCTGCCGGGTGGGTGGCTATGAGCTCCTGAGGGAGGATAAAATCGTAACTACTCGTCTTTAGCGGGTTTTGCACCGGCACCACTCTCGTCCGATTTTGCCTCATCTTCCTCTGCCGTTTCTTCCTCTTCAGGCTCTGCCGGATTTACCATTCTTACCAGCAGTATCGAGACCCCGTAAAGGATAATGAGCGGGCCGGCCATAAGCATCTGTGTCAGGACATCCGGCGGGGTGAGCATGGCGGCTACTACAAAGATGATGACAATGGCATATTTGAAAAAAGAGATCATCTGTCTGTCGTCAACCAGTCCGAGAAGGCCGAGAAAATAGGCAAATACCGGAAGCTCGAAGGCGAGGCCGAAACCAAACATGATCTTGGTGAAAAAGCCGACATAATCTTCTATATTGATTAAAGGAGTAAACATGAAGCTTCCGAAAGTGATCAGAAAGTCAAATCCGAAAGGCGTAACGATATAGTAGGCAAAAGCCACTCCGACAGCAAACATGATGGTACCGCCGAGAACAAACGGGAGTATGAGTTTTTTTTCATTGTCATACAGTCCGGGTGCGACAAAAAGCCATATTTGTGAAAGTATGATCGGCAATGAGGCAAGCAGGCCTGTAAAAAAAGAGACCTTCAGCGCCACAAAAAAAGCTCCTCCAACCTGATTGGTGGTAACCATACCGCCTGCAGCTATAACAGATTTCTTGCCGACTGATGCAAGTGCATCATTTAGTGGAGTGATTATCCACTCCAGGATCGGTTCATGAAAAAAGAACATGACAAAAAACATTACTATAACGCTCAGTACCGAGATTCCAAGTCTCTTGCGCAGTTCTACAAGGTGGGGCTTGAGATCTTCAAACATCAGCTTTCCTCTTTTTTTGCATCATTTTCTTTTGGTTTTTCAGACGGTTTTTTCTGCTTTTTTTCAAATGTGACAACTTCAGGCTGAACAGGCTCT
This sequence comes from Helicobacteraceae bacterium 4484_230, assembly GCA_002085085.1. Classification (GTDB taxonomy): domain Bacteria; phylum Campylobacterota; class Campylobacteria; order Campylobacterales; family Sulfurimonadaceae; genus 4484-230. The sequence continues at coordinate 3,752 of MZGN01000022.1, forward strand.
TTCGCAGGTTTGTCTGCATCTTCTTCTATATCAACCTTGACGCTCTCTTTAAGATCGTCAAATCCATCGCTTATTTTATCCAGCGTAGTCAAGCGGTTCAGCTCACCGCCGGCTGAGGTAAGCTCTTTTTTGTAACTCATCGCCTCCTCTTTAAGTTCGGAGATATGAAGTTCTTCCTCGATCGAATTTTTTGCAGAAGCCACTGTGCGTTTGACGCTGCGAAAGAATTTGGCGATCTCTACCATAGTCTGCGGGAGTTTGTCCGGACCGAGAAACAAGATCGCAATAATTCCAATAATTAATATTTCGGCAAAGCCCATACCAAACATAGTGTTATCCGTTTATAAGAGAATATGCCGGAGGCCCAAAAAGATCTTTTCGGTCTTGATCGCCTTTTTGCTTAAAATCTCTGTTTGAATATTTAGAGGATTGTCTATATAGCTTTCAATATGCATATCGGGATAAAAGCGCCTGTCATCTTTAAAGCCGACTGCACCGCTTCCGAGACCGATGTAGTTTTTGTATTGCCAATAGCCCATATTGTGCAGTGAGCGGTATGTTCCGAAATTGGAAATTTCATACTGCTTGAATCCTCTGTGGGCAATATTTTCAAAAAGCCATTTGGTAAGTTCAAGTTTTTCATTGGCTACTTCGGGATGTGAGGCAAACGGAGTATCTTCCTCGATGGTAAGTGCATAGGCACTCAGATGGTCGACGGGAAGAAAAAAAGCCTCTTCAAGGTCATGTTCGAGCAGTTTTACGGTGTCGTTTTCTACGCCATAGATCAGATCGAGAGAGAGATGCTTTAATCCGGCCTCTTTGGCATGCCATAGTGCCCTGCGGGCATCATGGCTGTTGTGTGCCCGCCCAAGCCGTTTCAGTTTTCTGTCATCAAAGCTCTGTACACCAAAGCTGATGCGGTTTACCCCCAGCTTTTTCATGCCCTCAAGCCACTCTTTTGTCGCACTGTTCGGATTTGCTTCTGATGTGACTTCCGCATCATCTTTCAGGTACGGTTTTACGGCCTCAAAAAGCGGTGCATACAGATGCGGCATAACCGTTGAGGGTGTTCCTCCCCCGATAAACATAGTCTCTATCATTTTTGGAGCAGTCCCAAAACGCTCCAGTTCATAATGAAGCTGTTTTGCGAGCGCCTTCATATAGCGTTCGCGCAGCGAAAATTTGTCTACGTAGGAGTTGAAGCTGCAGTAGTGGCACTTGGAATCACAAAAAGGGATATGGATGTATAAAAGCATCTTTTTAGGGGTGCCTTTTGTTTAAATTAGATATCGGCTACTCTTTTTTGTGTGTCATGTCGTAGAAATAGTTGGTTGCTTCTACAAAACCTTCTACACTTCCGCAGTCAAAACGTCTTCCTTTAAATTTGTAACCGAGCACCATCCCCTTTTTGGCCTGGCTTAAAAGCGCATCAGTTATTTGAACCTCACCGTTTTTACCGGGTTTTGTCTTTTTGATGACTTCGAAAATATCCGGAGTCAGGATATAACGGCCTATAATTGCCAGATTGGAGGGTGCTTTGTCGTTGTCCGGTTTCTCGACCATGTCGTCGACCAGGTAGACACCGTCTTCTATGGTGCGTCCGGAGATGACGCCGTACTTATGCACCTGATCCTGCGGAACCTCCATAATGGCCACGATACAGCATTTATACTTTTCGTAGAGATCGATCATTTGATGCATGATGCCGTTTCCGTCCGGATTGATGCAGAGGTCGTCGGCCAGGATTACACCAAAAGGATCACTTTCACCGACGAGTGCTTTACCTTTCAGTATGGCATCGCCAAGGCCTTTCATTTCAATCTGCCTGGTGTAGGTAAAAGTACAGCGGTTGATGAGGTCTCTTATTTCATCGAGCAGGTACTCCTTTGAACTTCCTTTGATCTGGTTCTCAAGTTCATAGCTTATATCGAAATGGTCTTCAATGGCCCGTTTACCCCTTCCTGTAATTATGGCCATAACATTCATATCTGCCTCTACGGCTTCTTCAACGCCGTATTGTATCAGCGGTTTGGTGAGAATGGGAAGCATCTCTTTGGGCATAGCTTTGGTTGCGGGTAAAAAACGTGTGCCGTAACCGGCAGCTGGGAAGAGGCATTTGGTGATCATATCGGCTCCATGATGGGATAATAATACCGCAAGTTTAGCATACTTGTTATAAATAATTATCCATACACAGCATTGGGCAGGCAGTGGCAGGTTTTATTATTAAAATCTTCATTATAGTTTAATTGCATGTTGACTATAATGCCACCACTAAAAGAGAGAGAAACTGCATGTCCAAAAAGAAGCTATACCGTCCGAATGTGGCAGCTATCGTTATGTCACCTGAGTATCCGAAAGTGAAAAAGGTTTTGCTTGCGGAAAGAAGCGATATAACCGGTGTATGGCAGTTTCCGCAAGGCGGCATCGACAAGGGTGAGGGGAGTAAAAAGGCGCTGCTTCGTGAGTTGAAAGAGGAGATCGGTACAAAAAAAGTAGAGATCATTGCCAGGTATCCTGATTGGCTGACATATGATTTCCCAAAGCATATCGCCGAAAAAATGAAGCCTTACAGCGGCCAAAAGCAGCGCTATTATCTTGTTCGTCTGAAGAAAAAAGCCGTGATTGATCTTGACACCAAACATCCTGAATTTATTAACTATAAATTTGTTGAGATAGATAAGTTGCTGGAAAATATTTCACATTTTAAAAAATCTGTGTATAAACAGGTGATAGATTATTTTAAAAAAGAAGGACTGTTATAATGCTTATCGTGCAGAAATTTGGCGGAACCAGTGTGGGTGATCTGGACAGAATTCAAAATGTTGCCGACCGCATTGCCAAAACAGCCGACGAAGGCCACCAGGTCGTTGCAGTCGTGTCAGCCATGAGCGGTGAGACCAACAAACTTCTCGGTTATGCACAGCATTTCAGCAGGCAGCCGGTGCGCTCAGAGGTTGATATGCTGTTAAGCTCCGGTGAGCGCGTGACGGCATCGTTGCTTTCTATCGCTCTTAACGAGATGGGCTACAAGGCAAACTCTATGAGTGGCAGACGGGCAGGCATTGTTACTGATGCGGCACATACGAAAGCCCGTATTGAAAGCATCAACCCGAAGAGTATACAGGAGTCTCTTTCACAGGGCAATATTGTTGTTATTGCAGGCTTCCAGGGGGTAAATGAGAAAGGGCAGGTGACAACACTGGGAAGAGGGGGCAGCGATCTGTCTGCTGTTGCCGTTGCAGGAGCTCTTAAAGCGGATCTTTGTGAGATATATACGGATGTAGACGGTATTTATACTACAGACCCCAGGGTTGAACCTAAAGCGAAAAAACTTGAAAAAATTTCATATGACGAGATGCTGGAGCTGGCATCGCTTGGTGCCAAAGTACTGCAAAACCGTTCAGTTGAACTTGCCAAAAAACTCAATGTAAACCTGGTAACCCGCTCAAGCTTCTCCGATGCGGAAGGGACGTTAATAACAAAGGAAGAAAATATCATGGAAGAACCACTAGTAAGCGGTATAGCACTTGACCGCAATCAGGCACGGATATCACTCATTGGAGTAATGGATCGTCCCGGGATTGCTTCGGACATCTTCAGCAGGCTTGCAGAGAACAACGTAAATATCGATATGATCATCCAGACATCAGGACACGACGGTACGACAAACATGGATTTTACTGTACCTATGGATGAGCTTGAAGATGCCAAAAGTGTAGTTGAGAGTTTTATAGACAATGACGAGATAAAAGAGGCAGGTTATGATGAGCATATCTGCAAGGTTTCGATTGTGGGTGTGGGCATGAAGTCGCATACCGGTGTGGCAGCGAAGGCGTTTGAGTCTATGGCCAATGAGAATATCAATATACTGATGATCTCTACGTCCGAGATCAAAGTATCTATGATAGTTGATGAAAAATATGCAGAACTGGCCGTGCGGTCGCTTCATAATGCTTATGAGCTGGATAGATAGAAATATGCTATAAATTTCCGTTGCTTTTGTGCAGCGCTGAAAGGTAGGTTATGCAGCAGTTTGTAAAATGGACGCTTGAAGCTATTCGTTCGGAAGGTGCAATGCTTAATTGGCTTGAGGAGTCAAGATACGACTGGACTGCAACGACTGCCCAGGCTATCGATCAAATCCTGGCCGGAAAAACGGTTGTTCTTATTACCGACCACAAAAGAAGCTGGTTTGGTAATTATATCGTCTCAATGATCAACCAGCTTACGCATGAGCGCCCAATGATTCCACTGGTCTGCATAGAGGGTATCTATCCTGAATTTGATTCTATCGTAGGGGGAGAGAGTATTGATATGCTCGATGACCTGCTGGAGCTCTCATACAAAGGAGAGTATTTCTTCTGGTATGTGGGCAGGGGTAATGACCGCCGTGCCGATATTGCCAAGCGTCACAGTGACAGCTATCTCTGGATTATGGATGAAGATTTTCAAAATGCACTTACGCTTAGATCGTATGATCCCATTATAGATATAAAACTCTTACAGCTTTACCGTCTATTCAATATGACACTCAATGCTATGCTGTTTGGAGAAGTTACAACAGATGAATGAGATCGTCCGAAGCCATATTATTATCTCTGCACATTTTGATATGGAGCTTGAGGGGCTGAGGGACCGTTTTAAACCGCATCGTGTTGTAAGTTTTATTAAAGATGATTTTCTTCTTGACGATGCAAAGGCTGCAGTGAATGAGGCTTTTGTGAGTGAGGCGTCCACCAAATATATCGTACTGGCCGGAAAAAGTTTCAGGCATGAAGCACAGAATTCTCTACTGAAAGTTCTTGAAGAGCCCCCAGAGCATATAGAGTTTATCATTATCGCTCCAAATAAATCAGTTTTACTGCCTACGGTCCGTTCCCGGCTGCCTCTTGTACAGAAAGCAAAAGAGCATTCAGCCGTTTCTATTGATATTAGGATGGACAGTCTGGACATAAGAGCTGTTTTTGATTTTGTTAAGGCCAATGACAGACTTGCCAAACATGATGCCAAAGCACTGATTGAGGGACTTTTCCATCAGGCTGTTGCAGTAGAGAAGCTCATACTTACGCCCGCCCAGCTTAAGGCATTTGACAACTCATATCGACTGTTGGAAGTCAACGGCAGGCTTCAGACCCTGCTTTTGACACTTCTGATGCAGTTTTTACCAAAGAAGAGAAGTGAAGATAGAAAAACTTTCAGATAATATTGATGCCGGGCACTATCTTAAACTGCTGGGGGCAGATAGTGCTGGGGTAAAGATACTTTCATCAAAGATGAAACTCCATTTTTTCCTCATCAGCGACATGCATGTAGGTGCGGCAAATATTTTGAAGCAGGACGCACTTTCTATAGGGGCGGATCTGGCCGTACCAAAAGGAACCGTTACGGCATCGCAGAGCAGGGTCGATGCTATTTTAATAGCAAATGAGAGGCAGTTGGCAGAACTGTGTCGAAAAGAGCTGTCCCAGCCGCTGGGTTTAAAAGAGATAGCAGCAGAGCTTAAAAAATTTGTTGGCTTGAGTATGCCTGAGAGTGTGCGGATCATGGGGGTGATCAATGCCAATGACGACAGTTTTTATACTCAAAGCCGCTTCAGCGGTGATGAAGCGCTTTCGGCAATAGCCGATATGATTGGGGATGGTGCAGATATTATCGATATAGGCGCAGTCTCTTCGCGTCCTGGCAGCTCACCTGTTGATACCGCTGAAGAGATGAGGCGTATAAAGCCTCTGATCGATGCCCTGTATGCCCAAAAATTTTATGAGAAGGCAGAGTTCAGCATAGACAGCTACAGGTATGATGTTGTCTCTTATGCACTTGAAAGAGGTTTTAGCATCGTCAATGATATTACCGGCCTTGCCGATGATGAGGTTTGCAGGGCAGCAGCACTAAATGGTGCATCTGCTGTAATTATGCATATGCAGGGGGCACCGCAAAATATGCAGCATAAGCCGCATTATGAGAGTGTTGTCAGTGATGTTTCCATTTTTTTTGAAGAGCGGCTTGAAAAAGCGGAAAGATTTGGTATTAAAGATACTATTTTGGATGTAGGTATAGGTTTTGGTAAAAATCTGGAGCACAACCTCACACTGATTGCACATCTGCAGCATTTTTTGAAATTTGGCCGCCCTCTGCTTGTAGGCGCAAGCAGAAAGTCGATGATAGACAAGATTATCAAGGCTCCGGTAGAGGATCGTCTTGGCGGCACTCTTGCCATCCATCTTAAAGCTGCAGAAAACGGTGCCGGCATACTGCGCGTACATGACGTCAAGGAGCACGTACAGGCATTAAGGGTTGCCAGGGCTATACAAAAAGTTTGATTGATGTAGTCAGAAAGCAGGTTTTCTATGGAGATTCGGCAGTTTGCCGAACCTACAGGCTTATTTTCCTGACTGCGAAACAACTGTGGCTTTGATTATCTCCTGTTTTACCAGAGGTCTGTCTCTGCCTCTGCGTCCTGAAGTGGGAACATTGTTTAGCCTTTTTAATGTATCCATCCCTTTGACAACTTTGCCGAATATGGTGTGGTGTCCATTAAGCCACGGTGTCGGGGCTGTTGTTATAAAGAACTGGCTTCCGTTTGTCATGGGACCGGCATTTGCCATGGCCAGTATGCCGGGTCTGTCAAACACAAGTCCGGGCTTGAACTCATCTTTGAACGGTTTGTGCCAGATAGATTCGCCTCCGCGGCCGGTGCCGGTAGGATCACCGCCCTGGATCATAAAATTTTTAATTATACGGTGGAAAACTATACCGTTGTAATAACCGTTTTTTGCATGAGTGATAAAATTTTCTACAGCCAGAGGGGCTGTATCATCAAACAGTTCAAGCTCTATGCTTCCCTGGGTTGTCTGGAGTATGACATGTGGATGAGACGGTGATTTACCGGCAGGTTGTGCAGCCGACAGTGCAGTTAGAAGTGTGATAAACAGTATGATATAACGCATTTACAGTCCTTAAATCAAAAAAATATGTATTGAGTGGTGTTATAAGTACAGATATCTTTGTTTTAAGATATCTGTACCATGAAATGCTAGAAGTAATAACGAAGAAGTGCTTCACCCTTGGTATCGAAAGTAGTACTGTCCCCGATCCCGAGGTAGACACCGGCTTCTGCACCGATTGAGAATTGGGTATTGAGCATATACTCTGCACCGGCAGCGCCGCCAATAATAAACTGTGTAGAGCTGTCATCGATATTGCCAAATTCATGTTTATGGTAGCCTATAAGTGCTTTGCCCCCATAATAGAGATTTATATCACTCGAGACAGGATTTAGGAGATAGGCACCCGCGCCTATCTGCAGGCCTGTATTTTTTGTACCGTCATTGTCGTAATAGCTTATGCCGAGTTCCGGCTCAACTCTAAACGAGTCGTTTATTTTTATAGGCATGCGCAGATTTGCGCTGTCATTGCCTATGCTTATACCGGCACCAAGCATACCTTCCTGTGCATATGCAAATGTGCAAAGTGTAACAGCCAATACTGCTGAAGTAAGACTTTTATTCATTTTTTTTCCTTTTAAATACATCTTATGGAGTAGTAGTGTGATTATATATAGAAGTAGTTTAAAAAAAAAGATGATTTTAATAAAAAAAGACAGATATGGAAAAATTATAAAAGAGTAAAAGATTTTATGCTGCCTGCAAGACAGCATAAAAGAAGCTGCTATTTACCTGCAGCCACACGATCTTTCAGGCTTTTGCCCGGCTTGAATTTGGGAACCATTTTGTCCTGAGTCGTATAAGTTTTTGAAGTACCAGGTACTATACCGCTTTTGCCTTTTTGAAGCGCAGCGTGAAAACCGCCGAAGCCAACCAGAGAAATATCCTCTTTTGCAACAAGCGCTTCTGTTACAGACTCTGTAAAAGCTTTAATTGCATTTTCAGCTTCTACTTTTGTTTTATAACCGCCATTTTTTTGAATCAACTCAACGAATTGTGCTTTGTTCATACATCCACCTTGTTAAAGATATCCAACCTCTCTTAAACTCCCATTATTACGGCTAATGCGCGATTAAAAGATAGATTAAAGATACTTTATAATCTCTTAGCTTAAATTTTTCTTGATTTCATTGCTTTTATGCAAAAGATACGGAAAAATGGGCTTATTATGTGTCTGAAGCACATGATTTACGGACATTTTAGCCATTTGCATATATTTGGCAAATAACTTTTTATTATTAGAAAAATTGATGAAGTCGATGAATTTGAAAAAAAATGATCTTTTTTCGGTTGTCGGCGATATGGACATAAAAACATCTTCCAGTGCAATCCTCTCCTGTTCACTAAGTGTATTCATTTTGATTTTCCATTTTATTGATTTTCCGGATGACCCTAATCAGGTCTTCATCTTCAAGTTTTCCAAGCATCAACATTACGGCACGGGCGGCTTGCGGTTTTGCATTGCCAAGTTTCCAGTCCTGGTAGGTTCGCATCGAAACGCCTATTTTGCGGGCCATCTCTTTTTGGGAAATTTTTCTGCCGTTTTGTTGTGATTCGACCGCGTTGTGAAGAATATTGAAAAGATCAGCCGTTTCCATATTGAAGATTTTAGGAGAAACCATCTTAAATAAAGCAAAAAACTGTATAAAATACTAATATATACGTATTTAATATCTATTTTGATGTAATGTTTATACGGTTTTACGTATAAATTAGTATATTATTAAAGATATGTTTGAAAATAAATTTTATTTTGCAATAAATGTTTTGCTGTTTTTAAAGTGAAGTATTTACCGAAAGTGCTCTTTTGTCAAAGCAGTAACCGGTATTTATCTAAATAAGGATTTTTGGATGGAGCTTATTGGTCTGTTTGCAACAGGTCGCTATAGTCATATTTGGTGAAGTCAAGGAAGAACTCTCCATTTTGCTGGATGATACGTACATCATGGCCATAGTTTCGTGCAAAGCGTTTTTTAATATGTTTGCGTTGCGTAGAGTTGAAGTCGAGTGTTTTTAGATATTTGCGCAGCTCTACAAGACCGTTGTATCTCCAGTCCGGTTCTGCAGATTTGTCGGCGACATGGTCTACATCTACTACTTCGTGAACTGCTGTTGAGTAGTTTTGCAGCAGTTTGGTATTGATAAGTTCAAGAAAAGATTTTAACTGCTCATCCCTGCTGGTATATATTTTTTCTATTCTGTCGCGTTCGTCACGCAGCATCTGTTCTTTATCGTCTATAAGGCGGTCTATTTTTGATTCGAGTTCATTTATGCGGTTTTTTAACTGTCTATTCTCTTTCTGATAAAGTGCTATTATGGTGCCGACTGTAGTCTTTGGGCGAAGAGGGATTCTGTTGCGGGCAGTGTTTGATGAATCTGCATGCTGAGTGCGGGGATGCTCCTGTTGTTCCTGTTTTAACAAAATGTATATTTCACCGTCTTCGAGAGTATAATTAAGCCGTTTTGTACGCAATCTGGAATGTACCATCTCTTTAGACATTTTAAACCGTTTGGCATATTCATCAATAGTCAGTCGCATCAAAGCCCTTTAGTCCAAAATCAAAATACTTTTCGTGATTCTATCATATTATTTATTATAGGACTGCTGTCGATTGGTGGGAGAAATATGACTTATGGTATGATTTATTTCATAAATATATTCAGGGGTTTTTAGAGGTGCCCTTTATTGAGAGAGGTTTTGTGAAAAAAAGTCTTTTTATGATCGCGTTGCCGGTAGTTCTTCTATTTGCATCAGGGTTTGACAGCACATTGGTAAAAGAGTATAAAGCGGGTAAATACAAGACTGTTTGCAGAAAAGGTATGCATGCTTATTACCAGGGAAGGAAAGACGAGCATTTTGCGGCATTGGTCGGTGTTGCGTGTGCAAACAACGACAGCATAAATTTTCTGGGAATACTGCAGAGAAATCTTGTGGGATCACCGTCTATGCGCAGTACTGCCAGTTATTTTTCAGCACTCCTGCTCCAAAAAAGACTGATTTATCAGTTTATGATAGATGGTATCGACCTGAGCGGCTTCAGACTTCCAAAGTACGATCATGTGCTTTCAGTCGTCTTCGACAAACTTTCCAAAGGAGATTTTGAGAGCCTGGGCGGAGTGACGAATATGATCAAGATAAATGAAAAAGACAGAACCATATTTGTTTCGGTATCTGACGATAAGCCCGCAAAGGTTCTGGTTGATGAATACAAAGATGCCAAATTGTTAAAGCGCCATTGGTATCAATAAAGGACAGTCTTAAATCTTCCTGCTCTTATCTTTCTCATTATGGTAAATATCTTCAAGTGAGCTTGTGTGTGGATGGCGGAGGTGGTAGCTTCGCAACAGTTGATTCAGCCTGTTTTGGTTAAATCGCCAGAAATGCTCTTTGTCAAAATCATCATGTGAACTTATATGCTCGAAAAGTTCCTTGTGTGTCATCGAGCCATTTTTTTCATGACCTTCAATTATTGAACGGATAGTAATATCTGTCAGTTTTTCAGTAGCTTCTTCTGTAGTATCATCATCTTCAAGCTGTTTTTTCGGCAAGAAAACATATATCTTCCATATGGAAATGATCAACGCGACGGCAAAAGCTATGATCATAATAGTTTCAATATCCATTTTGGTCTCCACTGTTTTAGATAAAATTATAGCCTAAAGCAGTTGGATATGACGGTTGAACATGGCTTTTGGGGAGACTCTTAATTAAAAACAGGAGTAATTTAAGATAAAATCTGATTAAAAACAGAAGGTGGATTATGGCAACAATAGGAATGGGAGATATCAAGAAAAATATTCGTCTGGAGATCAACGGAGTACCCTATAAAGTAGTGGAGTTTCAGCATGTCAAGCCGGGTAAAGGCGCGGCATTTGTACGAATGAAGATCAAAAGTTTTATTAACGGCAAAGTAATTGAAAAAACTGTTCATGCCGGTGATAAATTTGAGGTGCCGAATATGGAGCACAAGACGATGCAGTATCTTTATGATGACGGCGAGATGCTTCAGTTTATGGATAATGAAACATATGATCAGCTCGGCTTGACCTATGAGCAGTGTGAAGATGCGATGAAGTGGCTTAAAGACGGCACAAATGTAGATATTATTTTCCATAACTCAAAAGCCATCTCGGTAGAGGCACCGCTCATTATGGAGCTTGAAATAGTGGATACTCCTCCAAACTTCAAGGGTGATACATCAAGCGGTTCAAAAAAACCGGCCACCTTGGAGACAGGTGCGGTAGTTCAGGTTCCTTACCATGTTCTCGAGGGAGATGTTATCAAAGTTAATACCGTTGACGGCGAATATCTTGAGAAGGTAAAATAACACTGCAAGGAGAAAAGAATATGGCAACAGTTTTAGTACCTCTTGCCGAGGGGTTCGAAGAGATAGAAGCGGTGTCGCTTATAGACATTATGAGAAGGGGCGGCATAGAGGTCCTGGTTCGTTCTCTGAATGAAGAGCTTGAAGTTACGGGAGCCAACGGTATCGTCGTGAAGGCCGAAGATACTATCTACGATATAACGACAGACCGGATAGATATGGTAGTTCTGCCCGGAGGGTGGGGCGGTACCAACCTTTTGGCAGAAGATGAGAATATTCAGGGCCTGCTTAAAGCGATGGATGAGAAAGGCAAGGATATAGGGGCGATGTGCGCGGCGCCGTTTGCGCTGAATGCTGCCGGGGTACTTAAGCACAACTATACCTGCTACCCGTCGGTAGAGGAGCAGATTCGTCTTGATGGCTATCAGGGGGATAAAAAGCAGGTGGTTCAGGATGCCAATGTAATGACATCCCGCGGTCCGGGAACAGCTATCTGTTTTGCTTTGCAGATCATAAAAAGGCTGGTTGGAGAAGAGACTTATA
>MZGN01000120.1 GCA_002085085.1 Helicobacteraceae bacterium 4484_230
TCGTTTCCAGCTCATTGGATCACTCCTGTTGTTTCTCTTTCTTATTCTACTCAAACTGAAAGATAAAATGGGAATTTGTTGTTTGGTTTTTTAGGGGCATTATAGTACTGCAAAAGATTTAGCCAGACAAAATGCAGTCTGATATACAGTCAAATAACTTTTAAAACAAGGACAGTTTTTTGGCAGATCAATAGATACCCTATGCTACAATTGCACTATTCTTACAGAGGGATATAAAAGTGAAAAAAGCTATTATTACAGGTGTTACAGGTCAGGATGGAGCTTATTTAACGGAATTGTTGCTACAGAAGGGTTATAAGGTTTACGGCACTTACAGGCGTACCGCATCTGTGAACTTTTGGAGAATGGAGGAGCTCGGTATTTTAGAGCATGAAAATCTTCATTTGGTTGAGTACATCTGTGAACTTTTGGAGAATGGAGGAGCTCGGTATTTTAGAGCATGAAAATCTTCATTTGGTTGAGTATGATTTAACTGATCAGGCAAATACGATCCATATGGTTATGGATATCCGTCCTGATGAGATTTACAATCTTGCCGCACAGAGTTTTGTAGGTGTCTCTTTTGATCAACCACTGGCGACTGCCCAAATTACCGGTTTGGGATGCGTGCATCTCCTTGAGGCAATCCGCATTGTAAATCCAAAAATACGCTTTTATCAAGCCTCTACCTCCGAGATGTTCGGTAAAGTTCAGGCTATTCCCCAAGTGGAATCAACACCTTTTTACCCAAGAAGTCCCTATGGCGTAGCCAAGCTTTATGCCCACTGGATGGTGATCAACTACCGGGAGTCCTATGATATTTTTGCATGCAGCGGTATTTTGTTTAATCATGAATCACCGTTGCGTGGACAAGAGTTCGTTACCCGCAAGATCACTGACAGCGTAGCAAAGATCAAGCTGGGAAAACTTGATGTGTTGGAGCTTCCGATACTTTTGTGCTTGCGACCAATCGTACGGAAACGGTTCGTGATTTTGTTACGATGTCCTTTATGGCAGTCGGTATAGAGTTGGAATGGAACGGCAGCGCTGAAGATGAGACCGCTACCGATAAAGCAACCGGAAGGGTGGTTGTTAAAGTAAATTCAAAGTTTTACCGTCCTGCCGAAGTTGATCTGTTAATAGGTAATCCACAAAAGGCCAAAGATATTTTAGGATGGGAGCCAAAAACATCCCTTGAAGAGTTATGTTCGATGATGGTTAAAGAAGACCTTCGACGCAATGAGGCAGGATTTTCTTTTTAGATGAAAGTATTGATAACGGGTATTGATGGTTTTACGGGGCAGTATCTTGAGAAGTTTTTAATTGAAAAAAACTTTGAGGTATACGGTACGGTAATTGCAGAAAGCGGGCAAGAGAACTATTTAATGTGCAACATCCGCAACAAGTCGGAAGTTGACGGTGTTATAGAGCTTGTAAAGCCTGACTATATAATCCATCTTGCTGCTATCTCATTTGTCGGGGAGGAAAATGCTTCGTTGATTTATGATGTCAATGTTATAGGTACCCAGAATATCCTTGATGCAGTTTTGCAAACTTCCGTTATTCCTAAAAAAATTCTTTTGGCAAGCAGTGCAACCGTTTACGGCAATCAAAATGCAGAGGTTTTGGATGAATCAATGTGTCCTAAACCGGTAAATCATTATGGTATCAGCAAGTTGGCCATGGAACATGTGGCGCAAACGTATTTTGATAAACTTGACATTATCATTGCCAGGCCATTTAACTATTCCGGAGCAGGGCAGGCAGAACATTTTCTTATCCCAAAAATTGTAAAGCACTACAAAGAGCATAGTTCTGTGATAGAGCTTGGAAATTTGCACGTGGCACGTGAGTTTAATGATATAGGTTATGTCATTCGGATATATTATGAACTAATGATAGGTGAAATACGCTCCGAGATTGTAAATTTATCTTCCAATAAAACCATTAAACTTTTAGATGTTATTGAAATTATGAATAAAATTGCCGGCTATGAAATAGAAGCCCGCGTCAACCAGGCTTTTGTAAGGGAGAATGAGATTGCCTCGCTATCCGGCTCCTGCGAAAAGCTCTACTCTCTTATACCTTCTGCATCATCATTTGAAAACGATTTTAAGAAGATGCTTGAGTCTATGTATTTGTCATAAAAAGGTGAGCTGTTTTGCCTGAAATCCAAAACTCCTTTTTTTTATCTCCCCGGCAGATTCAAAATATAAAAAAAGAGGTGGATGAGCGGCGATTGAACTTTCCTGATGATTTGCCAAATATTTTTTACAAAGTAGATCATCTCAACCGGCAGCAGCCCCAATTAAAAGCTACAATGCGGGAGAATACTCTTTATAAAATGATAAAAAGGGTTGGCAAATACCTAAAGGCAAAAGGTTTTGCACGTTTGGTTGATTTTGCACGACACCACATTGTTTCAGTTAAAGAGTTTGAGTACTGTTATGCAGTGGATGATCTTATACAGGAAGATAATGAGAGGTTTGTTACAGCTGTATATCTTGCTTTACTAAAGCGTCCTGTCAGTGACAATGAAAAAACCTATTGGCTCAATTTGCTTGAAAACGGTTTCATTTCAAAAAAAAATATCATCTTAAAACTCTATTTTACAAAAGAGAGGTATCGGCTCAAGACAAAAGTATCCGGCATCTATAAGCTATTTTTTTTATCACTTTTTAGAAGCAGCAGATGAAACTTTATATTGATATTTCCAACTATATACTGACTCGCTCCAACACAGGCATCCAGAGGGTTGTCAGGGAATTTTTAACACGCCTTCTCGATAACAAACAAAAATTTGATTATGAGATTCTTTCTTATAATGAAAAAGAATCGTGCTTTGATATCTTGCAGCACAATGAACTAAAGCAGTTTCTGCTCAATGTCAAGGCTTACCGTTTTAAAAAAAGTGCCATCATGGCACTCGGCACTTTTGAAAAAGGATCCTATTTTTTAGATATGGATGCGATTTGGCACGATAGCCTAAAAAGAGATTTTTTCTATCCCCAATTAAAAAAGCAGGAGGTGTTTATTTTTAACTTTCTGTATGATTTAGCCCCTATCGTCGTACCTCAATTTACACATGAACAGAGTCTAAAAAAATTTACCGCCTATCTGGATGCACTGTTTGCGTACAGTGATTTTGTCTTTTTTGATTCCCGTTCGGCTGAAGAAGATTTTTTACATACAAAAAAGACTCTGCAAATCAAAAGAGAAATACCGACCCGTGTCATAAAATTGGGATCTGACATTTCACCTTCTGTGCATTCGGCCGGCAGAAAAGCCGGTATACCGACAGGTCAGCTTCCGGATAAAAAATATATTTTATTCGTAGGAACACTGGAGCCTCGCAAAAATCAGGCATTTATGCTTGATGTTTTTGAGAGTTTGGCGGAAAAATATGATGATTTATCTCTTGTGTTCGTAGGAAGACTGGGGTGGAACTCCAATGAGCTTGCAGAGCGTATCCAGTCACACTATCTTCTTAACAGGCAGCTGTATTGGCTTGACAATGTCGATGACGGGGCTCTTAATCTTCTTTACAAATCAGCGTTTCTGGTTGCCTATCTTTCAGAGCATGAAGGCTTTGGGCTTCCTATAGCAGAGTCGCTAAAATACGGAAATATCACTATCGCTTCAAAAAACAGCTCCATGTATGAAGTGGGAAAAAATTACGCGGATTATATTCAGTACCACTCTATAAATGAGCTTTATGAGGTTATTTCCCTATATCTTCAAAACGCTGAACTGTACCATAAAAAAAGAGCGTTCATAAAAGCCTTTTATCAGCCATACACCTGGGATATGACGTATCGTTCAATTGTCGATGTATTCAATAATCTGGAGTATTCAAATCAGATAATGACAAATCAGCTGCCAAAATCTTTACAGTTTGTATTTATCAGTATCGATGTTAAAAATTTAACAGGAACTATTAAAGCACTGGATCAATACGTCCCATTTGCCAAAGAGTACATTGTCGTTACCAGGGCATCATTGATTGAAAAAATCCAGGCCATACCCACACAGCGCAGACTGATTGTTATTGATGAGGAAGAGATACTTGGCGATTATACAGAGGGCTTTTCAAAACGTGACCACCAGTCAAAAAACTGGCTGCTTAGAGCGTCATTATTGCAGCTTGATATGCTGGATAATGAATTTATTATGCTTGATGATGATAATCGTCCTTTGAAGAATATTGATCTGAATTTTTATATTAATGAAAAAAGACAGTACTGTGCCTACTATTTTTACAACCTTTTGCACTGGCATGAGTTTACTTCGGAGTATGATGAGGGACAGCACACTACAAGAGAGCTCCTGGACGGCAGCGGCCTGGAACTCTTGTCTTATTCTTCCCATATGCCACAGATCATCAATAAGCAGATTTGGAGTGAAGTGGTTGAGAATTATTTTGACATTGGCCTGAGGCAGCCCCTTGATGAGTGGAGTGTTTATTTTAATTATGCTGTTTCAAAATATCCTCTGCTGTTTAGTAAAAAGATATTTGAAACCATGAATTGGCCTGCTAATCCTGATTGTTGGGATTTTGAATATGCACCGGCCGATTATACTTTTGAAAATTATTATGCTGCTGCGCAGTTTGGAAAAGGGGATCTGTCACTTAAAGACAAAATCAAGATCAAGGAGAAAGAGAGTGCCCCGTATGCAGAGACAAAATCTTTGATGAGAGAAGCTCAAAAATATCTTGGACAGACCAACAGTGTTCATGGGCAGATGCAGTTTAAAAAAGAGAGCTTTTACTGCGTGCTCTCAAATATTCCATATTTTATTATGGGAAAAAAAGGTGCCATTGTCAGATTGCCTGTCAATTTTAAAATTTTAAATAACGTCGATGCCCAAGATGTTTTTTTCTATTATACTATTGATGGTGATGTGGGCCAAAAAAGAGCTATAGTCTGCTTTTTGATCTTGAAGTGGGAGGGCAAAGCATATATGCCGACTCATCCCCGTATCTTGTAAAGCTATTGGCAGTTTAGTGAATGGGAGTATAAGAGATGACATTATATATTGAGTGTACCTATACCCATTACACGCATTTGAATACGGGGATCCAGCGTGTCGTGCGCAATATCATCAAAGAGCTGCTGCCATTGGCGGAAAAAGAAAATATCACTTTAGAGCTTATTGTACTTGAGGGTCAGCAGTTTGTCCGGATTGACCGGCTGACCCCGCTGCATGTGAATATAAAAAAAGAGATGCCGTCAAAAGGTTTCAAAAGCAAACTAAAATATGTATATTATGAAATTCGTAAAAAAATAGCTTCTCTCTTCAGTTCTTATGCCGTTAAAGATTTTATATTGGCACCAAAATACAAATATGGTTTAAATTATTTAATAGACCGTTATATCACTAAAGCTTTTTGTCGGCCTCCAGAACCAATCAATATGCAAGAGGGTGATATTTTACTGCTGTTGGACTCTTCATGGCACTTTAAAATATGGGACGAAGTTAAACGTTTTAAAAAATCCGGCGCACATGTCGTCAGTGTTGTTTATGATCTTATTCCCATGACGCACCCGGAGTTTTGCAGTGATTCCCTGGTCTATTTTTTTAATGACTGGTTCCCTCAGGCTTTTAATATTTCAGACAGTTTTATTGCAATATCAAAAACGGTTGAGGATGATGTCAAGACTGCAGTCGCACATTATAACCCGTTAGGTGCCCCCGGGAAAGGATATGCTCATTTTACGCTCGGTTCCGAACTGAACGAGAGAGCTTTGTCTGCAGATATTCCGGAAGATATTGTTTCTGTTTTCGATACAGCAGTCAATACGTTTCTTTTCGTCAGCACAATAGAACCGCGGAAAAACCATGCTTATCTGCTTGATGCTTTCGAGATATTGTGGAAGCGGGGAGCTGATATCCAGCTTCTTTTTGTAGGTCGATTGGGCTGGAAAAATGAAGATATATTGCAGCGTATTTACTCACACCCATATTACAATAAACGGCTTTTTATGTTCAATGATTTGGATGACAGTGCTCTGCTGTACTGTTATCGGCACGCACATATGCTGCTTTTTCCCTCTTTTACCGAAGGATATGGTTTGCCTATTGTCGAAAGTTTGCATTACGGACTGCCTGTACTGGCAAGTGATATTGCAGTTCACCATGAAGTCGGACAAGATAAAATCGGTTATTTTGATATAGGAGATCCTTCTGATTTGGCTTCCAAAATAATTTCCATAGAGAAAAATGATGTCGAAATATTAGCCCGAGAAATAGATACCCCCACATGGCGGGAGAGTGCAATTCAGCTCCTGCATACAATCCAGGGTATGCAAAAGAGAAGCAATGAAAAATAAAATATTAATTGACGGATTAATGCTCCTTTCACCATTTACCGGGGTTGCAAAGTATACTTATGAAAATTCAAAACGTATGCATATTCAAAACAGTGAGATACGGTATTATTATGGATATTTTAGCTCCAAACTTGTTGAGCCAAAGTTGTCCGATAGCAAAAAAATACCTTTTATGAAAAAGTTTAAAGCCGTCATCGTTAAAAATGAATTGGTTAAAAAGTTTGTAAGAACCGTTATTTTAAAGTATCTGACCTATTTTTACCAGGAGGAGTTTGATCTTTTCTGGGAACCCAACCATCTCAGCAATGCCAACATTAAAGCAAAACGCCGTGTTACCACCGTTCATGACCTCTCTTTTCATCTCCACCCTGATTGGCATCCAAAAGAGCGTGTCGAGTATTTTGAAAAATACTTTTGGGATGAAGTTGTTAAGTCGGATCGCATTATTACCGGCTCTCACTGTGCAAAACAGGAGCTTTTGCAATATATAGAATTTGACGCTGATAAAATAGATGTTATCTATCATGGTGTTGATCATGATAATTTTAAACAGTATCCAAAAGTTATTTTAAAAAATTTTAGAAACAGGTTCAATATTCCGAAAAAATATATTCTTTTCGTAGGCAGTATCGAGCCAAGAAAAAATCTTTTTTCATTACTGAGCGCATATCGTAAATTAGATACAACAATAAAAAAAGAGTATAAACTTGTTCTGGTCGGTTTTAAAGGGTGGCGCAATGACGAGATAATGTCACTGCTTGAAGCTGAAAAAGAGAATATCATTTATCTGGGTTATCTGAATGATCAGGAGCTTGCTTATGTGTATAACATGGCATCTCTTTTTTGCTATCCTTCATTTTACGAAGGTTTTGGCCTTCCGCCTCTTGAGGCGATGGCCTGCGGGACACCGGTGATCGTTTCCAATCTTTCTTCGATGCCGGAAGTATGCGGAGATGCAGCGCTGTATGCCGATCCGTATGATATAAATGATATTTCCAAAAAGATGCAGAGACTTCTTGAGAATGATCTGCTGCAAAAAGAGATGGCAGAGAGAGGTTTGGAGCATGTCAAACGCTTTACCTGGGAAGATGCTGCGAGTAAACATATGGATGTATTTGTCCGTCTTTTAAATTAGTTGCCCAGTTAATTCACACTATAAAATTTTAATAACTGCAGTACTATAAATCTGAAAAACAGATAAATATCCAGTTTTTGCGGGGCTTTTTAAATATCTCAATCACAACCATTCATAGTCTTGGTAAGTTTGAAACCATCCCTTTCGGAATGGTTTTGTATTAATAGAAAATCAGGTATGTAATGCTTGGTATAATAGACCCCACAGGGGCTGAACTGTCTTTTTTAACGGTAATCTGAACTGTATCCGCCGCACTGTCAAGAGCTCCGTCGTTGACAACAAGAGAGAATATCAGATTCTCATCCGCAGTCAGGCCTGTCGGAGCAGTGAAGTGCGGTGTAGCTGTCGTATTGTTCTCCAGCGTAACCGTTGTTCCTGCTGTCTGGGTCCACTGATAGCTCAGAACTGTTGTTTCCGTCAAGACTGACTACTGCGCCTTCTGAGACATTCTGGTCACTGCCTGCATCTGCTACAGGCGCCACATTGGTATGTTGCACGGTAATTTGAACCGTATTCGCCGCACTGTCAAGAGCCCCGTCATTTACAACGAGCTCGAAAGTGAGATTTTCATCCGCAGTCATCCGCAGTCAAGCCTGTCGGAGCAGTGAAGTGCGGTGTAGCTGTCGTATTGTTCTCCAGCGTAACCGTTGTTCCTGCTGTCTGGGTCCACTGATAGCTCAGAGTCTGACCTTCAA
>MZGN01000121.1 GCA_002085085.1 Helicobacteraceae bacterium 4484_230
ATCAAAAACAGTTTTTTCAAAGGTGAGGGCAGAAAGCTGATCAACCGTGACGAGAGCCGTGCCTCTTTCAATTTTAAAAACACCTATACCTATGCTTCTGAAAATCCGGCATCATACAAAGTGATGGCTTATTCGCTGAATGAAGGTATCAGTGTTGCGCTGCAGCATTTTGAAAAAATAGTCTCCTTCCACTCTCCGATGCACGGTTTTTTCAATATTTACAACCTGGTGGCGGCAATAGCTTCCGTTCATCAGACGAATGGAAAAAGTAAGCGAAGATCCTCTTGTTATCGTAGATTTTGCACATACGCCTGACGGAATGGCACAGGTTCTCAATGCATTGAAGGAGAAGGAGATATCAGTCGTCTTCGGTGCAGGAGGAGACCGTGACAAAAGCAAACGTCCCATGATGGGCAGGGTTGCTTCCTCTCTAGCCAAGAAGATCTATATAACGAGCGACAACCCGCGCAGTGAAGACCCTGATGAGATTATAAACGATATTCTTGAAGGCATAGAAGATAAAAGCAGTGTTCAAGTGGATGCAAACAGGAGAAGTGCCATAGAAAAAGCACTTAAAGAGCGTCAGGGTGAGGAGATAGTGGTAATTCTCGGAAAAGGGGATGAGACCTTTCAGATCGTTTATGACCAGAAGTTCCCTTTTGATGACAGGGAAGTGGCAAGAGAGATACTGCAAAACATAAGACCAGTTGATAAGAAGGGGCTTTAATGCGTATTTTACTCTCTGCCTTGCTGTTTCCGTTTTATCTGTATGCTGCTGCAGGTGTCTATTTTGGCGGCGGCATCAGCGGCGGTACCGAATCGTTTACGGTAGACAATCCTGGTGTGGAGAGCCGCAGTATAGATGCCAAATATATAAGCGGACTCATAAAGGCAGGTTATGGCGACCTGAAATCGTATGCTATCGAAATAGCACTCGGATACGGTGACTATGATACCAATATCTATTCGCCAAACGACGATACATATATCTATTTTGACATAAGCATCATCAAGTCTTTCGATTTTGATATCGGTTTTTACCCTTTCATAAAAGCGGGTTTTGGAGCAAACACATTTTCTGTCGAGAGAGAGATGAAGAACTGGGTAACCGGAGGGAGTCTTTTCTTCGGCGGCGGCCTTTATCTGCCGATAGCTTACGGTATAGAAGCGGAATTCAACGTGCTGTACCGGGATAAGAACTGGCAGGAGCTGGATATGGTGGGAGCAAAGATTCAGAGCTCTTCATATATTGTAGAACCGTATTTCGGTCTCAATTACCGTTTTTAGAACAAGGCAGCATAAATGAAATATATATATACATCCCTTCTGCTTATGTCGGCACTCTGGTTTGGAGGGTGCGGATGTATGCCGATGAGAAGATCCAGTTTATCGCTACGGTAAGCTATAGCGAAGATGTTCCTGACAGAAATGTAACAGAGAGCGTAAAATGGCACTCGTCCAATACTACCATTGCGGAAGTAAGCCCTACCGGCATGGTTACGGCGACAAAAGAGAGCGGTACTGTAGAGATAACTGCTGATTACGACCAATTTAACGATACAAAAAGCATTGTTGTGTACGCCCTGACTTTAAACACCAAAAGAGATATTACATTCGATGAAAAACTTGAATGGGTTCTTACAAAGCCTGACGACTCCAACGCATCACTTGAGCAGAACGGAACACTCTATACCGGTGATAAAAATACGACGCTTGACATCAATGTAACACGTTACGACATTAACGCTTCGCTTAAAATAAACGTAATTTAAATAGACTAAAATAATCTCAGAGGCTCAATTTAGTCTATTTTTTGATATAATACGCGCCAAATTTACAGGGATATCAAGATTGCCCTATTAAAGAGAGATCAAATGGGAATACCTCAGCCGGCTTACTATATTTTTAAATGCGAGCAGTCTTCGCCTCCGGGCATGCCTAAACCAAGTTGTGTCAATCCGCAGACACAGGATCTTTTTCAGCATTTAGCGCAGACTTTGATGCAAAAAGGTATAATCGCTACAGTGCAGCCTATCCGTTCCGCATGTTTGAACAGATGTAACGTAGGGCCGGTTATGTTGGTAGAGCCAGGTCATACTATGTATGTAGGTCTGGATAAACAGAAGATAGATCGTATTATAGACGAGCATATTATCGGCGGTAATCCTGTTGATGAGTATATCATCAGCGAGGAAGAGTGGGATGCGCCGATTTCGCCAAAAGATATGATGACACAAATGGGAAGATAAAAAAACAATGACCATTGAAATGCTTTATAGTAAAATTCACCGTGCAACGGTAACTGACGCAAACCTGAATTATGTCGGCTCCATTACTATTGATGAAGAACTTCTAGAAGCATCAAAAATGAGAGTAGGCCAGAAGGTGGAGATACTCAACATCAACAACGGTGAGCGCTTCTCGACCTATATTATTATGGGTGAGCGGGGAAAGCGTGATATCTGCCTTAACGGTGCAGCGGCAAGAAAAGTTCATAAAGGCGATAAAGTAATTATTGTCGCTTATGCCACCTATCATGACAAAGAGCTTGAAAATTACGAGCCTACAGTTGTTCTGCTCGATGATGAAAACGAGATTACCGAAGTGCTGAGAACCATCTGATGTTTGGAAATATGAATATGCAGGAGCTCGGTAAAATGCTAGAGGGGATGCAGGAGCAGACCCAGAAGATGGAAGAGGAGCTCGCCTCCAAAGAGCTTACCGTCAAAACCGGCGGCGGACTGCTTAAGGTAACGATGAGCGGCAAGGGGGAGATGATCGATATCGACATAGACGATTCCCTGATGGAAGACAAAGAGTCTCTGCAGATCCTGCTTATAGCCGCAATAAACGATGCCAATAAAATGGTGGAAGACAACAAGAAAAAGAGCGCTATGGGAATGCTTGGCGGAATGAATCCGTTTGGACAGTCCTGAGTCTTGCCACTTTTGTGCTTTTCAAATATTACTTTCAAAAAATCATGATAAAATCACCTCTAAAAATTAAAAGCAGGTAGCCATGCAGCGGTTCGAGACATTTTTGACTGACAATCTTCCGCAAATACCCAGTTTTCATCCCCATTATGAGGCTGCGCTGCATGAGATGCTCAGAGCCGGAGGCAAGCGGTTTCGCCCAGCACTTCTGCTTGGGGTCGTTAAAGCATACAATGAACTTCTGCTTGACGGGGCGTATCATGCGGCGTATGCCATAGAGCTTTTGCATACATACTCCCTGATCCATGATGATCTACCGGCAATGGATGATGCAGACCTGCGCCGCGGAAAAGCGACCCTGCACACCATGCATGATGAGGTAACGGCAATACTTGTCGGAGATGCGTTGAACACATATGCTTTCGAAGTGCTCTCCAAAGCACCTTTTTCCGACCGTGTACGTGTGCGCCTTATACGTACACTCGCGGAAAACGGTGGCATCGGCGGTATGGTCCTCGGCCAGGCGATCGACTGCCATTTTGAGAATGCGCCTCTTGCCATCGAGCAGGTAAGGCTTCTGCATACCAACAAGACGGCCAAACTGATAGCTGCAGCACTGCAGATGGGGGCTATCATAACCGGTCAGAAAGAGATAGAAAAGAGTCTCTACGACTTTGGGATCAAGCTCGGCCTGCTTTTTCAGATACAAGACGATATTCTCGATATCACGATGAGTGAGGAAGAGGCCGGAAAGACGACCAACAACGATAGCGACAAAAACAGCTTTGTAACACTGCTTGGCCTTGAAAAAGCTATTGAAGAGGCGGACAAGCTGGCCGATGAGCTGATCGGCCAGCTTGAAAGCCTGGATGTGAGTTTGAAAAATGAGCTCTCGTCACTGCTTAAGCGCTATATTTACAGACATAAAAATCAAACCGACTGAAGGAAACAATGCAATGAGTAATGAAATGCGTCAGAAGATGGCTGATACGATCCGCTTTTTGGCGGCAGATATGGTACAGGCTGCCAACTCCGGCCATCCGGGTGCGCCTATGGGGCTGGCGGATATCGCCGTCGTACTTGGAGAACATCTAAGCCATAATCCTAAAAACCCGCAATGGCTGAATCGTGACCGCCTGGTGTTCTCCGGCGGACACGCTACAGGGCTGATCTATTCACTCTACTATCTCTGGGGTTACGGCCTTGAGTTGCAGGATCTGAAAAACTTCAGGCAGTTGGACTCCAAAACACCGGGGCATCCCGAGTTTGGCCATACGGAAGGGATCGAGATTACTACCGGTCCTCTTGGGCAGGGTGTGGCAAATGCCGTGGGTTTTGCTATGGCAGCAAAATATACCGGTGAGCAGGTAAATTCCGAAACCGCAAAAGTTATAGACCATCATGTCTACTGCTTATGTGGCGACGGTGACCTTGAAGAGGGTATCAGTTATGAGGCATGCTCATTTGCCGGACACAACCATCTGGATAATCTTATTCTGATCTATGATTCAAACCGTATTACTATAGAGGGCACAACCGAGCTTAGCCTAAGTGAAAACATAGTACAGCGTTTTGAGGCTCAGAAGTGGGATGTTCTCGAGGTGGACGGCCATGATTTTGATGCCATAGATGCGACCATTTCTGAGGCCAAAACCCGCAGTAAACCGGTTCTTGTCATTGCAAACACTATGATCGCCAAAGGGGCAGGTCCGATGGAGGGTTCGCACCACTCCCACGGCGCACCGCTCGGCGACGAGATCATAGCCGATGCCAAAAAGCGCTCCGGGTTTGATCCAAAGAAGAAGTTTCATGTCGATGAGGATGTGCTGGTACGCTTCCGTTGCGCCGTTGAAAACGGTGATCTGCTTGAGCGCAAATGGAAACACAGTCTGACGACACTGCCGCTTTCCGAGCAGAATGAAGTTTTAAATGCACTGAACAATCCGGATTTTTCCCGCATACAGTGGCCTGTTTTTGATGCTGCCGATGCGACACGCAGCACAAACGGCAAGATTCTTAACGCGATAGCCAGGGCTGTTCCTGGTTTTCTTGGCGGTTCTGCCGACCTCGGGCCGTCCAACAAAACAGAACTTAAAGATATGGGGGTATTTCCAAGAGGTAAAAATATCCATTTCGGAATACGTGAACATGCTATGGCGGCAATGACGAATGCAATGGCCCTTTATGGCCCTTTGATGCCTTTCAGTGCTACGTTTTTTGTATTCAGTGATTATCTCAAACCGGCAGCACGCATCGCGGCGTTGAGCGGCATTCAGCACTTTTTCATCTGGTCGCATGACAGTGTCGGTGTCGGTGAAGACGGACCTACCCATCAGCCGATAGAGCATTTAAGCCAGTTCAGGGCACTTCCAAACTTTTATGTATGGCGCCCGGCTGATGGCAACGAGAATGTGGCGGCATGGAAAGTAGCACTGGGTATGAAATCTTCACCGTCCGCTTTTGTAACTTCACGCCAAAAACTCTCCCTGCTTCCTGAGGCAGCGAAAGGCTCTGTAGAACAGGGAGGCTATCTTTTAAGTGAGGATCCGGATGCGGTAATTACCCTGATGGCGTCAGGCTCAGAGGTTGGGCTGGCAATGGAAGTCAAGTCCCTGCTTGGTGCAAAAGGTGTGCCTGCCAATGTTGTCAGTGTCCCGTGTTTCGATCTTTTTATAGAGCAGGGGCAGGGCTATATCGACAGTATTGTCAAGCCGGGTCTTAAAACAGTTGCCATCGAGGCCGCCCGCGGTATGGAGTGGTACAGGTT
>MZGN01000122.1 GCA_002085085.1 Helicobacteraceae bacterium 4484_230
TAGATTTTGTCGATCAACTCATGATATTCATCATGCACGTTGCTTTGCAGAGTTATCCCGCCTCCACTTTTATAGATCATCCGGCCATCTTTATTTTCAATGAATCTTATCATAACGGCACTATCAAATATATTGCCGTCAAAGACGCCGAATATGCCGCAGAAATATCCACGCTCATAGCCTTCAATCTCTTCTATGATCTCAACAGTACGTTTTTTTGGGGTTCCGCTTATACTGCCGGCAGGAAGCAGTTTTTTAATGATTTCACCGGCATTTTCATGCCAGTTTTCTTCTAATACCCCACTGATTTTGGAGCTTACTTGAAGCAGCAGTTTCTCTCCGGCCTCAATTTTTTTGATATATCTGAAATTTTCAACTTTGATATTTTTGGCAACTATGCCCAGATCGTTTCTAAGAAGATCGGAGAAAAGCAGACAAATTCATTTTTGACACGGAGTTTAAAGGGTGCATTGGCATGTTTGAATATCTCTTTTAGTGAAAAAGGTGTTTCAACCGGTGTGGGTTGTGTCAGGTTTAGCAGGTAAGTATCTCCAGATTTTATATATTCAATAACTTTATCAAATTTCTTTTTGTACTCCTCAAATTTTACAGGGTGCTTGATTATGGTTTTGCTGTGTTTATTGTAACTGTTGCCAAGGTTGAATTCTATATCTTCATTCTGTAGTTCATCAAGTTTGTAGCAGCAGATCTTTTTACCGCTGAAATCCGTATAAAAAAGATATGGAATACCCTTGGCAGTAAGCTCTGAAAGTGCGTTATAGGTCATAAATGAGTTTTTTAAGTACCGCCATGCGTATTAATACTCCATTGGAAACCTGGTCAAGCACTTTGCACCGTTTATCTGCCAACATGGCATCATCTATATCGACATTGCGGTGCACCGGACCAGGGTGAAGTATTGTAATGTCACGTTCACCTATAAGCTCTTTGGTAATGCAAAAGTCACTTGCGTAATCTTTTAAAGAGGCATATGTCTGCTGGGAGTGGCGTTCTGTTTGTGTGCGAAGACTCATAATGATATCGACACTGTCGATGACATCACGCAGGTTGTATGTTGATGGAAGATCTGTTTTTGGCATAAATTGAGGCGGTGAAACAAGAGTAATATTGAGTCCGAAGCGTTGAAGCAGTTCAATGTTGGAATTTGCTACACGGGAGTTTTTAATGTCACCTACAATCGCAATTTTTTTCCCTTTCAGATCTCCAAAATGCTTTTTTAGCGTAAATAGATCAAGCAGTGCCTGGGTAGGGTGGGCGTGGGCACCGTCGCCAGCATTAATAATGGATGTTTTTGTATGTTTGGAGAGTATTTTGGGCACCCCGGCATTTGCATGCCGAACGATAATGGCGTTTGGCCCCATTGCATCAAGATTTGCTGCAGTATCTACAAGGGTTTCACCCTTTTTGGTTGAACTTTTTGCTATATCCAGGTGAACTATCTCTGCACCAAGACGTTTGGCGGCAATCTCAAAAGAGCTTTTTGTACGTGTAGAGTTTTCAAAAAAGAGTGTAATGATGAGTTTGTCTTGTAAAATCCGATTAAATCCAACCTGTGAAAAATACTCTGCATCTGCCAACAACTGTTCTATCTCTTCAACGCTAAAGTCATCGGTGCGGATCAGGTGCTGCATAATTCTCCTTGTATGTGCCGAATTATATCAAAGTTTTACTTTTCAAAAAGCGAAAGCAGTTTGAGTGCAACTTTTTCA
Source organism: Helicobacteraceae bacterium 4484_230 (assembly GCA_002085085.1). Lineage (GTDB taxonomy): Bacteria > Campylobacterota > Campylobacteria > Campylobacterales > Sulfurimonadaceae > 4484-230. Next base: position 1,731 of record MZGN01000122.1, read on the forward strand.
ATATCCTGTTTGAGAATGGTAAAGCCAGGAAACTTTTCTTTGAAAAATGGTTCAGAAATCAAACTGAAATCTGTATCGTTATCATGGCAGTTGAGTGTCCAGTAATGCTTGATTTCTCTTTTTTTTAAAGCATAACGTGACAAAAGAGTATCGTTTATGCAGCCAAGTCGACAATGGCTTACAAGCAGCGTTTTGGCTTCAAGCCGTTCGATCAAATCTATCATCATCATATCTCTGTCAATTGGAACAAACAGTCCACCGGCACCCTCGATCAGTAATATATCACTAATTTTTTCCTGTTTTGCAATAGCGGTATGTACTGGAGCCAGATCTATATTATTGGCATGATTGGCAATATAAGGGGCTGCCGGAAGTTTAAAGCATATGGGAACAACATCTTTAAGCGTAAGTTCGTGTGCTTCCGGGTTGGTTTTTTTTAACAGATCCAGCAGTTCTGTTGCATCTGCAGGATTGGTTTCGACCCCTGTTTCTATAGGTTTGATTACGCCTACGCGGTATCCCATTTTGGAAAATTGCCCCATTAAAAGCTTTGTGGCATATGTCTTTCCGATATTTGTATTTGTTGCAGTAATAAAAATACGCTTTATCATACTTGTACCATTTTATGTAATTTGCACTATTTTACGCAAAGTAGGTTAAATAGCGGGTTATTTCAGTGAACATTTACGACAGTATGCAATCCAAATCAGATATGCAGCCTTCTCTTTTTAGGGAGTTTTGCACTGAATTCTTGCAAAATTAACTCTAGTAGGGTATATTTAAATAAATTAATTTAGAGGATAGCTAATTTGAGTACAAAAAGAGAGTTTGAGTTCGATACTGAATTGGCAACAATAGAGCCTAGGCAGTATAAAGTTCTTTTGCTCAATGATGATTATACTTCAATGGATTTTGTTGTCGAAGTTCTGATGAATATATTTCACAAGACATATCAGCAGGCGGAGCAGATAATGCATGATGTGCATCGCAAAGACAGGGCTGTATGCGGTGTTTATACATATGAGATAGCAGAAACCAAAGTAATGCAGGTTAGTAAACTTGCACGGGAGCAGGGTTATCCGCTTAAAGCAATTATGGAGGAGGCGTAATGATAAGTTCTGAGTTAAATGCTATCTTTCAAAAAGCACTTCTTTATGCCAAAGATCAGCATCATGAATATTTAACAATAGAGCATGTGTTTTTTGCACTTTTAGGTTCAAAAGAGGGAATTGCCATTATCAATGAGTGCGGCGGTGATGCAACTGTTATGCGAGAAGCGGTCGGTCATTATCTCAGCTATACAATTCAGCCTCTGCCGGAAGAGGTTCATCAAGAGCCATTTGAGACAGTAGCTCTTTCGCGCATGATAGATCAGATGATCCGCCATATTCAAAGTGCCCAGAAGGCGCAGGCGGATGTAGGTGATCTGGTTGCCGCAGTATATGAGGAGAAGCACAGTTTTGCATGTACTTTGCTTGAAGAGAACAATATTTCCCGTCTTGATGTACTGGATGTAATATCGCATCATGATATAGAAGCCCAAAGCAGCAGTGATGAGGAAAGTTTTTTACAGAAATATACTATTGAGTTGGTACAAAAGGCGAGAGACGGTGATATCGATCCGGTAATTGGACGTAAGCATGAGATAGCGCGCGTAGTGCAGACTTTGTGCCGTCGAAAAAAGAACAATCCGCTTCTGGTGGGTGAGCCTGGTGTCGGCAAAACTGCCATAGCCGAAGGTTTGGCTCTGCGTATTGCCCACGACAAAGTCCCGTCACTGTTAAAGGATGCCCCTATTTATGCTTTGGATCTTGGTGCAATGCTTGCAGGGACCAAGTACCGTGGAGATTTTGAGAAGCGTCTCAAAGGGGTGATTGACGAGATTAAATCACATGACAATGCTATTATGTTCATTGATGAAATACACACCCTTGTCGGGGCCGGAGCAGTTAACGGCGGCAGTATGGATGCATCAAACCAGCTTAAGCCGGCACTGGCTTCCGGTGCATTAAAATGTATGGGTGCGACAACATACAGTGAGCATCGAAATGTATTTGAAAAAGACAGAGCCTTGAGCCGTAGATTTGCTAAAATCGATATAGATGAGCCATCAAAGAAAGAGAGTGTTCTTATTTTAAAAGGACTGCGCCCAAAATATGAGGCGCACCATAAACTCAAATATTCAGACGGGGCACTAAAGACAGCCGTCGAGCTTTCAAAGAAATATATAACAGAGCGCTTTCTTCCCGATGTCGCCATAGATCTTATTGATGAAACCGGAGCCTCTTTTCATTTAAAAGAGAAGAAGCGACGCACTGTAACATCTCATGATGTTGAGACGGTGATCTCTAAAATAAGCGGTATTCCGCCGGCACGTGTCGGTGAGGATGACATTGAGAAGCTTTCAAACCTGGAGAGTGACCTCAAGGCACGTGTGATCGGTCAGGACAAGGCGGTTGAGACTGTTGCGCTGGCTGTTAAAAGAAGCCGTGCCGGTTTGAACACACCTGAGCGGCCGGTAGCATCTTTTCTGTTTTCAGGCCCAACGGGAGTCGGCAAGACAGAGCTTGCCAGATCTCTGGCGGAAAAGCATGCACTCTCTCGTCTTGTCGGCGCCCCTCCGGGATATGTGGGCTATGAACAGGGTGGTTTGCTTACTGAGGCTATTCGCAAGCACCCTTATACTGTTTTGCTGCTCGATGAGATTGAAAAGGCGCATCCGGATTTGGTAAATATTCTGCTGCAGGTAATGGATAGTGCTACATTGACTGACAATAATGGATATAAGGCCGATTTTCAAAATGTAATTTTAATCATGACATCAAATATAGGAGCCGCAGAGCGTTCGGTTATGGGCTTCAATGCAGACCAGGATCTCTCTAGAGGTGAAGCGCTTAAATCTTTTTTTACGCCTGAATTCAGAAATCGGCTGGATGCAGTAGTGGAGTTTGGACCGTTAGACATAGAGGTTGTAGAAAATATTGTTGATAAATTTATCGCCGAACTTAATGTGCAGTTGAGACGGAAAAAAATAATTGTTGAGATTACAGAAAAAACACGCGGTTATCTTGCAGAGATGGGCTATGATAAAGCGATGGGTGCACGTCCCCTTGCACGTGTGATTCAGGAGAAGATCAAAGACCCTCTAACTGATGAGATGCTGTTTGGAGGACTCAAGAAAGGCGGAAAAGTTACAGTTGATTGTGACGGTAAACTGATCTTTGATTATGCAGGCGAATGATAACGGCACTCAGAAGACATCAGCTTGATTTTCCAAATCCGCGTGAAGCCGGTGAAGACGGGCTTTTGGCCTATGGAGGAGATCTGAGTCCTTCGCGGCTGATCAGGGCTTATAGGAGCGGAATTTTTCCATGGTATTCAAAAGGAGATCCCATTCTATGGTGGTCTCCCGCTCCCCGTCTGATCTTGAATCTGGACGATTTCAAGCTAAGGCGTTCTCTAAAAAAACGGATAAAACAGTTTGAATATCGTATAGACAGTGCCTTTACCAAGGTTATGGGTCATTGTGCGGAGACACCGAGACCCGGACAGAGCGGCAGTTGGATACTTCCGGAGATCATTGAGGCCTATGAAGTACTGCACGGTATGGGTATTGCACATTCATTTGAAACGTACAAGGATGGTAGGCTTGTCGGTGGACTTTATGGTGTGGCAATAGGAAGAGTGTTTTGCGGCGAGTCGATGTTTGCACACGAAAACGATGCATCTAAAGCGGCATTTGCGGTTTTGATCAGGCACCTGAAGGCATGGGGGTTTGATTTTATTGATGCGCAGATACCGACAGAGCATCTTAAAAGTCTTGGGGCAATAGAGGTTGACAGAGAATATTTTCTGATGCGGCTTGACAATGTTAAGGATGAAGATGTAAATGCTGATGCATGGAAACTTAACGAAGAGCTGATCGGCTAATTGCAGGCCAGGCGGAGATTTGGCTGCTGCTTTACATAAACCTCACCATTGCTATGCTACACTTCCGGATATAAAAAAGACAGGTTGATAAAATGGTTACAACAGAGGATTTAAAAGAGAAGATTATTGCAGGTTTAAATCTGGAAGATATTGAGGCGAATGAGATCAGCGACAGTGATCCGCTTTTTGGTGAAGACGGCCTTGGGCTTGATTCGGTCGATGCTATCGAGTTGACGCTTGTTGTAGAGAAAGAGTATGGTGTAAAGATTACCAATATTGCTGATGCAGAGTCAATTTTCGCTACTGCCGAATCTTTATGTAATTATATAAATGAGCAGAAAAACACTTAAAATAAAAACAGGTGCCTGGGTGCAGCCGTTTTGATTACGGCTTTTGCCTGCAAACGGTCATTGTATGGCCAAATCCCAGATTATCGATCTCTTCATCGACCTCAAGTCCCGCAGCTTCAATATATTCATGCATATCTTTGGCACTGTACATTTTGCTTGTTCCATTCGCCAAGGCAGTAAAGTATGGTGAGGTATTGATCAGCACATAGGCTCCAATTTCATGCTGCTGGCGGTCCCAGTAGGGTTCGATGATATATACACGGCCATTTTCATTGAGTGCGTTTTTTGCACGCTTGAGCAGGCTGATGATATCCTTCGGGGGAAAGCAGTCAAGAAACTGGCTCATCCAGACAACGTCAAAACCCTTTGGAAAGGCTTTGGAATGATCGAGCAGGTTCATCGCCACACCATGTACACGCTCTTTTACACCGGCTTTTTCCGCTGCTTTGAAAGCCTCATCGATCTGTGGCTGATGATCAAGAATGGTTACTTCCGTTTCTGGAGAAGCCTGTGTAATTGCAAGTGTCCATTTTCCGGTATTTCCGCCAACGTCAAGCAGTTTTTTCACAGAGCGCTTTGCCATGAGCTCAACAAGCGTATTGAATGCTGCATCTGAGTAAAAATGGTCAAATCCAAACCAGCTCTGCTTGGCCTTTTCAGGGTCCCCCAGTTTTTGTTGAAAGTATTTTGCAAACCTACCGGTTTTGATTTTTTAATGGAGTCTCCAAGGTCGAAAAGCCCCAGATAGTTGACATCCTGATTATAGTTAAAATTGGCATTGGTCATTTCATCATACTGAAGAAAAAAGCCTATCCGGGTCAGGTAGTAGCGATCATTTTCAAGCTTCAAAGCACCCATGCTGTAGCCGGATTCACACAGTACCTTAATGCCGTATTCACTAATATCTACCGCCTGCGCAATTTCCTTTATGCTCATACCGTTTTCTTTGTTTTTATGCAACAGTTCAAAAATCCCCCATTCCCTCAGCAGATGTGCTGTCTGAAAGATGATCGGGGCAAAAGCGATTTTCTGAGCTTCCATCAGAGAGTCGAGCGCACTCAGTTTGTCGGTATCGAACATATTTTTCCTTGGTGGATATAGTGGAAATATTATAGTTAAGCAGACCTCTAAAAATCCTGAGAGACGCTGTTTCAATATGATTTATATATTAATTTGTTAAAATAAAACTCTTATATTTTATACATGGGTTGCAATGAAAAAAGTTTTGGTACTTTATTATTCACAGAGCGGACAGTTGAAGCGTGTTGTCGATTCATTTGTTGCGCCCTTGCGATCCGGTGACAATATCAGTGTAGAGTGTAAAAAGATCATACCTGTTAAAGAGTATCCGTATCCATGGCCTTTTTATACATTTTTTGATGCTTTTCCCGAAGCGGTATATCTTGACGGCTGTCCGGTTGAAGAGCTGGAGCTGGATGATGATTATGATTTGATCATCTTGGGCTATACGTCATGGTTTTTGTCACCATCGATTCCGGTTGCCGGTTTTATGAAATCAGAGCAGGCAAAAAAGCTCTTTAAAGATAAGCCTGTAATAACCCTGATTGCGTGCAGGGATATGTGGATTATGGCTCAGGAGAAGATGAAAAGACTGCTGAAAAATGTTGGTGCCAGGCTTATTGACAATGTGGTATTGACAGATCAGGGAAGATCTATTTACACGTTTGTCACAACACCACGCTGGCTTCTTACTGGCCGAAAAGATGCTTTTTGGTTCTTTCCGCCTGCAGGTGTTTTGGAAGACGATATCAGAGCAGCTTCACGTTTTGGCAAGCGCCTGAAAGAGGCCTTGGCGGACGATGAAGAGAAGTTGTCAAAACCATTGTTTAAAAACATGGGGGCAGTTACCGTAGATGGAAAACTGATCGCTACGGAAAAGATCGCTACCCGCAGTTTTATGATTTGGGGAAAATTGATCAAAAAAGCCGGCAGCCCAGGTTCTACAGCCAGGAAGGCAGTTATCACTGTTTATGCACTGTTTTTATTGACATTGGTATTGACAGTGGTGCCACTGAATATACTCGTTAGAAAAATAATTTATCCTTTTCGGCAAAAAGCAATCAATGAGAGTGTGGCATATTATGAACTGCCATCAGGAAGGTAAGACTAAAGACAATGACAAACAGTGTATACATTAATGACATAGCCGCGTTTTTACCCAATGAGCCTGTCAATAACAATGAGATTGAGTCGGTATTGGGACAGGTTGGCGATAGACCGTCACGTGCAAAAAAACTTATTTTGCGTTCAAACGGAATTAAAAGCCGTTATTATGCCATAGACAAAAAAAGTGGTAAAGTAACTCACAGTAATGCCCAGATCACGGCAGAGGCAATCAGAAAGCTGAATCGCAACGGTTTTGATATCGATACAATAGAACTGTTGGCTTGCGGAACGACACTGCCCGATCAGCTTTTACCGAACCATGCCCTTATGGTGCATGGCGAACTGGATATTCCGGCCTGTGAGGTGATTGCAACATCAGGGATCTGTCTTTCTGGCACAATGGCACTGAAGTACGGCTATATGTCTATTTTAAGCGGACAGAGCAGCAATGCAGTTGCCACCGGTTCAGAAAACCCATCTTCCATTATGCGTGCGCAGAACTTTGAGAATGAGCTTGAAAGCAGGGTTGCTCAGCTTGAAAGGCATCCTGAGATTGCGTTTGAAAAAGATTTTCTTCGCTGGATGCTCAGTGACGGGGGCGGAGCGATCAGGATGGGTACCTCTCCCAATACGGATGCCGTCTCTCTGAGAATTGACTGGATATTTCAAAAATCATATGCCAACGAGCTGGATGCATGTATGTATGCCGGCTGTGAAAAGCTCGATAACGGCACTCTTAAAGGGTGGCGTGAGTTTAGGCCCCACGAATGGCTTGAAGAGTCTGTTTTTTCAATCAAGCAGGATGTTAAACTGCTCAATGAAAAGATTATCGAATATACAGTGACAAAGCCTTTGTCTGAACTGGTTCTCTCCGGCAAAGTTGTTGCAGATGATATAGACTACTATCTTCCCCATTATTCATCGGGCTTTTTTCGTGACAAAGTCTATGAGGGTATGAAGGAAGCCGGTTGCGATATTCCACAGGATAAGTGGTTTACCAATCTGACTTCAAAAGGAAATACCGGTTCGGCATCTATCTATATTATGCTTGAAGAGCTTTTTAATTCAGGAAGGCTCAAGTCCGGTGAGAAATTGCTCTGCTATATCCCTGAAAGCGGCCGTTTTTCAACGGCTTTTATGCATCTGAGTGTATGCTGAGATGAAAGCGGAACATGTCCCACAGGACCATATTTCAACATATGCCGATAATAAAAAGGCACTTTATGCTACCGATGAGAACGGTCATTACAGTATAGTAAGCTCATCCGGATGGGAGGTCGAAGAGGAGGCGACCAAACAGGCACTTTATGAGCTTAAACGTCTTGCTGATGAGGCTCTGGAAAAAGTTGAGCGCAAAGAGGCGTCTCCCCTGTTGTACCATATGTATGCCCAACGCATGGATCTACAGGTACTAGCACAAACGACAGGGCTTTTTCAGTGGCGTATCAGGCGTCATTTTAAACCTGAGGTGTTTGCAAAACTCAGTGACTCTTTCCTGGAGCGCTACAGCGGGGTTTTGGGTATCAGCGTAGATGACCTGAAGAAAATACCGTCAGGAAACAGTAATGGCTGAGTTCAGGCATACACATTCCGCCCACTGTGAAAGCGGAGTGATGTCCTCTATGCTTCGTCATCACGGCCTTGATCTGTCAGAAGCTATGGTTTTCGGTCTTTCCGGTGCAATCGCATACCGAATGATGC
>MZGN01000023.1 GCA_002085085.1 Helicobacteraceae bacterium 4484_230
TGCTATGTTACGCTTATAAAGATTAAAATATGGATCCGGTTTGAAAAGTTTTCATACAGATGCGTTATAATTTGGGTACTTGCAAAACGGGCAGAAGGTAAAGGCATGGCTAAAAAGAAAAGAAGCGTAGAGCTCTCTGACAGGGATATCAGATGTATAATCGATGATATAGAATACAAGATCATCCGTTTTTACCCTGCAAGGATGACGGTTGATGTAAAAGCAACTGAAAAAAACGCACAGAAGGGTCAGCAGAATATTCCTTTTGCACATCTCCCCAAGGCGACAAAGCAGCTTATCAAGCCCAACTAGCAAAAGTATCTATACTATCATTTCTATAATTACAGAGGAGGTTGAATGGCTTATGAAATACTGGATGAATCCAAGATCGTTCCCTATCTGCTGAATATTCCTGTTTTACGTAATTTTTTCGGTACGGACCGGCTTGAGGTGCGCGAGATCGGTGACGGAAACCTTAACTATGTATATATAGTTCATGCCATGGAGAAGCCTGAAAAGGCGCTGATCGTAAAGCAGGCCGTACCCTACCTGCGCATCGCCGGGGAGGGTTATCCGCTTTCGCGTGAGAGGATGTCTTATGAGATCCGTGCTTTGCAGATATATAACGATCTGATACCAAAACATGTGCCTGAAGTATTGTATGCCGATGAGGCGATGAGCGTAGTGGTTATGCAGTACCTTTCGGATCATATCATTATGCGCGAGGGCATGATAGAGGCGGTGGTATACCCGGACTTTGCTGCGCATATGGGTGAATTTCTGGCCCGGACACTTTTTAGGACCTCATCGCTCTGTCTTGAGAGTGCCGCCAAGCGGCAGATGGCGGAGATGTTTATCGGCAATACGGAGCTGTGCGCTCTAACGGAGACCTTCGTTTTTACCGCCCCGTATATGGAGCACGAGACCAACGAGATCGATCCGCTGATAGAGAAAGAGGCTGCCGCACTGCGCGAAGACAGTGATTTCAAAGTTGCCATGCTGGAGCTGAAATACCTTTTCATGAACCGAAGCGATGCCCTGCTTCACGGTGATCTGCATACGGGTTCGATCATGATAAATACCGAAGAGACCTGTGTTATCGACCCGGAGTTTGCCTTTTTTGGTCCGTTCGGCTTCGATATCGGTGCGCTGGTCGGCAATTTGGTGATGTCGTGGGTATCGCATTTTGAACGCTCTAAAGAGAGTGCTTATCAGGCATGGATACTAAAGAGCATTGAAGAGCTGTATGGTAACTTTGAGACGGGCTTTCTTGGTCTGTGGGACAGGACAACACAGAGTGCGCTTGTTGAAAAAGGATTTATAGACAAAGAGGGGTTAAAACGGTATCAGGCAGCCTTTATGCAAAATATCCTGCAGGAGAGCATCGGGTTTGCGGGGGCGAAGATCTGCCGCAGGCAACTGGGGATAGCCGGGGTGGCTGACATTCGTGGCATAGAAGAGCCGGAGTCACGCGCAAGAGCGGAGAAGATGGCTTTGGCAATCGGCATATATCTTGTCAAAAACCACAAGAAGATGAAGAGCATCGGTGATCTGACCGATTATCTCAAAGAGGTAAAGGTGCAAAAATGAATGGCGTATACAGGGCTGTATGGTTGACGGAAAACGAGACGCTGGAGGTGATAGACCAGCGTGTCCTGCCGCATGAATACAAAACGATTGAGCTGCATAATACACAGGAGGCCGTCTATGCAATCAAAGAGATGGTTGTCCGCGGTGCAGGAACTATAGGCTGTGTTGCCGCATTTGGCATCTACCTTGCCGCAAGACAGTGCAGGGGTGAATGGGAGGCGCTTAAAGAGCATGCCGCACAGATCCGTGCAAGCCGGCCTACCGCAGTAAATCTGATGTGGGCGATAGACCGGATGATGGCTTCGCTGGAACGCTCCGGCAACCGTGTTGCAGATGCCCGCCGTGAAGCGATCGCTATTGCCGATGAGGAGAGCAGGCGTACCGAGGCCATAGGAAAATATGGTGCCGATCTGATAGAAAAAATCTCGAAACAGAAAAATGGCGACACTGTCAACATGCTTACGCACTGCAATGCAGGATGGCTGGCTGTAGTAAATGACGGTACTGCGCTTGCGCCGGTCTATGAGGCTCAAAAGCGGGGCATCGATATCCATGTCTGGGTGGATGAGACGCGTCCCCGCAATCAGGGGGCAGGGCTTACTGCCTGGGAGCTTCAGCAGGCCGGCATCGCACATACCGTCATCGCCGACAATACCGGCGGCCACCTGATGCAGCACGGCATGGTCGATCTTGTTATTACCGGAGCCGACCGTGTCACCCGCAGCGGTGATGCAGCCAACAAGATCGGTACCTATCTAAAAGCTCTTGCCGCAAATGCAAACGGCGTACCGTTTTACATAGCCCTTCCTGCCTCTACATTCGACTTTGGAGTTGTCGATGGAGTACGGGAGATAGAGATAGAAGAGCGAAGCGAGGATGAGGTCCATTTTGTCCATGGCCTTCTTGACAACGGAAGTGTGGGGCGTGTCCGCATAACTCCAAAAGAGTCAAAAGCGCTCAATATAGGTTTCGATGTCACTCCCCGTCATCTTATTACCGGCCTTATTACGGAGCGCGGGGTCTGTGAAGCGTCGCTTGACGGAGTAGAGTCCATGTTCAGGGATCTGCTGTGAATGACGGTATCATAAAATACTCGATCGAGCATACAGTTTTCGATGCGCGTATCCCTTACGATCTCTACGGCGAACTGGAGGCGGTACGTTCCAGACTGCATTGCCTTGGGCTGATTGGAGTCAATGCGGAGGGGATAGGCTACGGCAACATCAGCGCCAAAGAGAGCGCGGGCGACTCTATTTTCTACATTACTGCAACACAGACCGGGCATCTTGAGAAGCTCGGCACCTCTTTGTACACACAGGTGACGGAATGTGATTTTAATACCTTTGTGCTAAAGTCCAAAGGAAAAAAGAAGCCCAGTTCCGAAGCGTTCAGTCATGCTATGGTCTATGGGCTCGATCCCGCCATACGGGCTGTTATCCACATTCACTCTCTTGCGTTATGGAAGTTTATGCTCCGGCGCAAAGATCTTGCCACAAAGGCGCCGTACGGCACGCAGGCCATGACGGAAGAGATCAGGAATCTCTATTCAAAGCAAAAGCCGCTGGATTCCCCGATGTTTGTGATGAAGGGGCATGAAGAGGGTGTTATGGTGTTTGCAGAGTCGCTCCAGAGGGCGGAAAAAGAGCTGCTGGGACTGCTTGGGGACTACTTGGACGCAGATCTTTCAATCTGAGCGGGAGTTCAGCTTCTCGAGTATCTCCTTCCCTTTCTTTATCTGGAGGGAGATTATCTCAAGCTCCTCTTTGAGCTCTTTTTTCTCTTTTTTCCCCGGTTTTTTCCTCAACGATTCCAGTATCTTCTCTTCTCTCTCGTTCAGCTTCTTCAAAAGCTTCCTGACAGATTTCTTTTTTCCGGCTTTTTTAAAATCATCCAGCCCCAGAGACTCTTTAACACTGTTGATAAAATTCTTTACACCCATAGGTTATCCTTTTTTCAGTATCGTATCGACATCTTCATCACTGATAAGCATATCTTCCCTGATGGCCTTCGTATCGCTGTCGTTATCTATAAAAAGTATGCCCGCCATGGCGATCAGGTTTTTACTGATATCGTATGCGTAGGCGCTATCGTTCATCAGGGATGTTGCCATCTCGTTTGTGATCAGTGATTTTCTGATCAGGTTGTCGAGGGTGCCGTTTGCGATAACGTCGTATTTTTTCGTATGCAGCTTCGCTTTTGAGAGCAGCATAATAATAATATCTTCCTCGTCTGTCGTCGCGATAATATTGATGTTTCTCAGCAGTTCGACAAGATCCCTTCTGATCGTATCGTACTGCTCTTTTATGTGCCTGTTCGCGCTTGAGGAGTATTTTACCAGATTCTTCTGCAGATGCTTTGTATCTTTTACGGCTTCTACAATATCCCTGTTCGCAAGTTTCAGTTTATATAGCTCTCTGATATCTTCCGGCTCCATATGTGACTGTGCCTTAGTGGAAAAGTCTATTATCTCCCCATAGATGCCTTTGATCTTTCTATTGTAGAAATCATCTATATCTACGGCATCATCGGCATACGGCTTCTGTATTACCTCCTCGAGAGGCATTGAAGAGACGATGTTGTGCCTTTTTACGTTTAGACCGTGCGCAATTATCTCGAATGCGTTTTCATACAGGTGTTTGGTCTCCCTTGTAATGGCGGCCATAGCAGTTGACGGAAGCTCAAGTACAGAGTCGTTCAGATACCTCACGCTGTCAATTTTTTTGCCGTTTTTTGTCTTGCCTGATCCAAATGCGGAGTTAAGAAAGTTTACAAGCTTGTCGGTAAATGGTATGAACATAGCCACGCCGATCACTTTAAAAAGGGTGTCGAAGACGGCGAGTTTGAGTGTGTGATTATTCCCGTTTATGCCCAGAAAAGCACTTATAATGTCGACGGCAGAGATGATCTGGTTTATAAACACAACGGCGACGATAGCCGTGACTGCATTAAAAATAAAATGGGCCCCTGCCAGCCTTTTACCGTCGATATTTGAGCTGAGAGAGCCTATGATGGCTGTGATGGTGGTTCCGATATTTGCACCTATGGTAAGCGCCAGGGCATTTTCGTAAGTTATCTGCCCTACCGACAGGGCGGCAAGTATAAGAACAATTGTGGCATGTGACGACTGCATAATAACGGTTGCCAGTATGCCGATCCCTATGAAGATAAACAGGCCTTTGAGCCCCCCTACTGCCAGGCTTGCCAGGTCGATCGTCTCCTTAAAGGCTTCAAAACCCTCTTTCATGTAGTGGATCCCAAGGAACAGAAAGCCGAGTCCGGCAAGGATATAGCCCACACCTTTAAGCGATTTTGATTTTTGGAAGATAAGGATCACGCCAAATACGAGCATAGGCATGGCGTAGGCGGAGATCTTCACTTTCAAGCCGAAGCCGGCCATCAGCCAGGCACCCGTAGTAGTACCGATATTTGCCCCGTATATTATTCCTATACCCTGGGTAAGACCGATCAGGCCGGCACCCAGAAACGAGATGGTCAGTACCGAGACAAGGGAGCTTGACTGCATAAGCGCGGTAGTGAAAAAACCAAAACCTATACTTTTATAGAGCCTGTCCGTAGATTTTTGCAGAACCTTTTCCAGCGTGCCTCCGGAAAAAGCCTTGAACCCCTCTTCAAGTGATATCATTCCAAAAAGAAAGATGGCTACTCCGGCAGAAATCTCTTTGAAATCCGGGCTTACCCAGAATCCATAAGCCAAAATGGCCAGAATCGTGGGCAGAAATATTTTTTTCAGCATTTAAAGGGCAATACCTCTTATCATATAGTAGATAGCTGCGGAGAGGACGGCAGCGGCCGGTACCGTTATGATCCAGGCGGCAATAATTTTTTTGATAGCATCCCTTTTGACATATTTGACCTTCTCTGCACTTTTTAGCTGCTTTTTGGCCTCTTTTATCTTACTCTCTTCTTCATCGATCATTTTGTACAGTTCCACGATTCTTTCATAATCGTTTTTCTTCTTCTTCTCTTTGGCTTCGAGTGTCTTTAGCTCCCCGTTAAGTGCCTTTAGGAGCTTCTTTTCATCTACGATCATCTCTTTGTCGTGCTCTATCTCCTCTTTTATGTTTGTTGATTCCAGGTACTCTCTTAAAAAACCTACGCCGAAAATACCTCCGACGGCAATATGGGTGGAGCTGACCGGAAGCCCAAGCTGAGAGGCGATGATAACGGTGATGGATGCGGCCATGGCTACGGAGAATGCTCTCATCTGGTCGAGTTCGGTTATCTCGCTGCCGACTGTTCTGATGAGTTTTGGTCCGTAAAGGGCAAGCCCCGTCGCAATTCCGATAGCACCGACACCCATAACCCAGAGGGGAATACCGGCTTTGGCGGAGATGCCCCCGCTGATTACGGCATCGTTTATGGCTGCCAGCGGCCCTATCGCATTTGCGACATCATTGGCGCCGTGGGCAAAACTCAGCAGCGCTGCCGCAAAAACAAGAGGTATGGTAAAAAGCATATTTACGCCGCTTCTGCTGTTCTCTATACTGCCGGCTTTTTTTGCAACCATTTTTTTGACGGCCAGATAAACGGCTGCAGCAACGATCAGCCCAAAGATTGCCGCTACCATAAAAGTCGGCTTTTTGGTGTCAGGCAGAAATGCCAGGAAATCGATAATGGACGGCCAGACTTTTTTGAGCCCCTTGAGAGTAAGATAGGTGATAAATGCCCAGGACATGATGGCCACAAAGACGGGTACCCATACTGTTGCCGCCTTTACCTTGTCCGTTTTGTAGATCATTGTCTTTTTGATGGCAAAGAGAAATGATGCCGCTATGATCCCTCCAAGAACCGGTGAAATTACCCAAGAGGCGGCTATTTTCCCCATGGTTCCCCAGGCGACTATTCCAAATCCTGCCGAAGCGATACCTGCACCCATGACCCCTCCGACTATGGAGTGTGTGGTGGAGACCGGTGCTTTCATCATTGTGGCGAAATTCAGCCACAGCGCGGCGGCCAGAAGTGCCGCCATCATTGCCCAGATAAAAGGGTCTACATTGCCGCCGAATGCGGAGATATCTATGATCCCTTTCTTTATGGTCTTTACGACATCTCCACCGGCGATAAGTGCTCCGCCTGCTTCAAATATGGCAGCTATAACTATGGCACCGCCCATGGTAAGTGCTTTTGATCCGACTGCAGGGCCGACATTATTGGCAACATCGTTGGCTCCTATATTCATCGCCATATAGGCTCCAAACAGCGCAGCAATTACTAAAAAGACATTGTTCGGCACGCTGCCGGTAGTCATAAAGCTGTAGGTAAGGACTACGGCCATAAAAAAGAGGGCGATCCCAAGCCTTATGAAATCAAACCTGCTGCCTTTGATCGCCTCTTTTTCCATCTTCTTCACTGTCTGTATCTCCATCTTGCCCCCTCTGAGTAAGTGTAATAAACTTTACCCGCAGTTGTATGGCTTAAGTATAGTCCCGCTTTCCTTGATAATGTTTTATTTTTGGTGATTTTATAAAAAAAGATCACCCATTTTTCCCCTTTCTCTCCGGGCGTTTTTTGTCCCTGTTTTTGTCGTCACGGCGCTTCTGGCAGTTCATCTTGTGAAAACAGCTTTGGCAGATAGTGTGTTTTGAGTTTGCAGGCAGGGCCTTGGCGCACAGCCGGCAGCGTGGTATAAAATGGCTTTTTTTGAGAGAGTTTTCTATAAAACGGTTTAGCTCGCCTCTAAATCTGCGGGCTTTTTCCGCATCTACAAAATACTCTCCGAAGCGGTAGCTTAGCCAGAGATAGAGTGTGATCTCCTTGACCCGGTCTTCTGCCTTTAGCAGCTCATCCGTACTCAGGGCATGGTCGCCGAGATGTTCCGGCGGAATATAGGCGACCGGTTTATGCTGTTGCAGAGCATGTACATAACGCTCGAATGAAGCGACAATATATGGTGATTTGAGGGTAAGGGGGGCGCAGGCGAGGTGGTATTTGGTGCTCAGATCCAGATCAT
This sequence comes from Helicobacteraceae bacterium 4484_230, assembly GCA_002085085.1. Taxonomy (GTDB): domain Bacteria; phylum Campylobacterota; class Campylobacteria; order Campylobacterales; family Sulfurimonadaceae; genus 4484-230. The sequence continues at coordinate 7,562 of MZGN01000023.1, forward strand.
AACGGTCGACTATCTCTGCCGCTTCAAGCATAGAGTCCAGATTTGCCGCCCGAAACGGCCCGTCAAAGCTCATATTTTTTGCGAAAAAGCGCAGTATCTCCGTTATGGATGTCTCTTCAAGAATAGAGCCGACAAGTTTTATATGGTCCAGGTTGGCCATAACGTTGAAAGGGATGGAGACTGGGCGGGGCTCTTTGTAGAAAGATTTTTGAATGGCTTTGAGTACATCGGGTTTAAGTGCCCCGACATAGCCTTTTTCACTTAGTCCATAGCGGCCTGCACGTCCGGAGATCTGCTGTATCTCCAACGGGGTAAGCGGCCTCCTGTTCTCTCCGTCGAATTTTTCAGCTTTGAAAAAAAGTATGGTCTTTATGGGCAGGTTCAAACCCATTGCAATGGCATCCGTAGCGATGAGCACCTCCGTTTCACCGTCTCGGAAACGTCTCGCCTCTTCACGCCGCACTTCCGGTGAGAGGTTGCCGTAAACGACGCTGACGCTGAAGTGGCGCCCAAGTTGCTGTTTCAGGCGCAGCACGTCTTTTCTGCTGAATGCCACAACGGCAGTGGAGGGTGCGATCTCCGAAAGAGGGGTAAAGCTGTGCATCAGTTCCAGCGGGTTCATCCTCTCAAACTCTATCACTTCGAGAGGTTCGCCAAGATACTCTGCGAGAGACTCTATGGCCTTCCTGGAATTTGGAGAGCCGGTCATGATGACGGTTTTTGCAGGAGCGCCTATGATCGCATTTGCCCAGGCCCACCCCCGCTCGCGGTCATCGATCATCTGGACTTCGTCGATCACGCAGACATCTACATCTACATCAAAGTTCAGCATTTCGATAGTGGAGCTGATATGGGTCGCCTCATCATTGAGCAACTGCTCCTCCCCTGTTATCAAAGAGGTGTCGATTCCGCTGTCACGCAGGTCTTCATACCCTTCCAGTGCCAAAAGCCGTAAAGGGGCGAGGTAGTATCCGGTATCGGCTTTTTTCAGGCTCTGCATTGCCCGGTATGTTTTACCGCTGTTGGTCGGTCCGATATGCAGTACCAGTTTTCTGCGCAGCTCCCTTGCAAGCGGAAAGAGGTTTTTAAAGTCGCGTATGGTTCTTGCGAGCAGCTCCTGCTTCTGGCGTTTATGAAGTGCTTCTTGTATGTGGAGTGTAAAGTGTGACAGTGTTTTTCGGGCCAGTTTTGGACTTATCGTCAGCGAGTTGTGCAGCTGCGCGAAAAGATATTCGCTTATTTGGCGATATACTTCATCTCTGTCCATCTGTAACAGTTTTGCCTGTTTGAAACACTCTTCTGCCAGTTCGTCAAGAGACTCCTCAAACTGGCGGCGCAGCTGGGCGGTTTCATCCCGGATCAGTTTTTCAAGCCCAAGAGGCTCACCCTTCCATATCGCTTTGAGCAGTGCCCGTTTTTCCAGCAGTATCTGGATTTCGTAGTTCAGGGAAGTGCCGGCAGGTCCGGCCTCATAGCGTTCAAATATGTTTATCGCAACATCGTGTTCACCTTGGTGCAGAGAGGAGATCACATGCTTTGCGCCCAGCACTTTTTTCAGCAGGCTGTCATCGAGTGATGGAGCATCCGCATCATCTTCCGGTGCAGCCGAGCGGAGTGCGGAGACAATCTCCTCTTTGGAGAGATAGGGATGTTTGGGGTCAAGGGTTTTCAGGAATTTATTGACGTCAAGCTGCCTGTTTTCTACTGCCCTCCTCTTCAGTCTCTCTATTTCGGCAATGATCGCCTCACTCTCCTGTTCCAAAAGATAGTTATAGGAGAGGGCCGGGGTTTTAAGGAGCTGTATTTTTGTAAATGTCTGGCCGAAGAGGTCATATTTTATAGCTGCATTGAACTCGAAACGGTCTTCCAAGTCAAAATGCCCCTGCAGCACCCTCTCGAGAGCCGCTTTCTTCTTCGTAAAGCGGATATGGGCAAGCTTCTGCTCCATCTTGTGGCGATTGATCTTTTTCGTGCGTACATCGGCAAAAGCTTTGCGCAGAAGATGTGCCTCTTCCCGGTCGATATCCATCTCTTCGAGTATGGAGTCGATCTTGTCGGTACGCTCTGTTACAGGTTCTTTTTTTGCAGGTGACGGATATATGCGCCCATCCTCTCTAAAAAATCTTACCATTTGCTCTCTGGTGTCGACTCCTCCTTCAGACCAGAGTCTCCGTACGGTACGGACAAGATCCTCATGGTTCCAGCCGTCAGGCAGGATGCCCAGCGTATGCACAAGGGTACTTAGTGTGGATCCGTCAACTCTTGTGATTCCGTCGTCAAAAGGATCATTGTCAAAAAAACGGCGGATTGCATGGTTGAGTTTGCTGAGTTTTTTCTTCCGTTTTGCCATGGGCGTCAGGTCTCTGTATGGATCATATAGCCCATGCCATAGTGGTTTGAGATACAGTTTTCAGGCAGTTTTGTCCGGATGCGTTTGATCAGTGAAGTGATGGCGTTGACGCTGAATTTCTTGTCCGCCTGCTCTTCATAAAGCACCCTGAATATCTTTTCGTTGCTGACACTGTGGTTCGCACTTTTGCACAAAAGCTCCAGAAGCCGTACCTCTCTCGGTGTCAGCTTGATATTCTCATTGTGAAGCATAAGCACTCCGCTCATAGTGTTGAAAGAGTAGCCTGAACCAAGCCTGAGAATATGGTCACGGTTTCGTATCTCGTCTGCCAGTTTAAGCAGCAGTTCTTTTAGCCTGGCGCTCTCAACCGGTTTGGTCAGGTATTCTGCCAGATTGAGTTTAATTGCCTTGAAAAGCTTCTCCTGTTCGGAGTGTGCACTCAGGACCACTATCTTGGTCGTGCTGTCTACTTTCCTGATGCGTTCGATCATGGATAGTCCGTCCAGTTCCGGCATGTTGATATCGGTAATGATGATATCAGGTCTCTTTTTCAGATAGACATCGATGGCCTCCTCGCCGTTTGAAGCGGTGTATACCGTTTCAAAAAACAGCTGAAGGTATTCGACCACATGCTCACGCAGCTCTTTTTCGTCTTCGGCTATTAAAACTGATACGTCATTTATCAGTGCCACTTTTGACTCCTATTCTAAATTTGGCCCCCAGGGCGGTATTTTTAACGCTCAACTCACCGTCCATACTGTTTTCGATGATCATTTTGGCGATGTAGAGCCCCAGTCCCGTTCCCATGGAGCGGTGTTTGGTGGTGAAGTACGGTTCAAATATCCTCTGCATATACTTCTCTTCGATTCCTCCGGCATTATCCTCTATCTCCAGAATGCTTTGTCCTTTTTCCGAAAAGTAGCGGATTGTAATCCTGGGAGAAGGAGTTTTTCTCTCCAGCAGGATATCTTTTGCGTTGAAAATAACCGAGACGATAACCTGGACATATTCGTTTATATAACCGTCGATTCCTGCTCTCCCATCCCCTTCTATATCAACTTCCATATTGTGTTTGTCGGTGGAGGCAAAAGTAATTTTTACCGCGCTCTTTACGGCTTCGCTTATCAGAAAGCGGCCTTTTTCTTTGTTGGGACGGAAAAAGGTCATAAAGTCCTCGATGGTATGCGACATATAGACTATGTTTTTTTCGATCTCTCCCAGCTTTTTCTCAAGCTCATCTTTGTTCATAAGCGAGAGCGCATTCTTCTCTTTGGCTATCGCCACTATGGTGTTTATGATGGAGAGCGGCTGGCGCCACTGGTGGGCTATATTGGCGATCATTTCGCCCATCTCCGCCATTTTGGCTTTTTGAAAAAGAATGGCCTCTTTCTCTTTAAGCGCTTTGTCTTTATGGCGGAGCTCGTCTATGATGTCGATCAGCTCACGGTTGTACTTTTTATCGATATACAATCCGCAGTCAAGATTTTTCATTTTGGAGATCAGGTCCCCTATATACGGTTTTTGGATAATGGAGCCGTGTTGGGGGGCGATCAGTTCGAGATCGAGCCGCTCGATCTTGTTTAGCGCATAGTTGAGGATATCTTTGCTCGGCATATACTCCGCATGAAACTGCTTTGCCTTCTCGAAATAGTCCTCTTTGGCATAAAA
>MZGN01000123.1 GCA_002085085.1 Helicobacteraceae bacterium 4484_230
GGAGGGGTCAGCCACTTCTCTTTGCGCATACGCTCAGGCAAAGAGTTCACCATGGAGAGCTTTAAAGAGGGGATAGAGTATGCCCATGAACGGGGTAAAAAGGTCTATGTCACCATTAACGGATTCCCTTTCAATTCACAGCTTGGACTCTTAAAAAAGCATATTCTAAATATGGCGGCACTGGAGCCGGATGCATTTATCGTGGCTACTCCGGGTGTCCTGGCACTTGTGCATGAGCTCGCTCCCCAAATTCCGCTGCACCTCTCCACCCAGGCCAATGTCATGAATTACCTTGACGCAAAAGTCTATTACAATATGGGCGCAAGGCGTATTATAGCCGCACGGGAGATATCACTGCGTGACCTGAAGCAGATCAAAGAGGAGCTGCCGGACTTGGAGATAGAGGTGTTTGTCCACGGCTCCATGTGCTTTGCCTACAGCGGGCGCTGTCTGATCTCGACACTGCAGAGCGGACGGGTTCCGAACCGGGGAAGCTGTGCCAACGACTGCCGTTTTCCATACGAGCTCTATGCCGCAAATCCGGAGACCGGCACACTGTTTCGCCTGGAAGAGGATCCGGGAGTGGGAACCTACATTATGAATTCGAAAGATTTGAATCTGGCTTCCCATATGAAAGAGATCCTCGATGCGGGCTGTATAGATTCAGTCAAGATCGAAGGGCGCACCAAAACCTCTTACTATGCGGCGATAACGGCAAGGACATACCGCAGGGCGATCGATGACTACTACGCCGGCAAAAGTGACCCCGAGGCGTATCAGAAAGAGCTGCACACTATGCAAAACCGCGGTTTTACGGATGCCTATCTGGTTAACCGCCCTTTCGAGAAGCACGATACCCAGAGTCTGGATTTTACCATGCAGATGGGAAGCGACCAGGTCAGCGGCATGGTAACAGAGGAAGGCACGCATTTCATGTGCAAATATAAAACCCTTCCCGGAGACAAGGCAGAGATAGTCGCCCCCGACGATACCGTGATAGAAGAGGCCGATAACGAGATAGGTACCGTTTTCAAAGAGGACGGAAAATGGTTCGTAGTATTTAAAAAACTTTTGGCGCAAAACGGTAAAGAGTGGTTGATGCGTTCGGTGTGCACCATGAACTGATCATTTCGTCGGCCCACCGTTCACCGGAGCGTACGAAAGAGTATATCGCAAGGGCGGAAGAGAAGGGTGCCCAGGTGTTTATTGCAGCAGCCGGCATGGCGGCGCACCTGGCAGGTGTTTTAGCTTCGAAGACCGTCAAACCGATCATCGGTGTACCTATGAGCGCTTCGGCTCTCAGTGGCATAGACGCACTTCTTTCTACAGTGCAGATGCCTGCCGGCATGCCTGTGGCGACTGTGGCAATAGGCAAGGCCGGTGCCATCAACTCTGCCTATCTTGCAATGCAGATTCTTGCTCTTGAGAATGAAGACCTGAGTATCAAGCTTAAAGAAGACCGTATAGCCAAAGCAAAAAAGGTGGAGATGGACTCCCTGGAGATAGAGACCATAATCGATTAAAACTTTATTCGTGGTATTAAAATATAAAATACTTTCAGTATTTTTATAAATTAAGAGATAGGATTTCATGACGTTAGATACCGCCTGTACAGAGTGTATTATCAACCAGAGCCGCCGTGTAGCTGACGCTATTCACGCAGATGCCGAGTTAAGCAGGCTTTTGACGGGCACCGTGATGCGGATGTCCAAAGTTTTCGACCCCAAAGACTCTCCGCCGGAAGCAGCCTCGGATGTTTATGAAAAGATGGCCGAACTTGCCGGAAAAAAAGATCTGTATGATGAGGTAAAAAGACACTCAAGTGACAAGGCCAAAGCTTTTATGCCGGAACTTCGCCTGCGTATCGACAACTCTCAAGACCGGCTGCTTACCGCAGTCAAGGTGGCAATAGCAGGCAATGTTATAGATCTGGCCGCAGAAGTCTCTTTTGATCTCGATGAAGAGCTTGAGAAAATATTTGATACAGAGTTCGATTATAACGACCTTGAAAAACTGAGAACACTGCTTGCCTCCTCCTCTACGCTGCTCTATATAGGTGACAATGTCGGCGAGCATCTTTTTGACTACCTCACAATAGAGACACTCCAAAAGCTGTATCCAAAACTGCATATCTCATATATGGTACGGGGCAATCCTATCATCAACGATGTAACCATGAAAGAGGCAAAAGAGGCCGGCTTTGACAAGTTGTGTGATTTGGTAGACAGCGGTGTAAATACACCAGGGTTTGTTTATGGGCGCGCCAATGCCCATAGCCAAAAACTTTTTGACGAAGCAGATATCGTTATAACCAAAGGGATGGGCAATTATGAGTGCTTAAGTCCGTCACCGCGGAAAAGCCTGGCCTACCTGTTGAAGGTAAAATGCAACGTCGTTGCCCGCTCGCTTGGAATGGAAGTGGGCGATATTGTCTGCAAGCTGGTTTAACGGCTTGTAAATGTGCAATAATGTAAAAGTTTGTCAATTTTTCCTTTTGTTTAACATTCATTTACCTTAAAAATAAGATTGGCATTGTAAAATAAAGCAACAATTTTTATCTAAAACGTGTAATTTGGCATAGCTGCCACTTACTCTTAATGATAATAAAAGTATTTCTGATAAAGCCAAACCATTCGCGAGGGTGGGACGGAAAGCTACGGATCTGATACAGACTGCCGGGTTGCCAGCTTTGCTGCCCTGAAACTGCATATCTCCTCAGACCGCCGGGTTACCCGAAACGATAAGCCATTTATATCAAGAAAGGTTGTTATAGTGCCCTACCACTCTCTTATGGATCAATCCAAAAGTACTCCAGCGATGACCAAGCTGCTGAGTCTGCTTCTGACATCTGTTTTTATGCTGTTCGCTTCCGGAGTTTTCACTCCTGTCAAAGCCGAAGGTTTAGAAGTGACAAAGTTTATCGATGAAGATCTGACCGAGATCGACAGCGGCCGGATATTTACATACCGTTTTACCTACCAGTGTTCCGTCAGCGGAACTGGTGACTGTACAGGAGCAAAGATAACCGATGCGCTCCCGGATGTGCTTGATGATCCGGTCGAGATCATCGATTCGCCTGATGTGCAGAGTCACAGCTATGACAGCGGAACAAAGACCATTACATGGGATTTTGGAACACTTGCCGCCGGTTCGACAGGAGAGGTGCGTGCACGGGTGCGTTTTACTGCAGGGGCTACGGCTGACGGCACTGTTGCAACCAACGAGGCTACCGGAACAAGTACCGGGTTCCCGGACAACACCAGTGATCCTGTAAGTATTACAGCCAATGCGGTGCCGAACCATGATACGACAAAAACAATGGTCAGCGGCGGCGCTCTTGATTATGAGACCAGGTTTAGAATACGCGTTGAGCTTGTCGGCGGTACTACCGGCAATCTTTATCTGCAAAATGTTAACCTGAATGATGTACTGCCTGCCGGCATAACGTTTGTCAGTGCATCTGATGGCGGTACGTATGATTCGGGGACACATACTGTAACCTGGCCGGCATTTGATCTTAACGGTGTGCGTGCCGACCGGTATGTAACGGTCATTTTCCCAAGCTCAGAATTCAGCGAGGGGGTGGATTATACAAACAGTGCAAGTATAACAGGTACTCCTGTAGGTACTGCCGCTGACAGTTATTCCGATTCATACGATCTTGTATTTCAGCTTGAACCGGCAAATCCGGATATCAGCCCCTATAAAAGCAGCAATGCTTATGGCGGAAAAGCCTCTGTCGGACAGGAGGTCAGATACTACCTCCGGGCCAGAAATACCGGCAATGTTCCATTGGATCCGTTCAGCTTCGAAGATGTTATCCCTGTGGAGATCAATGCGACCAGGATCCGTGTTGACACTGGGGTCACAGGATATTATCAGACCAATGCTGACTCTTCCTGGACCCAGGTGCCCGGAACCCCTCATACAAGTGACCGGACCGTCAATGTTTACGGAAGCGGCATAAACCTTCCTTCAGATGAGTATATCACGGCATTCAGATGGGTTTATGATGACGGGTTGCCGATCGCCTATAGCCGTTCTTCTGACAACCGGTTCTATGGCCGTATACTTGCCGTAGACAGAAATGGAAACGCTGTAAACGAAGATGATGTGATACAAAATACGGTTACATACAGTTATAACGATGCAGACGGAAATCCGGTTACCGAAGAGGCAAGCCGAAATGTGACGGTTACGGCACCCAGGGCGATACCGAGAGTAAGAAAAGCTCTAACTACCGACAGCGACAGCACTGTAAATCCCGGTGATACTGTCAAATATCATCTTTATGCACAGAATGACTATAGGGCTATGCTGGATATCAACGGTTATACGATGTATGACCTTATCGACAATGCATATGAATATGTCGGATATACTGTCGACAGCAGCGATCCGGCCCCGACGATGACGCTGACACCGAATTATAACGGTACTGGCAAAACGAGAATCGCATGGACATATACCGATGCCATGCCGCCAAACAGCAGCTGGGGTGTTGTTCTGGAACTCAAGGTCAAAGACGGGACACCGCAGGGCAGTATAGGCAACAGCGCAGTGGTTATTCCTACAGATATGACAGGAGTTATTCTCAACAACTGTCAGAGCCGGCCGGCCGATACCGATGATCTCGATGGTGATTCAGATACGGCGGAGCTGGTCTGTAGTTCAAGCATCACCAATATCGATGTCCGTACAACGGCAATTATGAAGTCGATAAAGTGGGTCAAGGGACAGAAAGATACCGACTGGAGCAAATCACCCGATCATGGTACAGCACATCAGGCAATCCGTGCCGTCCGCTGTACGGTGTCGACAGCGGTTGTGACGATCCGCACTGGAGTGCTGTTCCGCCGGCAGATCTCTCAACGGTGCAGTCACTGAAATTTGATTTCGGCTCGATCGTTATCGATCCGCTGGATGAGTTTGAGTTTGGCTGGCCGATGCAGGCACCCATAGATGCGCCTGTAGGTGAGATCGCGTGGAACTCGTTCGGCTTCAAAGCATACAGGCAGGATACCGGAGAAGGCCTTCCGGCGGCTGAGCCGAACAAGGTCGGTATCGTCGTAGAGGCATCAAATCCTGCGGGATACGGTAACTATGTGTGGGTTGACGAGAACGGCAACGGCATACAGGACGAAGCACCGGCAACCGGAATGAACGGGGTGCGTGTGGAGCTGTGGAGCCCTGGTCTGGACGGCTTGAAATCCACTGCTGACGATTATCTTGTCAACTGGCTTGTAACAAGCAGTGACGCATCCGGAAATCCGGGCTATTATAAATTTTCAGATTTGCAGGCCGGAAAATATTATGCGAAATTCACGCTGCCTGTAGGCTATGGCGTGACCGATGC
>MZGN01000024.1 GCA_002085085.1 Helicobacteraceae bacterium 4484_230
ATCGGATTTTTCATTTAACCATGCCGCTGCCATCATGCCGCCTGCACCGGCACCCAGAATTATTACATCATACATAATGAAAGTATAGCTGCCATTGGCTATAATATCGCATTAACAAGAAGCAGGACTCATGAATAAAAAACTCCACATAGTCTCACTTGGCTGTACCAAAAACCTGGTTGATACCGAAGTAATGATGGGCCGGTTAAAATCATATATATTGACAGACAACCCCGAAGAAGCAGACGTTATCATCGTCAACACCTGCGGTTTTATAGATGCAGCAAAAGAGGAGTCGCTAAATACCGTCATCGGTCTTGACGACAGCCGTAAAGAGGATTCGACTTTAGTAATGGCGGGATGCCTCAGTGAGCGCTACAAAGAAGAGCTGATGGAAGAACTCAGTGAAGTCGATATCTTTACTGGCGTCGGTGATTATGAGAAGATCGATGAGCTTCTGGCCGAAAAGGAGAGCCGTTTCAGCGAAGAGGTCTATCTTATCGACGGTGCCGAGCGGATAGTTACCGGCTCCTCATACCATGCCTACATAAAACTTTCCGAAGGGTGCAACCAGACCTGCTCCTTCTGTGCCATCCCGTCCTTTAAAGGAAAACTGCACTCGCGCGACCTTGAAAGTATTGCAAAAGAGGTGGAATCACTGATCGCTCAAGGCTATTACGATTTCAGTTTTGTCTCTCAGGACTCCAGCTCCTACCTGCGTGATCAAAATATAAGAGACGGACTGATCCATCTCATCAAGCGCATAGAACTGATTGAAGGCGTAAAGAGTGCAAGGATCCTCTATCTTTACCCCTCTACAACAACAATGAAACTCCTAAGCACTATTGCAAACTCCAAGGTCTTTCATAACTACTTCGATATGCCGATTCAACATATAAACGACGATATGCTGCGCCTGATGAAGCGGGGGTTTGGCAGAGAGAAAACAGTGGAGCTTTTAAACTATATGCGCTCACTGCCGAACTCTTTTTTGCGCACAAGCTTTATCGTCGGACATCCGCATGAGAGTGATGAGATGTTCGAAGAGTTGTGTGATTTTGCAGAAAACTTCGGATTCGACCGTATTAATGTCTTTAGTTATTCAAACGAAGAGGGAACCACGGCTTACTCCATGGCACAAATTGATGATAAAACGATCTCTGACCGCTCCGAAAAACTTGGAGAGATCGCAAGTGCATCCGAACTTGCATCCCTTGAAAAAGAGATAGGAAAAGAGATTGAACTGGTTATAGACGGAGAGAGCAGTGAGCACGAGTACCTGCTCTCAGCACGCAAACTGCAGTGGGCACCGGAAATAGACGGGGAGATCTATGTTAACGACAAAGAGATCGACGAAGAACTGGAGTTCGGCACAGTTTACCGCGCCAGAGTGACGGGCATAGCAGGCAAGATCCTTACGGCAACCGTTACCGGACATGATCGATCCTAAAACTGTCCCCTTTTTACAGGAAGGTAAAAACCTTCTTGCCTTTTCGGGCGGAGTAGACTCCAGTGCACTTTTTTTTCTTCTGCTTGAAAAAAAGATCGATTTTGATATCGCAATCGTCAACTATCACACCAGAGAGCAGAGCGACAAAGAAGTTTCCTATGCAAAAAAACTTGCCGACAGCTATGGTAAAAAATGCTTTATCCACCATGCAGACCTTAGTCAAAATAATTTTGAAGCTGAAGCCAGAAGGGTGCGCTACCAATTTTTTGACACACTTTTTAAATCATATGGCTACACCAACCTGATAACGGCCCATCAGCTCGATGACCGATTCGAGTGGTTTCTTATGCAGGTCTGCAAGGGTGCGGGCTCCCATGGGTTGTCCGGCATGCAAAGCATAGAGCATTTTGACGGTCATACACGCATACGTCCGCTCCTGCAACAAAGTAAAGCAGCTCTTCTTCAGTATCTGAACAATCATGACATCCGCTACTATATTGATGAAAGCAACAGTGATGAGCGCTATAGGCGCAACTATTTCCGCCAACGATTCTCCGGAATAATGCTTGAAAAATATGAACAGGGTATACGCAATACCTTAAATTATCTGCAAGAAGAAAAGGAGAGGCTCTCCGGCAAAATACCTGAAATTACAACAATCGAAAAACTTTTCTGCTTTCAGACACCGGACTCGAGACATATGTGTATGACAATGATCGATAAAATACTTAAAGCTGACGGATTTCTGATGCGAATGGGGGATAAAAACCGGCTAAAAACGCAAAACGATACTGTTGTCGGAAGAGTTTACGCCGTCTCCATCACACCGCTGTTTACGATTATCGCACCATTTGAATCAGCTGTTATGACAAAAGAGTTTAAGGAAAAATGCCGTAAAACAGGGATATCTGCCAATCTAAGGCCCTACCTGTTCAGCCACCGGAATGTATTTGACAAACTTCTCAAAATTATGGAACTAAAAATATCTGCCCGGTAATTTAGACAGGGGAGTGGTATATCTCTATGCCGAAAGTAGCGTTTATCTCGTCTCCGACTCTCTCAAATATTATCGGCTTCTTTACGGACATAATCCATTCACTGCTGTTGATAACTTCTATAAGACGATAAAAGTTCTTTGGGGATTTGAATCTTGCTTTTACTTCCGCTTTGCGCATATACATACCCCTGCTGTCATCAAAGCGTTCCTGTACATCCAAATCCAGCGCGGTGACATCCCTTTTTAACATCTCCATCAAAGTCTCTTTGTCAAAACTATTCTCAAGCGCCTCGACAACGGCCTGATGCTCTTCCTGCAGCCTGCGGTGACGGTCATAATAGCTGTCGTAGCGCATCTGCAGCCTGGAAACCTCTGCATCGATCTCCTGCACCTGAATCTCAAGATTTCTATACTCCTTTCCTTCCGGCACAAGAACAAAGAAAACAAATATACCAAACACAAGCAGAGAAAAAAAGACGACTGAAAGCAGCTCTATCGTTTTATGGCTGTTCCTCATATCTACCGCTCCTCCGCAATCGTACTGCTCGACTTAAAGATGAAAGAACCGTTCTCAAGCGGAACAAGCTCGACACTGCTCTTTGAAAAATTAGAGCGCAGGGGTGTCATAAATGACTTTTCAAAATTTGCCCTGTCGACAGTTCTGCCAAATATCGTTAACATATCGGGCGAGAGAACCACTTTGTCAAGAATAACACTGTCTGGAATCAGATCAAAAAAATCTTTAATCTCGTCTTTTATAATTGTATTGGAGGTAAATACCGCCTCGCCAAATGCCGAATATTTCTCTATAAGATCCATCTCTTCCATAATGATGCTGTTGTCTGAGCGAAGTTCCTGCAGCCTTGAAACAAGAGACTGCTTCTCCTTTTTGAGCTGGCTGTTGCCATAGAGAAAAAAACCATACAGGCCTACGAGCATAACCGATACTGCCGTAAAAAAGATCAATGTCAGGCGCAGCTCGCTTCCCACAAGTTTTTTGCTGCGCGGCTCTATAAAACTATATGTCATATCCGGCCTCCGCAGCTGACAGCCTGGCAACCTGCATGGCTACATCTATCTTTTTTAGTTCTATGTCGGCAAACAATGCCTCTTCCAGAGTCTGCGCAAACTGTTCGGAATTTTTTTTACTATCCGCCAAATAAACTTTTTGTACAAATTTACCATGATACCTGTCATCTGAATAATAAAGCAAAAGGGCGTGCTCGACAAGCTTTAGACGCTCGGCAACATCATCGATATCCGCCTCCTGCTCTTTCATAAAAATTTCATACAGCTCATCATCTTCATCTTCATTGGTTTTTTTCGGTATCGGAACCTTCATATAGCTGCCGAAACAGAGCTCCGACCTGTCGTAAGCGGCGATGCTCAGCGAAGTCTCATCACTTAAAATATAGAGAGCATGCTCACCTTTGATCTCATCTCGATAAAGATGCGCAAGCAGCATAAAAGGAGAAAACATAAAATCCAGTCCGACATACCTATAGTCTTCCAGTCTTCGATACAACTCTTCCTTGTAAGCATACACAAGCCAATGATTGTTAAAACAGAGCTGCTCGACCAACCCAGGTTCTACAAATTTTGCAATCTGATGCAAAGCACAGGATGGAAGCACTCCTTGTTTTTCTACATCACATATCAGTGCTGTATAAAACAGCGGTGATATCTGGGAAGCCTCGCCGATAAACCCGGCTATGGCATCATCAACCACGATGCTTTCAAATCTTTTTACACTCCGGCTAAGCAACTTGCTGCCTTTACTGACTGCAACGGCAATCTCGGTATGCGCATGAGTTACTGAAATACCGATAAAAACTTTCGGGTAAAACGCTTCAAGTATTCTACTTAGCATCATCATCCCTGCAAAGCGGATGGGCATTTTGATAGTTTTCCATCTTTAGTGTGCTTGAGAGCTTTGTGTATATCTGGGTGGTAGCCATGGATGCATGCCCCAAAAGCTCACTGACATCAGCAATACGCGCATTATTGTTGAGCAAAACAGTAGCATAAGAGTGGCGCAGCTGATGAGGAGTCACTTTGATTCCGACCTTTTTAAAGAGCTTGGTTACCATATATCTTAAACTATTTTCGCTTAATCCAACTCCATCTTTCTCAAATAAAAACTGCTTCGGGCCAAACTCACGGCGGTAAAAAGCAACAAGTTCGGAACTTGAGGCCATCAGGGGAATATCACGTACTTTACCGCCCTTTCCCCTGACCCTGACCCACTCTTTAGTGATATCTTCGAGTTTTAATGCGGATAGTTCCGAAATACGAAGCCCAAGGGTGTAAAGAAGTATCACCACAACCTTCTCTCTGAGATCAGCCACTCCCAGAGCCTCTTTTATATACTCATGAGGAATGGGTTTCGGAAGTGTTTTGGGAACTTTAATACTCTCATCCGCCAAAAGACGTATATTCTCCCCCTGCTCTTTCATATATTCTGCAAAAGAGCGTACTGCACTGATCTTTTTAGCGATAGTTTTTGATTTAAGAGATGAGATGTGCAGGCGGTACGGCATCAGGTTTAATATATTTAACCCGCCGTTCTCTTCAACTTCTATATAACGCAATGCCTCACTGACAGCTTCATCATAGGTTTTCAGAGTCAGATCGGAATACCCCCTGAACCTGTGGAGATAATCCAAAAAATCAATTCGGTATACGTTTAGAGGTTTTTTCATCTTCTGTTTTTAAAAATCATGCACCAACAGCTTCTCTTTTACAAGAGCACGGGCTTCTTCGAACCCCATCCCTTCAAGAGTCAGCGGTTCAGAAGCATAAAAGTCCAGCGTACCGAACGGTTTTGGCACCGTAAAGCGGTCCCAGCTTCCAAGTTGGGTATATTTTGACGGAACACAGCTGAAAACAATCACTTTTGCCTTTGTTTTCTGCGCCATCATAATAATACCGTCCGCTACTTCATGGCGCGGTCCCCTTGGGCCGTCCGGAGTTATCCCTATGTCATAACCTGCCTTCAGGGAGCGTATTGCATTTATAAGAACCTTTACGGCGTTGCGTGTAGTTGAGCCATGAATGGTGCCAAGCCTGAAATAGGTTATTATCTTCGCAATGATCTTTCCGTCAAAATGGTCACTTATAAGCATCTGGGCATACGGTTTTTTACGAAACTTGTAATAAAGATAAGGCTGCATCAGGAGATCGCCGTGCCAAAAGGCAAAAATAACCGGATCCTCCGGAATGTTTTCAGGCAGATGAAAGCGTTTTTTGCTGCTCAGGTATATGAAACGGATAAGCAGTGTGCCGATCGGGGGAACCACTACAAGCGCAATAGAGCGAAAAAACTCTTTACGGCTCAATGATCTCTCCAATCTGTACCATGCGGGCTGTTTTTATGATCTTCACATCGAAGAACTTTCCAAGCAGCTCCTCGCTTCCTTTGACTTTTATCATAACATTGCTGCCGCTGCGTCCTGCCACATAACCATCCGGGCGAAGCTCTTCAAAATAGACTTCAAAAACTTTTCCAAGATACCCTTCGGTAATCTCGTCCAAAATGGAATCCTGCATCTTCTGAAGCGTACTTAGACGCCTGGAAGCCACCTCGGGATCAATAAAATCTTCATATTCGGCTGCTTCGGTAAGCGGACGCGGCGAATACTTGAAGCTGAACATCTGCTCGAATTTTACCTCTCTGGCAACATCGAGTGTCTCTTCAAAATCCTCCTCGCTCTCTCCGGGAAAAGCCACGATGACATCGGTACTGACCGTAACGCCCGGCACCATACTGCGCAGTTTTGCCACACGGTTTAAAAACCACTCTTTGGTATAACCGCGCTTCATCGCTTTTAGCAGATCCGTAGAGCCGCTCTGAAGGGGCATATGCATGGATTTGCATATTTTGTCGTTAGTGGCGAACTCCTCGATGAACTCATCATCCATATGAAGCGGATGCGGCGAGGTAAAACGAATCCTCTTGAGCCCATCTATCTTGCTTACTTCCTGAAGAAGCTGTGTAAAACTTGTCTTTGGATGTTCGCCCGAAAAACGGCGGCCATAGTTATTCACATTCTGACCCAGCAGAAAAACCTCTTTGGCACCACTTTCTACTGCGCGTCTGGCTTCATTTATAATGAGTTCTGCAGGAATGGAAATCTCTTCGCCGCGGGTTTTCGGAACGATACAGTATGTACATTGCTTGTCGCATCCGATGGAAATATTTATATATGCCTTATAAGGCGATGATCGAAAATCTTTGAAAGCGTATTCGGACTCATCATAATCTATTTCCGTCTCTACCGCCTTATCCCGGTGAAGAACATCACCTATCTTGGAGACATTGCGGGCTCCGAGAACAAAGCTGACATAGGGTGCCCGCTTTATAATCTCTTCTCCAAGATGTGATGCAGTACAACCGCATACGCCGATCCTGGCACCCTCTTTTTTATTTTTATTAAAAGCGCCCAGCTCGGAAAAAAGCTTCTGTACCGGTTTTTCACGCACCGAACAGGTGTTGATCAAAATCAGATCCGCCTCTTTGGCATTTTGCGTAAGAGTATAATCCTCACTCTCTTTCAATTCGGCGATAATATGTTCGCTGTCACGGACATTCATCGCGCAGCCAAGCGTTTCTATAAAAAGTTTACGACTCAATACTCGTCCTGTTTACAATTACAAAATGTGTACTTCGTACATATATTCATTTTCAGAGAGTCCGTAACGGACTTCACGCATATAAAAACTTTTGCCTTCACTCTCAAAAATATCCTGAAGCTCCAGCAGGTCTTTATGGGAATTGTCACGATCAAAATAAAGAATGACCGAACCCTCTTTTTCGACCATATCTTTTATTTTTTCGACATCGATCTTTTTCGGTTTGTTTGAATGCTCTGTACGTGCTACTTTCAGCTCCATCACTTTCCTTTTATACATCTTCTATAAGTGGTGCATTATAGCTTTCATTGGTTAAATATCGGTTTAAGACATTTTTTTAGTAAGCCATTGCCGATGGCCGCTCAAGGATTTTATAGGCACTAAAGCAAATTACTGTATAATACCTTTCTTCATAAAAAACCTCCCAAAAACAAATATTTTATTTTTTATGAAAAATACAAAATTTAACAGGAATAATAATGGAAAATATACTAGATATTATCGACGCCCTGGCTCATGAAAAGGGGCTTCCACAGGACATGGTCAAAGAGGGCCTTAAAACAGCATTCATCCAGACAGCAAAACGTCTGATCAACCCTGAATTCGCCTATGATGCCGAGATTGACGAAGAGACAAAATCGATCCGGGTATACCAGACGATCACAGTCGTGGAAGACGATGACGAGAAACTTCAGGGGGAAGATGCGCAGGCATATATCAGCCTGAGCAAAGCTGTTGCTGAAGTCGATCCGGATGTTGAGGTCGGCGATGAATTCCAGATCGAACATAACATAGAAAAACATGGCCGCACAGCAGTTGCCACTCTGCATCGTGAGATTGAATTTCACATACAGCGGCTTGTGGAAAACGAACTCTACAATAAATATAAAGAAAAAGTCGGAACTCTTGTATCCGGACGTGTAACACGGGTAGACAATGCTCAAAATACATACATTGAAGTAGATGAAGTACGCGCCATTTTACCGATGAAGAGCCGTATCAAAGGAGAACATTTTAAGGTGGGAGATACCATCAGTGCCGTTGTTCGCCGCGTGAATGTAGACAAGGCCATCGGTATCCAAATAGAGCTCTCCCGCACCTCTCCAAAGTTCCTTGAAGAGCTGCTCCGCCTGGAAGTACCGGAGATAAACGACAATATCGTCCTGGTTGAAAAAAGTGCACGGATTCCAGGCGAACGTGCAAAGATCGCTCTGCTCTCTACCCATCCGCAGGTTGATCCTGTTGGCGCCACCGTAGGAGTCAAAGGTGTCCGTATCAATGCTGTAAGCGATGAGCTGCTTGGTGAGAACATCGACTGTATCGAATACACATCCGTTCCGGAGATCTTTATTTCACGCGTTATGAGCCCTGCAATAATCAACTCGGTTGTTATAGAAGAGGGTGAAGATGGTGAAGCCCCCAAAGCGATCGTAACGCTTCCAGGCGATCAAAAATCGAAAGCCATAGGCAAGAGCGGAATAAACATCCGCCTGGCCTCCATGCTGACAGGTTATAATATAGAACTTGTAGAGCAGGAGGGCAGCACCTCACTCAGCGGTGAGATGACCGAAGAGAAGAAAGAGGACATCTCCTCTCTCGAGGCACTGTTCGGAGAATAAACCGCGCCTACGGCGCCTCCCTATTCCCTATTCCCTATTCCCTATTTCACATAAGGATTCAGCTTCAGCAAAATCAGGTCAGCCATCATATTTCCCAGCAGCGTCAAAAAAGAAGTTATCATCAATATTCCCATTATTACAGGATAGTCACGGCTTAAAGCACTCTGGTAGAAAAGCTGCCCCATACCTTCAATGCCGAATATCTGCTCCAGGATTACACTGCCTCCTATCAGCCCCGGTAGCGACAGGCCAAGCAGCGTAATCACGGGCGGCATCAGATTCGGCAGTATATAGCGTCGAAACAGAATCTTTTGCGGCAATGCGCGTGAAAGCGCAAAATAGTAGTAATCACTTTTTAGAATCTCCAAAGTCAGAGAACGTACATAGATTATCATGGAACCAAGCGAAACAAAGACCATCACCCCTATCGGCAGCACAAGATGCCACGCCATATCAAGATAATATGCAAATCCTGTCGGCTCCTCTACGGAGTGTACTCCCGTAATCGGAAAAATGCTGAATCTGACGGCAAAAAGCAGTATCAGCAGCAGTGCCAAATAAAATGATGGCATGGAAAATGAGAAAAGCGAAAACTGCCGGATCAGATGATCTGTTCTCTTTTCATAATTGATCGCCGCTTTGATACCCAGATAAAGCGATATGGCAAAGACAAAAAACATCGAGATGATATTTATACTCAAAGTAATCCCGATTCTCTTGGCGATCTCATCCGCAACATTCTGCCCGGTAACGAAAGAGATGCCGAAATTCAGAGAGAGCATATTGCCGACCCAGTCAAAATACTGCTGATACAGAGGTTTGTCAAGCCCATAAACGGCCTTTAGCTGTACAATTGCCTCTTCTGTCATATTTGGATTCAGTTCACCTGCAGAAAGAAAACTGTTGGGTGCGGCATTAATGGCTAAAAACGAGATCACGGAGATCAGCATAAGCATAAGAAAAAGATAACGGACTTTATGTATAAAAAGTGACATGGGAATCTTTTAAATTGTTTGAATGATTATATCAGGAAGATATTTAGAAATAGGTAGGTGGTTTCCGCCCGAAGGCGGAAAAGTGAGTAAATGAGTGTGTATTTACTTAGAAGTTATAAGTAAGGTATATCTGGATATTGTTGTACGAATCACCGTTATTATCATTATCTGCATCCGTGAAGATATATGCCAAAGATGTATAGAAGCCACCAAATGATTTCGAGACCGATGCAGTAACTTCCATCATATCACCTGCATCATTGTCGGCAGATGTGTAGTAAAGTCCCAAATCAGCTATATCGTTACCATATTCGGCAGTTATATTATAAGCAGTAGTACCGGACGCACCTACATAACCGAAATTCCACCATGCTTCCGTATAAAGCTTGGACTGTGCGCCGTTCATAGCACCTGTTGCGGTATTTGCCAGCTGGACAGGACTGTTTCCGTCATCGACATCCGAATATGCCGCGGAGACGCTGAAGCCGGTATCTTTGGGAGCAAAACCGATTTTAAATGCATAGCCTGTTGTATCATCCAGGGCTGCACCTGCAGCGGCATCGACATTTTCCGAAGGATTGACACTTGCGTACTGTCCACCGATAGTAAATCCGGCAAAATCTACATCAGCCTGAAGCCAGTACGCTTTTGCGATACTCTCTACATCATAATACCAGGCCTGCAGTGTAAGTCAGGGGAACCAGTTTTGTTACAGCACCTACAGAGTATGCTCCTTTCGACGCTATATTCAAACCTGCGGCATTGACTATAGCGGAGCCATAACTGTTATAGTTGCCGCCAAGATTCATATCCGCAGAGTTGTTGTCTACAACCTGAAAACCTGCCGTACCGTTACCGCGTCCGATCCAGGCTCCAACCAAGGTTGTATCCGGAATATGGGTATCGGCAATGACAACCGCATCCATGCTGTTGCTTACAATATTCCATGTCTCTGAAAATGCAAGTGGCGTATCTATATACTGGCGCCCTGCAATAACCGTGGTCTTCTCAACCGGAGAAATAGTCAGTTTCAGCTCATCGATCCAGACCTGATCCTCAACCGTATTTCCGGCAAAAGTACCCGATACCAGAGTATTTTCAAGCCCCATAGTTGTAAGATAAGTAATACCCGCCGTTACGGAGACGGCTTTTTCTTTATTGTTGTATTCTGCATCTACACTGGCAGCTGCATTTCCAGCTGCGCCGTCCTTATGAAAAAGATCCGTATCCCCTGAATCTACCGTTCCATAAAACAGTTTGGCGTCACCGCCGAATTTCATATTCTCCATAGCATATGAGTTTACACTTATCAGCATAGCTGCCGCCAGACTCATCTTCATTAATTTCATTTATAACTCTCCTGTAGTTTAACAAGCAGTGCGCATTGTTTTTTCATAAAGTATAGTAGCAGAATAGTTTACAAATACATAAAGTAATGTTAATTAAAAAATAGACAATACGGTGTTCATAGAAAAAAGGAGAAACTCTCCCCCTTTCTGTTTATTACTTTAGCTGATCCCAGCAGAAAACGGTTTTTCCTGCTTCATTTTTCTCTACCGCAGCCATACCCATATTATTATACCCTGCATCTACATAGTGAACCTCACCCGAAACACCGGAAGAGAGATCACTTAGCAGGTACATGGCGGAAGCTTATGGGTTAGCTCTATAAAAGAGTAAACGGAGATCTCCATCGCGATATTGAAGGCTATTTTACTGGTCTCCATAAAACTGCCGGTCAATGCCTCTTTTGGCGCAAAAGCGACCGAATGGACCAGAAAATCGATTTTGCCCATATCCCTTTCAATCAACGAT